>NZ_JAVIWQ010000002.1:603632-905449 GCF_034313965.1 Herbaspirillum sp. RTI4
TTTACTAGAGTAGTTATATTTTATTTTTTCAAGTTTGGCGTCTGACATTTTTTCGTCCATATATTTATTTAAATTTTCAGGCATCTGTGTTCACGGCGTAAATTGTATGGATAAAAGCAGTGATTTCCTTATTTTCGATCAAATACAAAAATCCGATTATTCTATTTAGAAATGAATTTTTCGTTCTTTCGCATGTGCCATTCGTTGAATTAAATTGCCATACCAATTCGGATGCTCAGGGAAATCCTTCAGAAATAAGTTGTATCGGACCGCTTGCGCGCGCCAAGCCTCCATTAATCTGTTATCTAGATCAACTAACAACCAAGCGGCTAATTGAATCAGATGATGACGTTCCTCGATAGGACGTACTTCAAAAGAGATATGTCCTTTGGTTAAATGAATATCAGGAAATCCAAGTCGATCCAAAATGAAATCACGCAAGCTGGCATGCCTATATCGAGTGGTCATGATTCTGGCCAATTGATGCATAACTGAATACCGTCCAATTTCCCATCTCATATCATGGCAAACTGGGTCACAAAGAGAATTACTTGCTTTCATTAGTAATTCAAATGCCTGATTATCGTACGAAATAGGCTTTGTTCTTATCCCTGTTCGTAAATCGAACTTGCACGCATGGCACGTCGATATCGGACCAATCTCATGGCCAGCAAGACAGCCAATGTCCAACCGATGTGCCGCAACTGAAGAACCACATTTTGGGCAACGATCAAGCAACATGGTTTTATGCTCGTTACAAACGGTATAAAAAGCGACCCGCCATCTTCTACGAAAATAAGGTACAGAATCCTCCGCCAAACACGTCGGACAAAATTGGAGGCCGTACGCATTTCTCTTACGGTGATACATTTTTAGCACTAGTATCCAATGCAGCGGTCCCGCGTACCGAAATTTCCGATATAGAAATCCCTCATATGAACGTAAAGTCGTATTCCAAACCACTTGGGGACTTGTTCCAGTCCGATAGCTAAGCTCTTCTAGAAGCCATGCTGGTGCCAGCCTATCAATGTCTCGGTTCCAGACCTGTAAATTATTACCGAATATCTGATTGCAAAACGTTTGAACTTTAAGTCCATGCCCATGAGCTAAACGCACAAGCCAGCACGATAACAATTCATCGGGTAATGGCTTGTAATGGATCGGCCAAAGCGATGATGTTATCCCGCGCATGATAATTAGTTGGGACGAACAGACTGCTTACGCTTGGACGGCGGCGTCCACTGGAGATCGGCGATCTGATCGAGCGTGATCCGCTCTGCGCCGCTTCGAATAGCGTCAATCGCTGCCGTTTTAATCAAATCGCAGAAATCCCCTAGCATCCCTTCACTTAGCGAATGGATTCTCAGCATCAATCCGGGCTCGTCGAGTCCCGATGGATATCTGAGCGGGGTGCGGCGCTCAAGCGTCGCGAGCAAACTACCGAACGTCTCATCAGCACGCCATCTGGTCAACACTTCAGGCACGAAACGGCTCGACATCTGCGGGTCGATATTGAAAGCATTAAACGCATCCTCAACACCGGCAGCAACAATCGTTACCTTGGTTTCATTACCCAGACTTTTGATCGCATTTCTAAATTCACGCTGTCGGTTCAGACTCCCGGCAATCAAATGCTGGATTTCGTCAATGATGAGCAGACGCACCTTCAATTGCGCAAACAGCACTTTGACTTGATAGTATCGTTCCGCCGGCGACGAGGTCGGTTTATAGGGCGACATTAACGCCTGCAGGATGCGACTGTAGAAATCGGATGCATCGGGCTTAGTCGGCGCCTCCACCATCACCACCGGACAAATGGTGCATTCTCCGTCCGGATCAATATCGGGCGGATGCGTATTTACAAACCGCTCAAGAATAGAAGTCTTCCCGCTAAAGGATGGCCCGACCAAGAGCATGTTGGGCATTCGTGTAATGCGAGGATAGTTCAATAGATCCTCCATGCGCCCGATGACTTCCTTCGCGCGCGCATAGGGCAACCAAGATCCTTCCTGAATGGAGCGGATACGCTCGGCGGCCGTCCATGCCATTTGATCGGTGGCGACATCGTTGAGATGTGGATAATCCGTCGGCATGTCAGTACTCATCCTCAAGCGGCTTTACCTTGGACGGATCGTATCCGCGAACCGCAGAAGGAGGACCGGACGGCCCCGGCGTACTTACCGTTGGCAGATCGGCCGCGTTCTTCTTTCTCGCTTTCTCGTGTTCCGCACGTTTTTGGACGTTACGACGCGCTACTTTGGTTTTATGCGCAGCATCGGATTCCAGCTCGCGCTGGCGATTAATGAGCGCAAATACCTCTTTCTCGTGATCGGTCGGAATCCCCAACTCACGCGCTCGCGCTTTCGCGTCACGCAGCTCCCAAATACTCACCGGCGGCAGGCTGAGATCCCGATAAGGGATAGCGCAGTACCGTTTAACCTCTGGATCGAAGAAATAGACGTGGCTGATGTCTCGTAGGTCTCGCTTGAACCGGAATTTACGGCGATGACGCGGAAAGTGCGGATCCGGTACGTTGATCCAAGGCCGCAGCACGTCATGGAAATAATGTACGTCATCAATCACGATGCCGTAGTCCTGGACCGTACGTTCCTCGAAGGGCATGAAGTCTAGGCGGATTTTCTCTTCATCAAGCCGACGGGCGGGCAATCCGCGCGCAGGCCGACCGTTACCGCCCAATAAACCTTCGCGCCACTTCTGCAAGGGTGTCGTACCGATTCCGGCATGAATGCGCCGGTGGTAACGCCCGAAAAATAGTACCAACCACTTTTCGAGTTCAGCCAGTGTGAGAAACGCCCGCACCTCAGAATCGTATTCGCCTTTTTCCTTCGGTCCGGAGAATGTCGCTCCGTCCAACGTTTTGAGCGCCTCGGAGACCGTTCCCATCAGCCGTTCGATGTGCGCCCCATAGCGCGGCTTTTTCACCGGACGCAGATGCAGATCGATGTCATATTCTGCGCAAGCTACTTTCAGCATATCGCCGCGGAATTCACGGGCGTTATCCATGTGCAACGTGCCCATGACGCCCCAACAGGGCCATTCGACATCTTCCGCTAACTCGGCGAGCCACTTCTCTTTACCTATTATCGCGTGCGAGACGCACATGCCGGCCGACATCGCCGACGGCGGATCCAATGTCAGGCACATGCCCAGATTCATCCGACTTGATACGTCGATAGCGAGAGTGATCCATGCGCGACCGATCGACAGACGCGATATGTCGTCGACGATCATGACAGGTAATAGGGTGTGATCGATCTGCACCATGGCCAGCGGCCACTCAGCGTCGGGAATGCTGCTGATGTTAGGATCGAAACGTTGTTCAGCCGCGCGAGTACCTTTACGCCGACTGAGGAGCTCCCTTTCGGTTATCCACAGAATTCGCCGCCGTACCGTCGATGCATCAGGCAATGGAAAATTTGCATTCGAGCATAAACGGCGGACTTCTTCAGCCGTTGCGCTCACTGAGCGCTGCTGATCCGTCAAATGATAGTTCTCGATGCAATCTTTGATAATCGCTTCGACCTCGTCGGAAAGCCGACCTCGGCCGCGACCGCCATCGCGTTTTGTAGGGAGCAAGGATGATAGCAAGCCGGTATTGCGAAAAGCTTGAACCCAACGATATAGCGTGGCGCGGCTCACGCCGCTTTCCTCTGCTATTTTTGCGTACAAAACACTGGCGCGGTCTTGCGGCTCCAGCAACGGATCGATGATCTCGCGATGCTTTTCTGCGATCAGCCAATCCTCGCTTGATGTCTCCAACAGATCTGTGGAATCATTTTTCGACGTCTTGGCGATCACTTTAGAAAACTTTTTCGTGCTGAGATCGGTGATTTTGAGTAAAACCTTTTCACCGGAACCGACTTCCCGCGCGAGCAACAGATTCAGATCGGCCACCGCAACGATGACGTAGTCTCGACCATTGCTTGTTACCGTTGCGCCCTTGTCCAGGCGCAGCACTGTGCTTTGTTGTTCAGCCATTGCTCACCTGCGGCAGCCATATGAGTATGTTGTCGGAGAAAGGCGTGTCCAAATCGGTGTGAATCTCTTTGGTTACTATTAAATGCCAAATGATCGGTATCCAATACAGCTTGTCTTGGCTGTCGGTCAGTAATTTATCGATCATCGTATTAAACGACGCCGGGCTTCGAAGTCCCTTTAACGCCTCCAAAGCCTGACCTAAATCCGATTCCGCCGGATTGATATTGCGGTATTCGCGTAAAAATTTCAGATTACTTAACTTGGGTATACGGATATCTTTTTGAGTGACAATTCGAAAATCCCAATTATTAACCGCCGCATATGCCGTGGCCAATTCAAATTTAGGAGCATATTTTTTAGAATTTTTTGTTAGGTCGTCCGTATGCTTGACTTCAACAAGGCACGGCCGCTGAGCAACCGTCTGTTGGACAACCGGATGAAAGCGAACCAGTAAATCAGGAGTGTAAGAATTTTTCGTTCCGGGAATCGGGATGGAAACGGGTTGTTCCTCGAAACTCTCCACGGTTTCATCGAACTCCAGCAAGAGCATGTACTCTTTCTCGAGCAGCGATTCGAAGCCTAGCATCTGCCCGTTCTTCTTGCTGGCGAAACCGCCTGTGACTCCTAGGTAGTTTTTCGGTATTTTTCGGACCGGCATGTTGCTCCTTCATGGAGAATGACTGACAGATAGTATCGGGCAGAACGAGATATCTCAACCGACAATAGTCAGCACTTTGATTTAATTATTAGCCGATAAAATAATATATTTTAAGAAATGGATCAAAGCGTGCGCAGGAAAGATAAATTTCAGTATGCTCATCAAATCTCCTCGAACCCCGATTAGCGCGCTATTTGATTTGATGAAAGATACGCAATGTCGTTTAAGGTCTTCATCGATACGGAATTCACGGATTTTATCAACGTATCTCTCATTAGCATCGGAATGGTAGCTGATTCCGGCGAAGAATTTTATGCGGAAATTCCTTATCCGCCGAATGAATGCAGCCCATTCGTGCACGAAGCCGTCATTCCGCTACTTGGACGTTTTCCTGACGCAGCTTGTTCTCAAGAGGCGTTGCCAGAACGGCTGCTGACGTGGTTGGAAAAAGTCAAAGGGCAACATGAACAATTAGAAATCTGTTTTGATTATCAAACAGATTGGGACTTGTTTAACGATACATTGGAATATCGGGTACCGGAGTGGTGTAGGCCGCGAAACGTCGTACGAAATATAAACGAATTGCTTTCCTATACGTTTCACAAGAAAAATAATTTCCCGCAACATCACGCGCTTTACGATGCACGCGCAAATCGTTATGCGTACCGAGAAAGACCGGATATATCATCGTGACTTGATGTGCCCGACTATCCGGGCATTGGCGATGTTCGCGTGAGGAAGCGGATCAGATTGATCCTCTCCACGTACCAAAAAACCGGAATAAATATGCGGTTGTAATTCGTTATGAAAGACTCAGAACAAATGGCCAGAACATGCGCTTACTAATCCTCTCAGATCTACATCATGAACTGTGGCGCGAACATGCCCCGGTTATCAATCCAGAGATTAGCTTGCCGGACGTGGTGATTCTTGCCGGGGATATCAATAAAGGCGCTAAAGCCGTGGAGTGGGCTGCGAGGACCTTTTCTGAGATACCGGTGATGTACGTTCACGGCAATCATGAGGCCTACAGTAAAAATCTGGAAGATGTGCCGGATGAAATCCAAGCGGCATGTGAAGCGTCGAAGAATGTTCACTTCCTTAACCGTGGCGAATACCTGTTGGGCAATGTCCGCTTTCTTGGCGCGACCTTATGGACTGATTTCCGGTTACTTGGTGACGATGAACGCCAAGCCAGTATGCGGGCTGCAGAGGCGGCCATGGCGGATTACAAGCTGATTCGTTTGGCCAAGAAAAATTACCGGAAATTGCGCTCCAGCGATACGGCGCAACTCCATGCGGAAGATAAGTCCTGGCTTCTGCGGAAACTTGCCGAGCCTTTCGTCGGATCGACAGTGGTCATTACGCATATGGCACCGTCCATGCTGTCCGTTGCCGATCAATACAGTTTCGACCGCGTTTCATCAGCTTATGCGTCCCGTCTGGATGAGGTCGCAAGCCTCGCGGATGTATGGGTTCATGGCCACATGCACGACTCTTCCGATTATCGAATCGGTCGATGTCGCGTGGTCTGCAATCCGTGTGGCTACAAGATGCGCGGAGGGGGAACCGAAAACGTTCAGTTCGACCCAAATTTTATTATTGAAATATAAGATAGCCTAAATACGCTTGCACTTTTAGGCGGATTCGCGGGCTGAGCAACACGCCGCGCAGTGAGCAAGAAGCGACTCACGTTCGCTCATCAGAATTTGATGCTTCAATTTCGCCTCATCTGAATTGATCAGGCAAAGGAGCCTGCCCATGCGCACCGCGCCCTTGAGGTAATCAATCCGTCGCTCGATTTCGCTCATTACACTTTCGGGCGACGATGATTCTTCGCGCGTGATGATCAGCTCTAGCCGGGTGCGCTCCGTGTTGAGCAAGAGCTCGAAGTAATTCTGAAAATGCTGCTGCAAATCGGTGCTTTTTGGAGGGAATGCCTGGGCTTTCCACATAGTGTTCCTCCTCAAATAACCGTCGCCAGGCTTTTGCCATGACGGCAGTTATCATTTTGAAAGGTTTAAAGTTTGGGTTCTTCGGACATTTCTGTGGGTAAGGGGTACGCTATGGCGCAGGTTTAGCCAGGGAGTAGCGCAATGGAAGGCAAGGAGCTGTACCAGAATTTGTTGGGTTTGAATGAACCGTGGACGGTGGAGCGAGTTGATCTGGACATGGCGAAGCTGCATGTTGACGTGCACGTCGCGCACCCTGCCGGTACCCGGTTTGCGTGTCCTGACTGCGCGGCGTCGTGCACGGTCTATGACCATTTGGCGGAGCGTGTTTGGCGGCATCTGGACAGTTGCCAATTTCTGACGTACTTGCATGCCCGGCCACCGCGGATTTCGTGTCCCGAACACGGTGTGCGCCAAGTTGGGTTGCCGTGGGCGGAGCAAGGCAGTCGGTTCACGCATCTGTTTGAAGTGTTGGCCATCGAGTTGCTGCAGGCCGCCAACGTCAAACGCGCAGCGCAGATCCTGCGCATTAGCTGGGATCAAGCGTGGCACCTGATGGAACGCGCGGTATTGCGCGGGCGTGCGGCCAAAGGCGCCGCCGTGCCAAGACAGATTGGTATCGACGAGAAGGCGATTGCGAAAGGCCATCAGTACATGACGCTGGTGTGCGACCGGCAAGCAGCGACGGTGGAGTATGTCGGGGAAGGTCGTACCCAGGAAAGCCTGGCGGCGTACTTTGCCGCCTATAGCAGGGAGCAACTTGCTGGGATCGAGGCGATCAGCCTGGACATGTGGCCGGCGTACATCAGCGGCTGCAAAGCGCACGTTCCGCAGGCGCAGGAGAAGATGGTATTTGATCGCTTCCACATCATGCAGCATGTCGGCAACGGTGTCGATCGCGTGCGCAAGGAGGAACACAAAACACTGCTGCAACAGGGCGACGAAACACTCAAGCGCAGCAAGTACCTGTGGCTCTACAGCGCCGAGAACATGCCTGCAGCTGCACGCGCCAGATTTGATCAGATCAAGCACGGCAACTTGAAAACGGCCCGCGCCTGGGCGCTGAAGGAATCGTTGCGGGGGATGTGGGCTTACCAAAGCCTCGGCTGGGCCAAACGGTTCTGGAAGCGCTGGTATTTCTGGGCCACGCACAGCCGCCTGCCGCCCATGATTGAAAAGGCCAAACTGGTTGCCCGGCACTTGCCCAACATCTTGACCTATTTTAATCATCGCATTACCAATGCCGTCGCAGAAGGATTGAATTCGAAGATTGCAACTGTACAAAAACGCGCCTGTGGCTTCCGAAATCGTGACAACTTCAAGATCGCCATTTACTTCCATTGTGGTGGCCTTGATCTTTATCCGGCATCAGTGACCCACAGGAAAGTCTGTTGAACCAAAGTTTGAGTTCGCTCACGCTGTAGCTTTCGACGATGCCTTTTTTATCGAATACGAAGCGCACGTATTTACCTGTGATGCCGCTAGAGCCCGTCACTATGGAGGAGAAGGGAATGAAGCTGAGGACGCTGTTCTGAGCCATCTGATACGCCCAATATTCCTTACCCTCATTAATGCCGGTCTCGGCCGGTTCGCCAAACGTGGCGCGCAGCTCGGTTTTGTTGGTTTTTCCTTTGATGACCTTTTGTTGGATGCTGCTGGCCGATTCATTGGTCATGGAAGCATTGCCATTGACGCAACCGGTAAGAATCGATGCGGTCAACGCCAAAGCGCAGGTAAGGATGGGAAGTTTCTTCATAAATTTGTATCTCTGATAGTTTAATTGAAAAAATTTATGCATTTCCTCTGGAAACGTATTGCCAGAAAGAATATTACAACGTTTTTGCTATTAATAGAGTGTCGATTCAAAGGGTGCAAATCATTGTAATGTCCGCATGGACAAGAGACTGGCACCCGAAAAAAGAATAGGCATGGCCATCAGAGCCAAGCGGCTAGCCAAAGAATGGTCTCAGGAACAGCTGTCTTTTGAATGTGGCTTGCACCGGACTTACATCGGCGCTGTTGAGCGAGGCGAAAAAAATCTGACGTTGAAAAATCTCGTTAGGTTGGCCAGGTCGCTTGATACTGTGGCTTCCGAGATCATGGCGGCGGCGGGTCTTTGATAAGAACATCCATTTTTGGATTAGTGGCGTTTCTTGGGCGGTCTTTTCGTGGCACTCAGCGACCTTCCTCTCCAATATCTTAATGGAAAGATTGTTCCAGAGTCTGAAATCCGAATAGGAGCTACCTGACAGTACAACAAGCGTATCGGGATGATGCAACGATATAACTGGATACGGCCACATGAGTTCAGCGACGGACTTGCACTGGCAGTGGACGAGCAAAAACTTAATATAGTGTCCGGAAATACTTGATCTTTAGGTGACGGTAGCTCGGATTAATTTGCCTAAATAATTACTGATATTTATCTCATTAACTTCTGGACGAATTTATACTAACCGGGCAGTTTATGATTGACCTCAGACGCTCATATTTATAAAAGAATACTAGATTCCGAGAGCACTAATATTCTCAACAAAGATTATGCCCACAACGATTGAGAGATCTAGATGGAAACAGCGTGTTATGGGCACCCTAACGGGCCATTCGTCAGCGTTCAAGCGTTTCATGAACGAGCGTCTTCAAACTATAAGGAAAAAGGTATCTTTCCCTACTGTCCTCAATGTTCCGAAATCGTTGAACTGTACGGCGTCCATAACTGGGGGATTTCAAGATTCGATCATAAAAATCGTGCGGAGGACCTTGATCCGTTAGATGATTGTCCTTCAGCAAATCGTGGTGATAGTAGGTTTGCCGGGATGGCACCGGATGCATGGGACTATGAAAGAGGGAGACAGCTGCGTCAGGCTTTTTTTGAAGACGACAATCTTAAAAGCGCATATGCATTTTGCCGGAGTTTGGCACGGACCGGCAATATGCCTCTCTCCAAATTCAGGTCCATGATTCGAAAGGCCGATAGGAGAAAAATATGGTCCTATGCTGACATTCCGCTGTGGTTGATTCCCTATATTTTATTAACCCTAGAAAATTTTACCCAAGCAGCTGCTGAAAAAACAAAAGGGTATGAATTTCACTTCGTCTTTGTTAAGCCCAGAGGAACAACTGCGTCAGCACTTTGGAATCAACAGATAGCCACGGCGCTGAAAAAGGTTTTTCCGAACGGAAGCGAGGTCCAAACCGCTGACAATCCCTATCCATTATCGAAAGAAGATAAGCAACGGAAAGCGCAAGATACCGGTTGGATTACGGTCGATTTTTTACGACAGTTAAAAAAGTTGGCATAGGTGGAGGAGCCCAAGCGCCATTTTCGTCAAAAGCCCCTGTCATGCCATATACATTAAGAATGCGATTGTCTGCTTGACTTCCGTCAGCAAGTTTGCTGTCACATCCACAACGTTTTTTGATATCAAATTCGATGACCATCATGGCGAGTTCAGTAGCCGCGCCGATTAAACTTTTAGATTCAGAGTAAACATCGCCGTCTCGTTGAGACAGGCAGGGTTCATATTCAAGCCGATCCATGATCCAGTAGCGAAACCGCTCAAACTGCAGGTGAGTCGAAGGCGCGTTCACCAGTTTTGTACTCCATACAATTGTCGATACAAAAACTTTCGGTTTATCAGGGTGTTCCATAATATGAGCATACCAATAGCCAAAAGTCGGGTCGTCCGCATAAATTAGCCCTAAAATTTCCGCAGCTCCGGAGGGCCCAATTGGAACGCCAAACACTTTTTTCTGTATGAGAAGTCCCGTATGACATTTAGGATTACTATTTAGTGCGCTAGTGAGCATAGCCATGCAAGATTGCAGCACGATCCACCTCCTTGGATTCATTGGCTCAAATTAGCGGTAGAATTTGTCTCGCCAACTTGAATAAATAATCTCAGCTTCTTAGTATAAAAATGCTGAAATTCCTGGCAAAAATCTCATTAACTTAGTTAATTCACAGCGGGTTGAAAAATCAGTTCTAGACTGAGACAAGGTCAGAAGTAGTGACGCCATCCTGACGTGGAGCAAAGGCGCTTTACGACAGAGAGTAAGCGCGCGACAGTCAATTTGAGCGTAAGGTTTTCCAGTGCATCACAGCGTAAGGCACGAATGTCTGCGCGATGGATGCCATGACTTGACCTATTTTTTGATTGGATGATGCTAGTAAATTCAAGGTACCTAATACAGAAAGAAACCAAAAAATTCTTCACATGTCCATGAGGTCTGACAGCGAAATGGTTCGCTGCATATAGGAGATGAATGTGAAGATTCCAATTGGTACAACCGTCGGAACGGGTCAAAAATGCCCTGAAAGTGGTATATGGGAATCGCAAGATGCGCCGCCCACAACAGCGCCGATTGCCCGGCACAATACAATGCCGCCGCATCGGGGCAAAGCCGTGGTCTGGAAGCTGATTTCCTACGCATGACAAAAGCATCCCGCCTGCCTTTGCATTACTCACGGCGATCAGGTTTTTAGTCTGACCGCAGTGGTTAAGTAAAACATACAAATAAAAACAAGAGGAATTGCCGATTTACCGATGCAAGCTAATCACTCATCCTAATAAAACAGCTGCACCCAGTGCTGGTAAATCGGCAGTCCAACTAATACGTTGATGGGGAAGGTAATCCCCAATGCGGCCAGCATGGCCAGGCCGATATTGGCGTTGGGAATGGCGGCCCGAATTGCAGCCGGCGCGGCAATATACGAGGCGCTGGCGGTCAGACTGGCGAGCACCACGGCGCTGCCAGCAGGCAAACGCAAGACCAGCGACGCAGCAATACCCACCCAGGCCAGAGCGAATGGCATCCCCGCTGCGAACACCATCAAGCGCCAATGCTTCAAGGGCAGCGGTGAGCAGACTTTGGCGGTACACAATCCCATTTCCAGCAAAAACAAAGCCAGCATGGTCATGAATCCATCGAGCAGAACTGGCTTGATCGGTGCCAGTCCCACCGGGCCATACAGGTAGCCGATCAGAAGCCCGCCGCCAAGCAGCAACACGCCGCGGCTAGTCAATGCTTCGCGCAGGATGCTGCCTTTGCTGCCCGCGCTGCTGTGCCGACGATAAAACCACAACATGATGAGGATGGACGGCAGCTCAAGCATGACTAAATACAGCGTCGTTTGCGGATTGGTCGGCATGCCGGATTTCTCAACCAGCGTCAGCACCACGGCGAAGGTGCCGGCACTGACCGAGCCATAGTGCGCCGCTACGCTGACGGCATCATCGAGCGATAAACCCACCACTCTGCGCAAGATCGGGTAGCAGACAAACGGCAGCGCCAATCCGAGCGCGGCGATCGGCAGCAATTCGGCCAGCATGCCCAGTTCGAATTTACCGTGCAGTGCCATTCCGCCCTTCAGTCCAAGCACCAGCATGAGCAATATCGACAGCGTTTCGTAAATCGATTGCGGTACTTTCAAATCCGCTTTAATCAGGCCCGCCAACAAGCCAAGTGCAAAAAAAGCGATCACGATATCCGGCATTTTTGCCTCTCCTAAATTGAATCAAGGAGGCAATTGTGCGGGGGATTTGGTATATTAAGTTATAAATTGTTTAACACTATTGCATAGAGAATAATCTATGAATGTCCGTCATCTGAGTTTTCGCTTGCTGCAGGTTTACGTCCAGGTTGTCCGGCTGGGTAACATTTCGGCGGCTGCTCGCGCCTTGCATTTGACGCAGCCGACGGTTTCCTTGCAGTTGAAAAAACTGGCGGAAGCGGTCGATGAGCCCTTGTTTGACAGCCGTGACGGCCGCATGGTCGCGACCCCCGTCGGAGAAGAGTTGTACCGCGCCGCGTGTGATGTGCTGGGGCGCTTTGACGATTTCAACGGTTTTATCGAACAAGCCCGTGGCGGTCATTCAGGCAACTTAAGTATCGGCATTGTCACCACGGCAAAATATGTCGTGCCGCGCATTCTGGGGGCGTTTTACCGCCAGTTTCCAAAGGTCAAAATCACTCTCAATATTGGCAACCGCGCGCACATTCTGGGGCGCTTCGCCAGACAGGAAGACGACTTGTATGTGTTCAGCCATCCGCCCAGTGGCATTGACGTGCAGGCCACGCGCATCCTGCGTAATCCTCTGCAAGTCATTGCCCCGCTGGATCACTGGGCCGCAGGCAAAAAGCAGCTCAGCTTTGCCGAATTGCGCGCAGAGCGTTTCCTGATCCGCGAACCCGGTTCCGCCACCCGCATGATGTTCGAATCCTGGCTGATCGGTCATGGTCTTGAGCTGGGCGATACGATGCAGATTGAGAGCAATGAGGCGATTCGTCTTAGCGTCGCCGCAGGCTTGGGGCTGTCGGTGATTTCGACGCACACACTGCAGGAAGGGCGCGAACAACTCGTCATTTTGCCGGTGGAGGGGTTTCCGCTGGAAAGCAACTGGTATCTGGTCAGCAGAAAAGACCGTCGCCTGCACTACGTGGCGATGCAATTGATTCAGTTCATGGCAGAGCATTTGCCGCACTGCGTCGATCCGGCGCTGGTCGCTGCCGACATCGCCAGCCTGGCGCAACACTTTTCCTTCGCCTCGCCTGCGCAAGCGAACGGAACGATTCGGAGCGATAGAAAATCTCCGTAACTGTGACCCATTGCCGGACACATATTTGCCTTGCTCGATGAGCTGGAAAATCCGGCGCATATCCGTCAGCGCTTCACGGTAGGTTATTAATCATCTTTAACGAGGAACTGCGCCATGAGCCTTAATACGGCCGTCTTGCATTACATTTACGACCCGCTGTGCGGCTGGTGTTACGGCGCTGCGCCGCTGGTCGCTGCGGCGCGCACGGTCTTGCCGGTGGTCGGTCACGCCGGTGGCATGATGACCGGAGCCAATTGCAAGCAGGGCGGTCCTGGCTGGCGCAACTATGTGATGCCGCACGATCATCGTATTGCGGATCTGACCGGGCAGGAGTTCGGCGCTGCCTACTTCAATGGCTTGCTGCTGGATGAGGAGGCGATATTCGATTCAGCGCCGCCGACGGCCGCCATTCTTGCTGCAGAAGAGATGGCGGGAAGCGGACTCGACATGCTGGCCCGCCTGCAGCAAGCGCATTACGCGGAAGGCCGACGGATTGCCGATGTGGCAGTACTGCACGCGTTGGCTGTCGAACTGGGATTGGATGAGGGAGTTTTTGCCGCCGCGTATGGACGTATTAACGACGATGAATTGCAACAGCACATCACCGTTAGTCGCCGTTTGCTGTCGCAGGTCGGCGGCCACGGTTTTCCTACCTTTGCGCTGGAACGGGATGGGCGCATGGAAGTTCTCGATACCGGACTCTGGTTGGGCCGACCCGATGCGTGGCGCGAACATCTCGCGCAGATGCGTCCCCGCTAAGCGGAGACGATCAATCCTCTACTGCTTTTGTCCGATCTGAAACAACAAGCCTTGTCCCGTTACTTCCGTTGAAAACACTTTGTCGCCGATGACTTCGGTCGCGCGCTGGCCGGGAAAGTCCAGCGCGCTGTTGGTGAGTCGGGTGATTGTCGGTAGCAAGGCTTCGTTGACGAAGACCTTGCCGGTAGCTTCCGCGCACAGGAAAAATTCATCACGCGCAGCTTGCGTGCGTTCTGTCAGTAAGACCCCTACCGTTTTTAATTTTCCCTCGGTGGTCATGCTGCCGAGCAGCGTCGTGTGCGTCATGCCGACGCTGATTTCAAATACGCGCGGCTGGTCGTTAGTGAGAAAGCGATCAACGTCCATCACGTAAAGCCGCGCCATGCGCCTCGACGCCGAACCAGGGCCTTTGGTGCGAAATAGCACTTCCGGTAAGGTCTGGTTGAATTTTTCTGCAAATACAGCCGGTGCCATGTCGAGCGAACGCTCAGCCGCTTTGATGGCTGCCAGCTTGTCATCAACGGAATGGTCGCAGGCGCAAAGCAGCGCCGCCGTCATGACGATTAACGATGTAATTTTCCACCTCATCCCGTACTCCTCTTTGATAGGACTCACGCAACCGCTGGCCTTGTCGCAATGTCTTGCCACATGGACGGCCGGCAACAACAGGCCTGTCCAGTGGCCTTTTGCGCAAGTCCTGTTTTATTGTCATTTTGTTATTAATTGTCTGTGCAATATCTTTAACGCCAAATACAGCATACGTGATGTTGGATAAAAAGCTTGAACAGTAGTAAATGCTGGGCATCCGGAGCGGATGCGCGGCATCTGAAATGTTGAATGCTTATCCGCAAAAATTGAATCGCGGGTCAAAGACTATTGGATAGCGAACAGGATGGTATTGACACGGAAAGACGGGAGGAAGAGAGGCATTATTGATATCGCCCCATGCTATATTTGAAAAAAAGGGGCGCACAGATAATGACAATAAAAAACCGATTCGAATGGGTCCTCGCCTATTTCACTGCAGAAAATACAGTCGACCGTTTCGAGCGCATGCGCGCCTGTGCCGGCGCCCTGATCGGCATCACGCTGACCGGTTTGTGCAGTTACCTCATGCTGGACAACGATAGTGCTGCCTTGTGGCTGATTGCGCCTATGGGCGCTTCCGCCGTGCTGTTGTTTGCTGTGCCGGCAAGTCCGCTGGCGCAGCCGTGGTCTCTCGTTGGCGGCAATCTCTGTTCCGCGTTCGTTGGCGTGACATGCGCCAAGCTCATCGGCGAACCGATACTCGCAGCAGGATTGGCAGTCGCCCTGGCGATTGCCATCATGTTCTGGTGGCGCTGCCTGCACCCGCCCAGCGGTGCAATCGCCCTGACCGCCGTGTTGGGCGGACCGGCGGTACAGCATCTGGGATACCACTTCTTACTGACGCCGGTGGCGCTCAATACCTTGCTGCTATTACTGATCGGAGTCTTGTTCAACAACGCGACGGGACGCCGGTATCCCCATGCAAGCAGGGCCGATCCAGTGAGACAACAACCCGGGGAAAATCCGCAGCCGATGGCACGCATCGGGTTTTCCGCCGACGATCTGGACGCCGTATTGCGCCGCTATAACCAGGTGCTCGCTATCAGTCGTGACGATCTGGGAAAAATTCTCTATGAAACCGAAATGGCGGCCTACCAGCGCAGATTTGTCGTCGTTACTTGCAAGGACATCATGTCCAGTGTCGTCTTCCGCGTCGAGTTCGCAACCACCCTGCTGGATGCCTGGAAATTATTGCGGGAACATGATCTCGAGGCCCTGCCCGTCGTGGGGAACGGCGGTCACGTCATCGGCATGATCAGTCGCTCCGACTTCATCCGTCATGTAGCGCCGCGCAACTATGCGCAAATTGAAAAAAAACTGCGGCAGCTGCTGCGAGTCGTACCGCGCGCGCACTCCAGAAAACCGGAAGTCGTGGGGCAAATCATGCTGACCGATGCGACCAAGGTCAGGCAGGACCAGCCCATCGTGGAAATCGTCGCCTTGATGTCTAACCACGGCCATCACGTACTTCCTGTGGTGAACGACGAGGGCAAGCTGGTGGGCATCATCAGTCAGACCGACCTCATTGCGGCACTCTACGAAAGCCGCCTGCGCACCTAGGAACCGCTGATTAAGCTACTGCGCGGCGCAATCTCAGGGCTGCGATGCTCGTCGTACTCAAGTACGACTGCGCTTCTTACCCTGACCTTGCATCGCTCGCTACGCTTACTCAGCGGTTCCGGAGTTGTGGGTAGGAACGCGGGTTGCGGCGTGGTGCGTAGAAAGGACGGTTGCCGGGTGGCGCAATCTCAGGGCTGCGATGCTCGTCGTACTCAAGTACGACTGCGCTTCTTACCCTGACATTGCGTCGCTCGCTACGTTTACTCAGCGGTTCCGGAGTTGTGGGTAGGAACGCGGATTGCGGCGTGGTGCGTAGAAAGGACGGTTGCCGGGTGGCGCAATCTCAGGGCTGCGATGCTCGTCGTACCAGAGTACGACTGCGCTTCTTACCCTGACCTTGCGTCGCTCGCTACGCTTGCTCAGCGGTTCCGTTGCAGTGCCTGGGGCTGGCTATTGCGCGGCTTGTTTGGAATTTCAATACTCGACCCATATTCGACTTTGCAAATATCAATTAACTTCGATTCTATGATCAATTTTAATTGGTAATTGCATCGCAATTTTTTGATTGCGAGGGCGGGGGTGGGGTGAAAAATGGTGTCGAATATGGAAAGTGATCCGAATGTGTGGACCAACAGCGAGCTGATCAGTCTTGCCATGGTGGCGGGGCTTTATCTGCTCGGGCTGGTATTTTCGGTCTGGAGTGGATTTCGCGCCATGAAATGGCGCATTTACTGGAAAACATGCGCGGCGATGATGCTGGTGGGGGCGTTGGGGGCGCTTGTGAGTTCGTTCTATTCGCTGGATGAAATCGATATGCCGACCATCTTTGATCTCAGTCTCTGGCTCCTGCTGGCGGGGCAGTCCGGAGCGGTCATCGGTGCTTGTTGGGTCGGTTGTAGTCGACTTTCACAGCGACTCACCAAAACCAGCCTGTAAATTCCCTGTCGCGGAGAGTGGTTATGGAAGTGGTTATCATAGGGATTTCCTTGTCTTGGCAAGTCAACCCGGGAGGACATCACTATGCGCCGTTTGCGCCGTTGGATGATTGCATTGCTGTTGGTCGTTTCATCGGCCAGTTACGCAGAAGGTCAATACGACCCCTTTAGCTCCAAAGACCCGGTGGAGCGCGCCAACGCTGCCGCCATGCGCGACGCCATCGTTGCCGGTCATTGGGATCAGGCGAAAACCTTTGCCACGACCGATGCGCTGAAGAACCTGTACCGGCAAGCGCAAAAAGAATATCCGCAACCACCCGCGAAATAAATCGGGCAAGTCTCCATTCTTAGTCGCCACTGTAACTCGGCATTCTTGTTTGCCATTCTTGGCTGTATTTCAACGGCGATCTGATCGGCTCAGAGCGAATTGGCGATAACCGTCGCGCCGAAGAAATCGCTGCCTACGCGCAAGGCGTCGCGCAAGCGTTGCCGTCCTGCTTCATCGGCTGGCAGAGTCAGGGTCACCGTCATGTACTGGGTGCTGACTGCGGGCGCAATCACTGGTGCGGCGGCGGCAAGGTCGGGGACCGGCGCGGTCGCCACGACTGGCGGCATGGTCGCTCGCAGCGCAGTAGCGATTTCCTCTTCGCTGACGATCACGGTGGTGTGCGGCTCCAGCCACTTCCTGCTGTTGCCGGTGACGGTAAGCAGACCGCCCGTCAGTTCGTATTCGGTGGCGGAAATTTTTTCGTAGTGGAAAGGCTCCCACCCGGCCACGCCCTGCTTGTTTATGGCAATCGTCTGCATCATCTGCACAGCCGCGTGGCCATTGGTCAGCATGCCGACCGGCAGAAAATCGGCGTCGTCGCCAGTGGTGGATGGATTCATGGGGCTTCCTTCTGAGGCGCTACGGTATGATCGGGGCGATGCAATGCGCTCGGCATGCACGCTCGACAGGCATTATCGCTGTCTTTCTTCCCTGGCCCCCATGTTTCCTTCTTTGCTGTCATGCTTGGCCTGAATCCTGATGTCCTCCTCGCCCCGGCGCTGCCGTCTTCGGACTGGCGCGGACGCGATGGTTTCGTCATGCTCGAACTCGGCTTGCCCGACCTGACCCGCCTGATGGCAACGGCTGCCTTGCTGCAGGCCGATGCGCAGCGGCCGCGTCGTCTGCATTATCTGGCGCTCACCGCTACCCCGCCCGATGCGGCGCAACTGGCGCAATGGCTAACACAATGGCTGGCGCTGCATGACGCTACCGCACCGCTGGTTGACGAACTACGGGCGCACTGGCCGTCGCCGCTACCGGGATTCCATCGCTTGTTACTGGACGACGAACGGCTGGTATTGACGCTGGTGTTTGGCGACGTCGATACCAGCTTGCCGCAGCTCGACGCACAAGTCGATTCCTTCCACTTGCATCCCTGTCTGGCGCAAGAGCCTGGCCCCGTGTGGTCACGCACGCTGGTGACCTGGCTGGGCCGTCTGGCGGCACCGCAGGCGACATTGACGGCAACGATGCAGGCCGAACCGTCTCCCGCGCTATTGCAAACGAACAAGCGGGCGCTGGAAACAAGCGGCTTCCTTGATCTGCGCTGGCAGCAAGTTGGCGATACCACTCAGCACTGGCTGCACGCCCGGTTCGCCCCGCGCCGTCCCGTCGCGGCATTGCCTGTGCCGGAGCGTGCGCAACGACGGGCGATTGTCATCGGCGCAGGTCTGGCCGGTGCGGCCGTCTGCGAACGACTGAGCGCACGCGGCTGGCAGCTCGACTTGATTGAGCAGCACGCTGCTCCGGCACAGGAAGCCTCCGGCAATGCGGCCGGGATTTTCATGCCGCATATCGCGCGTGACGATAACCGCGCCGCGCGTTTAAGTCGCGCAGCGTATCTGTTTTCGGCGCATGTCTGGCAGCGTCTGGGGGGCATAGGCGCGGCGTTTCCCGGCGAAGCCTGCGGCGTGTTGCAAACCATGCGTGACGCTGAACAGGAGCATGCGCAGCGCGAGGCCGCGCATTACTGGCGCTATCCGGCGGCATACGCGCAGTGGCTGGAGGCCGATGCCGCCAGCGACTTGCTCGGCATGGCCAGCGGCGCGGGATGGCTGTATCCGCAGGCCGGTTGGGTGCATCCGGGCGGGCTGTGCGCGGCGCTGATCGCGGCTTGCGGCGACCGGGTGCGCACGCACTTCAATACCAGAGCAATGCAGGTGCAGCGGGATGGTGAACTCTGGCGCGTGTATGACCACGCGCAGCGCTGCATCGCCGAAGCGCCGGTATTGATTCTGGCAAGCGGCAAACATGCGCTGGAATTCGATCTCGGCGCGGATTTGCCGATCAGTCTGGTGCGCGGGCAAGTCACCTACGTGCCTGCGGCGGCCTTGCCGGTGTTGCCGGTAGTGCTGTGCGGTGATGGCTACCTGACGCGCCCGGCGCAGCAGCTGTGCAGTCTGGGCGCGAGCTACGAACCCGACGCAGCAGCAGACGACACCGGCCTGCGCACACAAAGCCATGTGGACAATCTGGCGCGGCTGGCGCGACTGGTGCCGCCGACGCTGACGCCGCAATTGAACCGTATCGATCCAGCGACGCTCGACGGCCGCGCCGCCATACGCTGCGTATCCGCTGACCGTTTGCCGCTGGTCGGTGCCTTGCCGGATCGCACGGACGGCTTGTCGGGCGCGGCCAACAGGAAGCTGAGCGACTGGCCGCGTTTGCCACAGGTCTATGGTTTGCTGGGCTACGCCTCACGCGGGGTGATCTGGAGTTCGCTAGCGGCGGAATTGCTGGCGGCGCAATTGCAGGGCGAACCGTTGCCGCTGCCACGCGATCTGGTCGCCGCGCTCGACCCGGCGCGCTTTGCTTGCAAGGCGGCGCGACGGATATAAGGCCTGCGCTGAATGTGCCGGTCCTGACTTTCTGTGACGTCAGCGTTGACCGGCGTGCCGCCGGATCCTTCGATACGGGATTGCATCCCTACTCAGGACGAACGGTTGGAGGGGAGGGCAACGTGAAAACAGCACTAGGGCGTGTTGACGTTTCATTTGCGAGTGCGAACGCGCGGCAGGCGGTAACTGCCTGGGCGCAGCGACACGTCGTAGCGGGACTGCGGCAAGGAGCTGCAACAACGGCAGGCGACGCCTGCCGCACTTTCTGGCGGAAACGCATCTCACAAATGAAGCATCAACACGCCCTAGTCATTGAACTTGAATGCACTGCCTTCCCTTCGTCCTGAGCAGGAGCAGCGCTCCGTATCGAAGGATCCGGCGGCACGCCGGGCTGATCCATCAACCGTTCTCTTTAAGGCTTATCGTAAAATAGCGCATTGCCGGATAAATCCTGGCCTCCCTGCCTGATTGGATGCACGTATGCTGCGACTGACTGAACTACAACTCCCCATTGACCACACTGACGACGACCTGCAAGCCGCGCTCCTGGCGCGCCTTGGCATTGAGGTCGATCAGCTACTGGGTTTCACTATTTTTCGGCGCAGCTACGATGCGCGCAAAAAGTCGGCTGTCACGCTGACCTATGCGCTTGATGTCGATGTGCGCGATCAGGTGGCGGTGTTGCTGGCAATGGCAGGCAGTCGCAATGTGGTGCTGTCGCCGGACATGGAATACCGTTACGTCACGCAAGCGCCGGCCGGGTTGGCTTCGCGTCCGGTCGTGGTCGGCACCGGCCCCTGCGGTTTGTTTGCCGCGCTGATTCTGGCGCAGATGGGGTTTCGTCCCATTGTTCTGGAGCGCGGTAAAGCGGTGCGGGAACGTACCAAGGACACCTGGGGCATGTGGCGCAAGGGAGAACTCAATCCCGAATCGAATGTGCAGTACGGCGAGGGCGGTGCCGGGACTTTTTCGGATGGCAAGTTGTACAGCCAGATCAAGGACCCGATGCACTACGGGCGCAAGGTGCTGATTGAATTCGTCAAGGCCGATGCGCCGCCTGAAATCATGTATGTCAGCAAACCGCACATCGGTACTTTCCGGCTGGTCAAGATGGTCGAGCAGATGCGCGAAACCATCGAGGCGCTGGGTGGGGAATACCGTTTCGAGCAGCGCGTCGACGATATCGACATCGCCGATGGCAAAGTGCGCGGGCTGGTGATGGCAGACGGGACGTATCTGGCGGCCGACCATGTGGTGCTGGCGATCGGCCACAGCGCGCGCGATACCTTCGAGATGCTGCATCGGCGCGGGGTGTATATGGAAGCCAAGCCGTTCTCGGTGGGTTTCCGTATCGAACACCCGCAGTCGCTGATCGACCGCGCCCGCTTCGGTCCTAGCGCCGGACATCCGATACTGGGCGCGGCCGATTACAAGCTGGTGCATCACGCGGCCAACGGGCGTTCGGTATACAGTTTTTGCATGTGTCCCGGCGGTACGGTAGTGGCGGCGGCGTCCGAACCGGGGCGCTTGGTGACGAACGGCATGAGCCAGTATTCGCGCAATGAACGCAATGCCAACAGCGCCATCGTGGTCGGCATTACGCCTGCCGATTATCCCGGTCATGCGCTGGCAGGGATTGAATTTCAGCGGCAGTGGGAAACCCGGGCGTTTGAGCTGGGCGGGAGCAATTACCATGCGCCGGGCCAACTGGTGAGTGACTTCCTGGCGCAACGGCCTTCTACCGCATTGGGGACGGTCACGCCGTCTTACCAACCGGGCGTGGCGCTGGTGGATCTGGCGGCGGCGTTGCCGGCCTACGCCACTGAAGCAATCCGCGAAGCCCTGCCGGCTTTCGATAAGCAGATTCGCGGTTTTTCCATGGGCGATGCGGTATTGACCGGCGTGGAGACGCGCACATCGTCACCGGTGCGCATCCGGCGCGACGATCGCAGCTTGCAGAGCATTAATACCGTGGGCTTGTTTCCGGCGGGCGAGGGAGCCGGTTATGCGGGGGGGATTCTGTCGGCGGCGGTCGATGGCATCAAGGTGGCTGAGGCGCTGGCGCTGAGCATGGTGGCGGGCTAAACGCCTTCCGGCCTTGAGTAAAAAGAACTTACGCAAAACGCCGCTGGCGTTGTTGCTTCGCCTTGTCGTCCGATTTGTACTGCCAGCGGCCTTTTGGAGAGGTCCTGTCAAATGGCGAATTTTGCGGCAACGGTGGACCGACTGATTTTTTCTGCGCTCGGTTTTGTCGCGCAAATTTGATCCAGTCGCTTGACCTGTGGTTGAAAAGCCAAGACTCTGACGGATTGAGGTTCGGTATGAAGAATCTCTCTGACCGGAGTTGAATATGAAGCAGATTAAATTAAGTTTGTGGTTCTTTTTGCTCGCCCTGAGCGGTCTATGGTTGCTGGCAGATACCTTGATGCCAACCCCTTTTACCTATTTTACGTTTCGCAAGGTCCTGGTCCAATTCACCGGGGTGATTGCCATCGGTGCCATGAGCGTGGCTATGATGCTGGCGATTCGCCCCAAGTGGCTGGAGCGGCATCTGGACGGACTCGATAAGATGTACCGCTTGCACAAGTGGCTTGGGATGACGGCGTTGATTGCGGGTGTCACGCATTGGTGGTGGGTAACGGGTACCAAATGGATGGTGGGCTGGGGCTGGCTGATCCGACCGGCGCGTAAGCTCAAGACGGAGCAGAGTTTCGGCGTGATTGAACTCTGGCTGCGCACACAGCGCGGTACCGCCGAATTTCTCGGCGAGTGGGTGTTCTATGCCGCAGTGGTGCTGATTGCGCTGGCCTTGATCAAGCAGTTTCCGTATCACCTCTTCACCAAAACCCATCAATGGATGGCCGCGATTTATGCGGTGCTGGTTTATCACGCGGTGATCCTTATCAAAATGGACTACTGGCGCCAACCCGTGGGCTGGGCGCTCGCTGTGTTGATGCTGGGCGGCTCTTGGGCGGCTGTGCTGGCGCTATCAGGCCGCATCGGAAATCGGCGGCGAACCTCCGGGAAAATTGAATCACTCCTCTATTACTCGGAACTGCGGATGCTTGAAGTTTCAATCCTGTTAGCGGAGGGCTGGGCTGGGCATGCCGCGGGGCAGTTTGCGTTTGTCACGTCCAACAAGCGGGAAGGGGCTCATCCCTACACCATTGCTTCGTCTTGGAACGCGCAGGACCGGCGGGTCGTGTTCATCGCCAAAGCCTTAGGGGATCATACAAGTCGACTGCACAATAACCTCAAGGTCGGTATGCCCGTCACCGTAGAGGGGCCGTACGGTTGTTTTGATTTTTGCGATCAGCGGCCACGTCAAATCTGGATTGGGGCCGGGATTGGTATTACGCCGTTTATCGCACGTATGAAACAACTGGCGCACATGCCCGTGGCGCAAGAGATTGACTTGTTTCATCCGACGGCGGAGGTTGACCAGGCGATGCTCGACAAACTGATGGCCTATGCACAAGAGGCTCATGTCAGGCTACATGTGCTGGTGACGGGGACGGACGGACGGCTTGATGGGGCGCGCATCCGTGCGGCCGTGCCAGAGTGGCAGTCGGCCAGTATTTGGTTCTGCGGCCCTCCTGGATTTGGGCAAGCCCTGCGCGATGATTTTGAGGCGCAGGGTGTTGCGAATACGGAGTTTCATCAGGAGTTATTTCAGATGCGCTAATTCATTCATGGTTTGCGCACGACAAAACGGATCGCCGAGGCGATCCGTTTTCACATCTGTACCGGCTAGGAAGCCGATGTTGCTCAGATAGTTACTTCTTTGTGGCGCGAGTCGCTTTTTCAGCAACTTGTGTGAACTGCTGGGTAGCGGCTGTCAGGTTGGCTTCCAGGGATTCCACGGCTTGCTTAGTGGTTTTGCTGAATTGCTCGTAACCTGCATTGGCGTTGCCAATCACGGACTTCAGGATGGCAATGGTCTGTTCCGAACCGGCTGGTGCATTCTTGCTCAGCTCATCGACCAGCGAAGATACTTTGCGGCTGGTGTCGGCGATTTGTGCTTCGGCAGTGCGGGTGAATTCTGCTTGCGCACCGGACAGGATGCCCGCCAGATGACGGCTATAGGCCAGCGCTTTTTCTGAAGTCGGTTGTGCCTGGGCAGCAACAGCAGTCAGGAATTCTTGTGGGTTCTTGGTGGCGGCCAGGTGCTGTGCGGAAGCGGTAGATTCTTCCAGCGATGCTTTAGTGGCGCTCAGATTCAGTTCAATGATTTTCTCGACGCCGGCAAACGCTTTTGCTGTCAATGTATTGAGCAAGGCATATTGGGCTTCGAAATGGGCTTTGGTGGCGGCGGAAAATTGGTCTTGGAACGAAAACACGGTGCTCTCCTTGAATGTGTTGTAGGAAAATCAACGTCTGACTTCAGATGGGGAACCGGGCGGGAAAATTCAGCTTTCAAACACTGGTTTAACCGGATTCCTCAAACTGAGGCAGTACGCGTAGCGACGGTGGGTAACGAATGATGCGCCGCAACAAAAATACATTTTACGCACTTATTTGGTGAAGTCAAGCACTTATTGTGCATTGCAACACAACTATTTTTCAGAGGCATTTTTCCCGTATTCATGCACCACAACACCGGCATCGGTGGGTTCAAAAATCCAACCCTGGTCGCTGTCGATGGCTTTTAATGCGTCGTTATAGCCCTGTTCCCAGCGCCATTCAATGGAGCCACGGGCGAAATTGACGTCCTTGGAAGCCATGTTCCAGTCTCGTCCGGCATAGGCCAGCCGCAAAATATGAATGGTGCCGTCGTTTTCCAGTGCCGCCAAATCTTTCAGGTCGGCATGTTTGCGTGTGGCAGCGGGGAGTCGTTCATACAGATCGCGCATCTGGCGGCGCATCTGATGGGTGTGCAGGTAGGCATCGATGTGGCGTTGCGAACGGGAGGCGAAGGTCACGTCCTTTTGCCGGGTCTGCACTTCTTCCAGGGTGCGCGGTTCATTGCCGTCGGCGTGCCACAGGTCGACCATGACGCACAGCGTGTTGCGGCCGGGTGCGTCGTCCAGCACCACTTCCAGCGGGGTATTGGAGTACAGGCCGCCGTCCCAGTAGAGATCGCCGTCCACCCGTATCGGGGCAAAGCCGGGGGGCAGCGCGCCGCTGGCCATGATGTGTTCGGGGCCGATGCGTTGTGTGCTGCTGTCGAAATTGACCAGCGTGCCGGTCGCGACTTTCACTGCGCTGACGGTCAGGCGCATGCTTTTGTCGCTATTGAGATAGTCGAAGTCGACCAGCCCCTCCAGTGTGGTGCGCAAGGCCGAGGTGTCGTAAAAGCTGGCGTTTTCAGGCGGAACCGGCAGTCCCATTGCAAAGGGATTGAACGGGCGCGGAGAAAAAAAGCCGGGGACGCCGCGGGCGAAGGTGTCCATGGTCAATAGCCAGGTATTGAGCTGACGGGTGGCATCAGCCACGGCGTTCATGTCCAGTGCATCGTCGTGCGCGATGCCCTCCCAGAACTGACGCAAGCGGGTGATCCGTGTTTCGCGCGGGTTGCCGGCGATGATCGCGGCGTTGATGGCGCCAATCGAGGTGCCGACCACCCAGTCCGGAGTCAGGTTGCGTTCGTGCAGCGCTTGGTAAACCCCGGCCTGATAGACGCCCAACGCGCCGCCGCCTTGCAGGACGAGTGCAACATTCGGTCGCGTGGGGGAAGGGTCTTTTTTCTTGCCTGGTGTGCGCGTAGCCATGATGGAGGATCCTTTGATGAGCTGCGGGAAACGGAATGGCAGAGCACGTTCGTGATGTTGCTGGAGCCCGGTCGAATGAAACATTAATACGCCGGACGACGGGAGAACCAGGCAGTGTACTAAGTATGCGTTTGCCAGTTTTCCAATAGCGTACGTTGCTTGTTTTCCAGTGCGTCCAGGGCGAGTTTGCCGCGATGCTCAAAAATCATCAGGGCGTAGAGACTGGCGAGGGCGTTGACTTCGCTAGATAAGGCGCATTCCTCGCCAGTAGCGGGGGATTGCAGTCGCCAGAAATTGATGGCGGCTTCCAGTTCAGTAAGGGTAATTTCCATAAGGCAATGATTCCGGTGGGCGCTATCGTAGCCGCTGAGAGTGGCTGAAGTGTAGCGTAAAAATATGACCGGGCTTGTCTGGGTGTGTGTGGCTGTCTTCTAGGCTTCCCGTAGGGCACTGTCAAGTTATTTTGCGGTGCAACGCAGATTTTCTGCAACGTCTGAGTGACGATGAATGCATTTTTGAGTGAAGCTCCAAATAGTACGATAAAGTACGCGCAATTGCTTTTACCCTCGGGATATCCATGCGCTCTTCAACAGTTCGGCCCAATCATTCCTTTCGTTCACAACGCTTGCACATCATCACTTTGGCGGCGCTGGGAGTGGTGTTCGGTGATATCGGTACCAGCCCTCTTTATGCGCTGAAAGAATGCTTCAGTCCGGAACACGGGATTCCTTTTTCGGCAGCGGGCGTGCTGGGCATCATTTCCATGCTGTTCTGGGCTATTACGATTGTGGTCTCGCTCAAATACATCATGTTTGTCATGCGGGCCGACAATAACGGCGAAGGTGGCGTACTGGCGCTGATGGCGCTGTCGCTGCGCACGGCGGTGGCCGGATCGCGCTGGGCCAAGCTGCTGATGATGCTGGGCGTGTTCGGTGCCTGCATGTTTTATGGCGATGTCGTGATTACGCCGGCCATTTCCGTGCTGTCTGCGGTGGAGGGGCTGACCATTGCCGCCCCTTCATTTACCCAGTGGGTAGTGCCGGTCACTATTGTGATTCTGGTGGCGCTGTTTCTGTTGCAGCGGCATGGCACGACGGTGGTGGGCAAGCTGTTCGGCCCGGTCATGTTTCTGTGGTTCTTTGCCCTGGCAGTGCTGGGGGTAATGAATATCGTCAAGGCACCCGAAATCCTCGCGGCAATTAATCCCTACTATGCAGTGAACTTCATGCTCCAGCATTCCTGGCAAGCATTCATCGTGCTGGGTTCGGTCGTGCTGGTGCTGACCGGCGCCGAGGCGCTGTACGCAGACATGGGGCATTTCGGTATTCGTCCGATTCGCTATGCGTGGTTGTACACCGTTATGCCGAGCTTGCTGATCAATTATTTCGGACAGGGCGCGAACCTGCTGGTGCATCCGGCAGCCGTAGAAAATCCCTTCTTCCTGATGATGCCGGAGTGGATGCTGGTGCCGATGGTGTTGCTGGCGACACTAGCCACGGTGATTGCTTCGCAGGCGGTGATTTCGGGCGCGTTTTCACTGACCAGTCAGGCGATTCTGCTGGGCTTTGTGCCGCGCATGAAAATTTTGCATACCTCGGAAGACGAGCGCGGACAAATTTACATTCCGGTGATCAACTGGATGCTGCTGGTTCTGGTATTGGCTGTCGTGCTGGCATTCAAGAAGTCC
Source organism: Herbaspirillum sp. RTI4 (assembly GCF_034313965.1). Lineage (NCBI taxonomy): Bacteria > Pseudomonadati > Pseudomonadota > Betaproteobacteria > Burkholderiales > Oxalobacteraceae > Herbaspirillum > Herbaspirillum sp. RTI4. Next base: position 630,967 of record NZ_JAVIWQ010000002.1, read on the forward strand.
GACGCTCTGGCTGCCGCTTATGGTGTCGCTGTGACGACCACCATGGTCATCACTACGGTGTTGGCCGGCGTGGTGATGCGCCGCGACTGGAAATGGAGCCGACCGATCGTGGTGCTGGTCATCAGCTCTTTCTTCATCGTTGACTTCGCCTTTTTTGCTGCCAATCTGTTGAAAATAGCCGACGGTGGCTGGTTCCCGTTGCTGCTGGGCGGCTTCGCGTTCTTCCTGCTGATGACGTGGTACTCGGGACGGATGTTGCTGCGCACGCGCACCAAGGACGATGGCATTCCGCTGGTGCCTTTTGTGGAGGGCTTGCTGGCCCATCCTCCGCACCGGGTCGGCGGCACAGCCGTGTTCATGAGCGGTAATATCGATACGGTGCCGGTAGCCTTGCTGCATAACCTGAAGCACAACCGCATCCTGCATGAACGGGTGTTCTTCCTGAAAATCAGTATCTGGGATGTGCCCTACATCAGCGATGAAAAACGCCTGACCCTGACGGAACTGGGCGGCAATCTTTATGTACTGCGCGCAGTGTTCGGCTTCAAGGAAGCGCCTGACGTCAATCGGGTGATGGCGCTGATGAGCGAGCGCTTCGGTCAGGAATTCGACTTGATGGACACCTCGTTCTTCCTGGCGCGCGATTCGGTGGTGCCAAGCAAGCTGATGGGAATGTCCTTGTGGCGCGAGCAATTATTCGCCTGGATGTATCAGAACGGCGCGAAGCCTTCGGACTTTTTCCGCATTCCGCCTAACCGTGTGGTGGAACTGGGAACCAAGGTGGAGATTTAAGGACCGGCTGATTCAATAGATTCTGGACAGCAGATGCCCGCCGTACTTAACAGTGCGGCGGGATTTTTTTTGACTGAGCTTGCGCTGTTTTTGGGCTTTGATCAGAGACGCTCTGAAGAAATGGACGGGGAAGCAGGGAGAGGATGGGGGATGAAGTTCTTCTGCGGCAAGCGACCGTCGGCATGGCGCCGGACGACGGTCGCTGCGCCGGTTACAGCGCTTTGCGTGCGAGTTTACCCGGTTCGACGCCGAGTTGCTTGAGTTTGCGGTAAAGATGGGTCCGTTCCAGTCCGGTACGTTCCGCCACGCGCGTCATGCTGCCGTTTTCTTGTACCAGGTGGTATTCGAAATAGGCGCGCTCGAAGGCGTCGCGTGCTTCGCGCAGGGGAAGGTCGAAAGAAATGTTGGCGGCATTATCCGGCGTCGACGACTGGCTGGTGCTATGCGCGCCTTCTGGCGTGATATCCGCGTTGGCGGCGATTGCCTGAAGCGAGGCCGGAGTGCTTGTGTTTGCCGAATCACCGGCGGGCGTTACGGGACGCAGATAGGTGGCAGGACGGACGGCGTCGCGGGTATGCACCAATCCTTGCTGTACCGCTTTCAGCAGTTTTTGCAGTGCGATTGGCTTCTCCAGGAAGTTGAGCGCCCCGATGCGGGTTGCCTCCACTGCCGTATCAATCGTGGCGTGACCGGACATCATGATCACCGGCATGGTCAAAAGACCATCCCGTTGCCATTCCTTGAGCAGTGTTACGCCATCGGTGTCGGGCATCCAAATATCGAGCAGCACCAGATCCGGCACGATGGATAGGCGCAATTCGCGCGCCTGCTGCGCATTTTCTGCGCTGGACACAACGTGTCCCTCATCACCCAGAATTTCCGATAACAGTTCGCGGATTCCCATTTCGTCGTCAACGACCAGGATGTTAGCCATTTGCCTCTTTCCTCTTATACGTCCGGTGCTAACTTTAACAGCAAAATTAGTATTTTTGCGCCACTTGTATCCACTCGATTTTGAATATCGATTCTGCCACTGTGTTCGTCGATGATTTTTTTGACCATGGCCAAGCCCAGACCGGTGCCTCGGGCCTTCGATGTGACATAGGGTTCGAAGGCGCGCGTGAGTATTTTTTGCGCGAAGCCGGGGCCATTATCAATAATCGAAACGCGCACGGCCTTGTCAGATAAACCATCGGCGCTGGCATAGTGTACTTGTTCCGTCACGATATCGATGCGCGGCGTCGGCTGGCCACTGTCGGTGACGGCATCCTGCGCATTTTGCAGCAAGTTATGGATCACTTGCCGCAGTTGCGTCGCGTCGCCCAGAATCTTGGGCAGATCCGGTGCCAAATGGGCATGGATGATGTCGCGGTCGTCGCCGGCCAGATATAAATTCAGAATTTCGCTGACCAGCGCATTCAGGTCGAGCACTTCCGGCTTGGCTTGCGGCACGCGGGCATAGTCACGGAAATCGTCCACCATGCGCTTCATCGCCGTCACCTGATTGACGATGGTGGTGGTGCTTTTCTCAAGGATGGCAGCATCCGGCGGCATCAGCTTGTCTGCCAGACGCATTTGCAGGCGCTCGGCCGATAACTGGATAGGCGTCAGCGGATTTTTAATTTCATGCGCCAACCGACGGGCCACTTCGCCCCAGGCGATCGAGCGCTGGGCTGAAATTACATTACTGATGTCGTCGAATACCACGACATAGCCAACACCGTCGCCCACCGGCAGATGCGAGCCGCGTGCCAGCAGCGTGACGGTATGGTTGTTTTCATTATCAGCGTGTTCGAGCGGCAACTCGATCTGCCGCTGCCAGTGCAGACTGTCGCCGGCGGCAGAGCCGACACCGAGATGGGCGTGCTGCTCGGAAAAGGCTTTGATGATCGCTTCGGAAAAGAAGTGCTGGCCGGGGATCGCGAGCAGTGGCGTACCGATGTGGGGACTGAAATCGTATTCCAGGATGCGGTCCACCGAGCCATTGCTGCTGACCAATTGAAACTGTTCGTCCAGCACCATCACGCCCGCCGACATATTCGCCAGCACCGACTCCAGATAGGCTTTGGCGTTCTCCAGCTTGGCGCGGTTTTCTTCGACTGTGGTGCGGGCATCCAGCAGTTGCCGGGTCATGATGTTGAAGGATTTGGTGAGGGTGCCGAGTTCGTCGGCGCTGGAAACGATAGGGCGTGGCGAGAAATTGCCCTCGGCCACGGCCTTGGTTCCTTGCGCCAGCAACAGCAGCGGCTTGACCAGATCGGTGGCGATCAGGAAGGCGCTGGCAATGGCGCCGAAGATGGCCAGCAGCAGCGTCAGCGTCAGCGTCACCAGATAGATTTTGCGCAGGCCGGAACGCGATACTGAGCGTTGCTGATATTCGCTGTAGGCGGCGCGCAGGGTTTCCGCATTAGCCGCCAGATAGCCCGGTACCGGTTGCAATATCTGGAGGTAGCGCTCGCTGTTGGGCGCTGTGAGTGAATGGCTGGCGCTGTGGATGACCACGACCACGTGCAGTCGCAGATCGTGGTCGCCGTCATCATTGATTGACCTGGGGGTACTACGGGTGTCGTCGCTTTCAACGACCGCGAAGCCGCGCGACATTCTCGCTTGCGTCAGCATCGTTGGCGTCGGCAAGGTCGGCGTGAGCGAACCCAGATTGCCGCCGACCGAGGCCAGTACCTGCCCGTTGCCGGTAACGACCGACGCTTCCAGATTTTGATCGCGCAGCCGGGATAAATAAACGACTTGCGCGGACTCCGGCATGTCGGCCAGCTCCTGCGCCATAGATCGTGCGCGGACGGTGAGGTCGGTCAGCGAGGCGTCCAGCGCGCTGCGGCCGAGGTTGAGGCCGGCTTCCAGCGCCGATTCAATGCGGACATCGAACCAGGATTCAATCGAGCGCGAGACAAATTGCACCGACACCATGTAAATGACCACGCCGGGCAAAATACCGATGACTGCAAACAGCATCACCAGCCGCGCCATCAGCCGTGAACCAAAAACGCCGCGCCGGTAGCGTTTGTACAGACGCGCCAGCAGCATGATGACCAGGCACAGCAGGCCGATGGTTACCAGCGCATTGAGGCCCAGTAGCAAGGAGTAGTGTTGTTCGAAAAAAGCGGAGTTTTCTGAGGCAGAGGCGAGCAAGAACAACAAAATGGCAGAGGCCGCGCCGGCAATCACGAGCAGGTAGCGGATGGTGCGGCTCATTCAGGCTTGAAGGAGAACGTTTTCCAGTCGGAGGAAAAGCGCCAGTCGCTGTTGTTGAGCGCATTGATCTGGAACGGCTTGGGCAATTGGGCCACATCCAGGTACATGCGCAAGCTGACTGCGTAGACCTCGCCGGATTTGAGCGTGCCTTTTTCTGCGATCAGCCAGCGGTTCGGACGACGCAGCAGCGACAGTGCGTCGTCGAGGGAGCTAAAATTTTGTTGCAACTGGCCGGTGACCGCCGCATGGTACTGGCGCGTCAGGACATTGTAGGAAAGTCGGATGGTGCGGGAGGTGGAAATGGCGGTTTCATCGAGCCAGTACCAGCGCTTGCGTGTCAGTTGCAGGTCGGTGGTGAAATACAGTGGCACGCCGCGCACGAGTGCGTCTTCCAGCCCATGATTGAGTTCAAACGTATAGCTGGTCGCTAAGCGATAACCCTCATCGGTAGATTCCAGCGACGCCTGCGCCAGTTCTATTTCAGCAGCATGGGCGGGAATCAGAACGCAAAGCAGCAGGGCAGTGAGGCAAGCACGCCAACATCGGGCCAGACGCTGCGGTAGCGAAAGACGTGCTGCAAGAAGGCGCAGAGGAAAATAAATCGTCAAGGCAATACACCCGGTTTTTGGAACAGCGCATAAAACAGACCGTCATGGTCAACTTCTGCATTGGCGGTCGGCAACAACTGGCCGGGAGCGGGCAGGCGGATGGCTTGATTGCGGATGGCGAAAGCAGATGCCTGTTGCTCCGACTCCTGGGGCCATACCGAGCAGGTAACAAGCAGCAATTTACCATCGGGCCGTAGCATCTGCCAAAGGTTGTCCAGGATTTTCGTGGAAAGTGTTGCTAGTTGGAGGGTGTCGGATTTGCGGCGCAGCCAGCGGATGTCAGGATGGCGGCGCACGATGCCGGAGGCGGTGCAGGGCACATCGGCCAGGATGCGGTCGAAGGGCAGGCCGTCCCACCAGTCGCGGCCAGTAGCGTCGCCGCAGACCAGATGCGCTTGCAGCTGCAAGCGGTCCAGATTTTCCTGCACCCGCGTCAAGCGGCGGGGATCGTGATCTAAGGCATACAAATCCAGGTCGGCCACTTCCAGCAGGTGGCCGGTTTTGCCGCCGGGCGCGGCGCAAGCGTCCAGTACGCGCATGCCATCCTGTACATCCAGCAGCGGTGCGGCCTGTTGCGTGGCGGCATCCTGCACCGAGATCAAACCGTCGGCGAAGCCCGGCAATTGCGCTACCGGGACCGGTTTGAGCAGACGAATAGCGTCCGGCCCGATCTGACGGGCGGACATGCTGCGCTGTTCGAGGGTCAGTAAATAATCGGCGACAGAGGTGCGACGGCGGTTGACGCGCAATGTCAGCGGGGGCGGCTGATTGCCGGCCGTCAGGATGTCTTTCCAATCGCGCGGGTAGACTTCCCGCATGCGGTCGATCCACCAGGTGGGGTAGTTCCATGCACCGGGCGGCGTTTTTCCGGCTTGCTCCAGCAGCATCGCCTCTTCGCGCAGAAAACGGCGCAGGACGGCGTTGACCATGCCCTTGGCATGCGCCATGTCGGGATCGTCTGCGGCAGCGGCGACGGCCTGATCGACCAGGGTAAAGCTGGGATAGGCGGCTTCGCCGCGTTCGGCGGCCAGCGCCAGCGCGCAGCACAGCAATCCATGCAGAATCGGTGGTTGCGGCGCTTTGGTGGTGAGTAATCCTAGTAGCACTTCCGCCATGCCAAGGCCGCGAATGGTGCGGTAGGCGATATCTTGAATCGCGCCCCGCGTGCCGGGAGGCGCATCCATTTCAGTAAAGACTTGCGTGAGTGCCAGAGGCAGCGCGCCGCCGGCGAGTACGCGGCTGACTGCGCGTGCGGCACCATGCAATTGGAAAGCCAGGGAATCATGGTGCAGGGAAAGAGTGGTCGTCACGTTAAAGCCCGGTCGTGCCTGACGACAAAAACACCGTCGGCGAAATGGAGAAAAACTCGAACCCTCTGCCGGCGCTGCACAAGATGCTGCGGCCGTAGCGCGGCGCGCCAGTGTACCAGTTCAAGCTGCGGAATCGGGTCTGTCCCGGCAATTTCCTTGCGTTTCAGATACAGTAAGCGGCTTTCTTTTACCGACTGCCCCTCATGAGTACATCCAGTACCAGCCACGCCCCGGGACAGGACATTTCCTCCCGGATGATTTTCTTGCTGGCTGCCGCTGCCGGTCTGATCGTCGCCAATCTCTATTACGCACAACCGCTGGTCGGCCCCATCAGCGCAGCGCTGGGCATTTCGCCGGGCGCTGCCGGGCTGATCGTGACCTTGACGCAAATCGGCTACGGCCTCGGCCTGTTATTTCTCGCGCCGATTGGCGATCTGGTCGAAAACCGCCGTTTGATTCTGATTTTATTGGGCGTGACGACCGTGGCTTTGCTGTGCGCGACTTTTGCCCAGAGTGCCCCTCAGTTTTTCCTGGCTTCGTTGGCGATTGGCATCAGTTCTGTCGCCGCGCAAGTCGTCGTGCCCTATGCGGCGCATCTGTCTTCGCCGGAAACGCGCGGGCAGTCCGTGGGGAAGGTCATGAGTGGTTTGTTGCTCGGGATTCTTCTGGCGCGACCGCTGGCCAGCATCGTGGCCGATATGTTTGGATGGCACGCTATTTTCGGCTTGTCGGTATTGGCCATGGCGCTGCTGGCGCTGGTGCTGATGCGCTTCCTGCCGCGTCGTGTTCCGGTCGGAGGTCTGCATTATTTTGATTTGTTGCGTTCGATGTGGACGCTGCTGAAAACCACGCCGGTACTGCGCCGGCGCGGGGCCTATCACGCCTTGCTGTTCGCGACCTTCAGTTTGTTCTGGACCACGGTGCCGCTGTGGCTGGCGAGTCCTGTCTATCAGATGTCGCAACGCGGCATCGGCCTGTTTGCCCTGGCCGGAGTGATCGGCGTGTTTGCCGCACCGATGGCCGGAAAACTGGCCGATCGCGGCCACAGTCGCTTGGCGACAGGGATTGCGATGAGCGCCGTGGCAGTGGGTTTTCTGCTGATGCATGTGGCCCAGAATGGCACGCCCCTGGGTGTGGCGCTGTTGCTGGCGGCGGCGCTGCTGGTTGATTTCGGCGTGTCCGCCAATCTGGTGATCGGACAGCGGGCAATTTATGCCTTGGGCGCAGAAGTGCGTAGCCGCTTGAACGGCTTGTATATGGCGATGTTTTTTGGTGGCGGTGCGGTGGGTTCGGCGCTGGGCGGGTGGATTTATGCGCAAGCCGGCTGGACTGGTACGGCCTGGCTGGGTTTTGCCTTCCCTTGCATAGGTCTGCTGTACTTTGCCACCGAATTCAGGAAGCGTGCCGACTGAGCATGCCGCTTCGTGATGAAGTAATACAAACGGAGCGGCGCTCGCCGCTCCGATCAATGCTCAGGTCGTCAGACGCCCCATATTACGTCGTGCTTGCTTTCGCCTGCTGCGCGTAGCATCTCCAGCAGGGGGTATGCCCGCGCCGAAAAAGTTACGGGCTCTATCTTTTCATGTTTGTGGTCGTCGCCATTGCCGTTGTGATGGGCGTGTACATCGCGTTCCAGCGCTTCGGCGGCTTCGTGCGCCTTGCTGTTGACGATTTGTTTTTCGAGCAGCGCCTGTGCATTGGCGTTTTCTGCGGCGGTGATGACGCCTATCTTGATATCTTTGTGCAGCATGTCCAGTATCGGTTTTGCATGCGACTCATACATCACGACGTCGGCGGCAGCTTTGGATTTGAACGTAACGAGCATATTTCCTCGGGGTAATCAGGTAGGTGAATCGAAAAGACGCGTAAGAATACCCGTAGTGGGTTGGTTTGTCATGCGCCACCCCCCTTTTCGTGCTGGTGTGCTGGTTCGTGCTGGTATCGTCGCTGGCTGTTTTGTTGTCCACCAGCGCTATTCGGACAAATTACATGGCTTTGAACGAAGTGAAAAACATGTCCAGGGTTTCAGGCGTGACGGCTTTGGCGTCGCCCAGAACGAGGATTTGATAGATGCGCGGCCCTTTGGCGGCGAAACGCGCGGCCAGCCGTGCCGGTTTGCCGCGCAGGGTGCCGCTGGCGGCGGCATCCAGCGTCATTTCTGCGCCATTGACGGTTCCGGGGATGTGGGTTTGGTCAGGTACGCCGTTGATGTTGGCAATCAGCGCCGTGCGCATCCCGGCGAGTGCGGCTTGCGCTTGCTCGGCATTCGGTAACAGCGCCGTGCCGACGGCAAAGCTGATGTTGTCGACTTCGGCGGCAGTCATGGTCATGCTGACTTGCGTGTTGCCCAGCGTGACGGGGCGCGAATACGAACTAGGCTTGGCGGGCAGCAGCACCGAAAAGGCGCCGTTTTCACCGTGGGCTTCGCGCCAGTTGTAATGAGGGGAGCAGGCGCTGAGCGCTACGATCAGCAGCAGTAGCGACAGTAGCGACAGGGAACGACGAAAGCGCATTTCCATAAGTTATCCGGGAGGGGGGGCGGTGGGTAGTCGTCAATTATAAGAGACGATCCCTGTCCGGGCCGATTGGGGCCAGTTGGACTCGCACCGTGCTTCGCTTGACTCGCCCTTGTGGGGCGAGACGACAGTTCAGGATTCGCGCAGGGCGCGCCGGTATTGGATCGCTTCGCCAATGTGCGCCGGGGCGATGTTTTCTGTCAAAGTCAGATCAGCGATGGTGCGCGCCACTTTCAGTACGCGGTGATAGGCGCGTGCCGACCATTGCAGTCGGATCATGGCGGCGCGCAGCAGTTGTTCGCCGGCATCGTCAGGTTGGCAGTGGAGTGCGATCTCGGAGGGGGTGAGCAAATGATTCAGTTTTTGCTGGCGCTGATGTTGTCTGCTGGCCGCTGCCGCGACGCGTTGTGCAATGACGGCGGAGCTTTCGCCCGGTGCGGCGGAGGAAAGCTCTTCCGGCGTCAGCCCGCCGACGCTGATTTGCAGGTCGATGCGATCGAGCAAAGGGCCGGAAATTTTCCCTTGATAGCGACGCACCTGATCCGGCGTGCAGCGGCAGCGGCCTTCCGTGTGGCCGTAATAGCCGCAGGGACAGGGGTTCATGGCGGCAATCAGTTGGAAGCGGGCGGGAAAGTCGGCTTGCCTCGCGGCGCGGGAGATGGTGATGCGTCCTGATTCCAGTGGTTCTCGCAAGACTTCGAGTACTTTTCGATCGAATTCCGGGAGCTCATCGAGAAATAGTACGCCCTGATGCGCAAGTGAAATCTCCCCCGGCCGTGGAACGCCGCCACCGCCGACCAGCGCGACGCCGGAGGCGGTGTGATGCGGTGCGCGGTAAGGCCGCAATTTCCATTTCGATAAATTAAAACTGCCGTTGAGTGATTGCACCGCCGCGGTTTGCAGGGCGTCGTCATCGTTCAGTGGTGGCAGGATGCCGGGCAAGCGGGCGGCCAGCATCGATTTTCCGGTACCGGGAGGGCCGATGAGCAGGGCGCTGTGGCCGCCGGCCGCGGCGACTTCCAGCGCCCGTCGTGCTTGCAGTTGACCTTTGACTTCGCTGAAGTCGGCGCAGAGTGGGGCGACGGCAAGCGGCGTGGCGCAATGCGGAACCAGCCGGTCGTTTTCCATTGCGGCACCGCCGGCCAGTGCCGAGAAATGCGCACAGACTTGCAGCAGGGATTGTGCAGGATAGATCGTGGCATGGGAGACCAGGGCCGCTTCATCCGCATTTTGCCGGGGCAGGATGAAGGCGCGGGGAGTGCGTCCAGCCGCTCCGCGGTGCATGGCATAGGTCATGGCGAGTGCGCCACGGATCGGGCGCAGCTCGCCGGAGAGCGACAATTCGCCGGCAAATTCGTAGCGCGATAGCTGATCGGACGGCATCTGGCCTGATGCCGCCAGAATGCCTAGGGCAATGGGGAGATCAAACCTGCCGGATTCTTTTGGCAGATCGGCCGGTGCCAGGTTGACGGTGATGCGTTTGGCGGGAAATTCGAAGCGGCCGTTTTGCAGGGCGGCGCGGACTCTGTCCTTGGCTTCTTTGACTTCGGTTTCGGGCAATCCGACGATAGTAAAAGAGGGAAGCCCGTTGGCCAGATGGACTTCGACCGTCACTTCCGGGGCTTCCATGCCGGCCAGTGCGCGGCTTTGCAGTACGGCCAGACTCATGACAACGAGGGGGTCAGGCAGTCGCTTGCTTCAATTGCGCTTCGAGTGCGACGACGCGCGCTTCCAGCAAGTCCAGTTTGGTGCGGGTTTTGGCCAGGACCTGGGCCTGAATGTCGAATTCTTCGCGCGTGACCAGATCCAGCTTGGAAAACCCCTGATTGAGCATGGCCTTGACGTTTTTTTCGATGTCTTTGGCGGGGGAGCTGGCGATGGCCTGTTGCACGCGGGCCTGCATGTCCGCAAAAAAGCTGGATTTGTCCATGATGTTCCTTATTGATTCTGAAAAAGGGAAAAGACAAGTGTACCTGTTTGCCGAAAAATCATGAAATCACGGGGCGCTTGCGCCGTCGTTGCTGGCGGGGGTGGCTGAGATCGTCTGTTTTCTCCCGACGCGAGAGGAATTTATAGGGAATCTGGGGCGAAATGAGAGGGCATTGAAGCAGGCATAGCGAGGTCGTCCACAAATTACAACATCTGATTTAATCCCGGAAATTATGATTGGTACGAGTTCTTGTTTGGTGCAGAATCCAATTTTCGCACCAAATAGACGCTTTTTCTGTGGATTGATATGTCGGATTTGGTTTTTTGAGTGCTTAAAATTATTGAAAAGAGAAATGAATCGTTGGCACGGCTCCTGCTAAGGAGTCTGTGCAAGGATTAAAAGAGACGAAGTTCAACATCGAAATCAGAGGGAAGACATGAAAAAATTGATATTGGTAACGGCAGTTGCGGCAACTCTGTTGGGTAACGTGGCTTATGCGGAAGATGCGCCAGTGGTTGCGGAAGCGGTTCCGGATAACCTGGTGACCTATAACATTGGTGTCGTCAATGATTACCGTTTTCGCGGTATTTCCCAAACGCGCTTCAACGCGGCCCTCCAAGGCGGTGCTGATTATGTGAACAATCCAACCGGTCTGTACGTCGGCACATGGCTGTCGAACATCCAATGGATCAAGGATGCTGTCAACGCAGTACCAAAGCAGTCGGGCACTGGTTCGATTGAATGGGATCTGTACGCAGGCAAGCGCGGCGATATCGGCGGCGGTTTTACCTACGATGTGGGCGGTCTGTACTACTACTATCCGAGCAACAACTACGCCAGCAGCGGCGGGGTGAATGCCAATACGTTTGAACTGTACGGTCAAGTCGGTTACGGCCCTGCCTACTTCAAGTATTCGCAAGCGCTGACGAATGCCTTCGGTAACGCTAACAGCAAGAACAGCGGTTACTACGATCTGGGCGCTAACTTTGATATCGGTAACAACGCCATCATCGGCTTGCATATCGGTCATCAAACCATCAAGGGTTCGGTCGGCACGGTCGGCAACAGCCTGTATAGCTACACAGACTGGAAAGTCGGCTACACCAAGACCTTCGAGGATTTCTACGGCATTGCACTCGGCGTGGCGTATGTCGGTACCGATGCTAAAGATGCGGCTTACAGCGTGAATCCAAACAAGAAAAACCTGGGTCGTGACGCCATCGTCTTTTCCCTGGCAAAAACTTTCTAATCGAGGTCACTATGAAATTGATTACAGCGATCATCAAACCATTCAAGCTTGACGAGGTCCGCGAGGCCTTGTCAGCGATTGGTGTACAGGGCATCACGGTCACGGAAGTCAAGGGTTTTGGCCGGCAAAAAGGCCATACAGAGTTGTATCGCGGCGCGGAATACGTCGTGGACTTTCTGCCTAAGACAAAAATCGAAGCAGCCGTCGACGACACTATCGTCGAACGCGCACTGGAAGCCATCGAATCCGCCGCACGTACCGGCAAGATTGGCGACGGTAAGATTTTCGTTCAGGACTTGCTTGACGTTATCCGTATCCGTACCGGTGAAACCGGTACAGAAGCTCTTTAAGGGGAATCGCATGAGAATAAAGAATGTGTTGTCCTGTGCGCTTGCAATGGGCACTCTTTTACTGGCGGTAGGATTCGCTGGGCCAGCACGGGCAGAAGATGCGCCGAAGGCGCCGGAGGCAATGGCGACGATGGCAGCTCCTGATGCTGCCAAGGCAGACGCACCAAAGGCAGTCGCTCCGGCCGTTGCTCTGGTGGCTGCGGCCGCCGCTGCACCAGCCGCTCCAGCGGCACCCGTCGGTCCGGTGCCTAACAAGGGCGATACTGCCTGGATGCTGATTTGCACCGCCTTCGTGATCCTGATGACCTTGCCTGGTCTTGGTCTGTTTTACGGCGGATTGGTACGCAGCAAGAACATGCTGTCGGTGCTGATGCAATGTTTCATGATCTTTTCGCTGATCTTCATCCTCTGGTTCGTCTACGGCTACAGCGTGGCATTCACCGAAGGCAATGCATTCTTCGGCGGCCTGGATCGTTTGTTCCTGCACGGTCTGACCGGTGATTCGAATACAGCGACTTTCAGCAAGGGTGTCGTTATTCCTGAGCTGGCTTTCGTGGCATTCCAGGGCGCATTCGCGGCAATCACTGTGGCGCTGATCATCGGTGCTTTCGCTGAGCGCATGAAGTTCTCCGCTATTCTGATCTTCTCAGTGTTGTGGTTCACCTTCTCGTATCTGCCAATGGCACATATGGTCTGGTTCTGGCCTGGTCCGGATGCCTTCACCGATGCTGCTGCCGGCGACAAGGCAACTGCTATTTCGGGTTGGTTGTTCCAGAAGGGCGCATTGGATTATGCCGGCGGTACTGTGGTGCATATCAATGCGGCTGTCGCTGGTCTGGTGGGTTCGTATGTCATCGGCAAGCGTGTCGGTTTCGGCAAGGAAGCATTCAAGCCGCATAGCCTGACGCTGACGATGGTCGGTGCCTCCTTGCTGTGGTTCGGCTGGTTCGGCTTCAACGCCGGTTCCGGACTCGAAGCCAACGGTACTGCTGCTCTGGCATTCGTTAATACTTTGCTGGCAACGGCTGCGGCAGTCCTGTCCTGGAGCTTCGGCGAATGGATCGGTAAGGGCAAGCCTTCGATGCTGGGTGCTGCTTCCGGTGCGGTTGCCGGTCTGGTGGTCATTACTCCTGCGGCTGGTTTCGTCGGCATCATGGGCGCGGTTGTCATGGGTTTGATCGCTGGTCTGATCTGCTTGTGGGGTGTTACTGGCCTCAAGAAGATGCTGGGTTCCGATGATGCGCTGGACGTGTTCGGTGTGCATGGCGTGGGCGGTATTGCCGGTGCGTTGCTGACGGGCGTGTTCGCTGCGCCTAGCCTCGGTGGATCGGGTATTTATGACTACGTTGCTAACGCTGTCGCTCCTGATTACTCGATCGGCGGCCAGGTCTGGATTCAGTTCCAGGGCGTGCTGACTACGGTCATCGTGTCGGGTGTGGTTGCTTTCATTGCTTACAAACTGGTCGATGCTATCGTCGGTCTGCGTGTGACTGAGGAAGAAGAACGCGAAGGTCTGGATATTTCCAGCCACGGCGAATCGGCTTATCACTGATCGTTGTTGTTCATAGCAGGTGGGGTCCGCTCAGGCGGAGCCCTTGAAAAGCGCCTCTTGCAGGCGCTTTTTTAATGGGCAAACGGGATACGGAAAAGGTGCAGGGCTTTAAAAAAGTTAAACTAGCGCCATGTAGACGCTGTTATCAGACGTTCTCCTCAGTCTGCCAAGAAAAAAATTAGGATCGCCTTCCCTGCTGTACGCATAGGCCTGCCAGAAAAATCGGTAATTTCTCACGCTGCTGCAATGGCGATATCCTATTCAGTCAAAGGTTTTTATGGTTCCGCATCTGGTTACTGCACTAAACGGCCCACTTCTCGATCTGGAAAAGAAAATTCTCGGTGCCACTCCGGCCATCGAGCGCTGGTTCCGCATGGAATGGCAGGAACATACGCCGCCCTTCTATTGCTCGGTCGATTTGCGCAACGCCGGTTTCAAGCTGGCACCGGTCGACACCAATATGTTTCCTGACGGATTCAATCATTTGTCGCCCGAAATGCTGCCGCTGTCGATTCAGGCAGCAATGGCGGCGATTGAAAAGTATTGCCCGGATGCCAAGAATCTGCTGCTGATCCCTGAGCAGAATGTCGACAACAGTTCGTATCTGCAAAATGTTGCCCGCTTGATGCAGATATTCCGCCAGACCGGCCTCAATGTCCGGGTCGGATCGCTGGTGCCGGGCTTGAAAACGCCCACGCCGGTCGAGCTGCCCGATGGAACGACGATCATGCTGGAACCGCTTGAGCGCCAACAAAACGGGCGCCGTCTCGGTCTGGAGAATTTCGATCCCTGTACCATTTTGCTCAATAACGAGTTGGCAGCAGGGATACCCTCTGTCCTGGAAAATCTGCATGAGCAAAACGTGCTGCCCCCTCTGCACGCCGGCTGGACGGTACGACGCAAGAGTCATCACCTCGCCGCCTACGACGAAGTGGTCAAAAAATTCTCCAAACTGATTGATGTCGATCCCTGGATGTTGAATCCGCTGTTCAACAAATGCGGCGGTCTGGATGCGAAAGATCCTGCCACTGAACAGAAGCTGGTCGATAACGTCAGTTCGCTGCTGGCAAAAATCCGGAAAAAATACAAGGAATATGGCATCAAGGAAAAGCCATTTGTCATCGTCAAGGCCGACGCCGGCACAGACGGCATGGGCATCATGACCGTCAAGGACATCAATGAGCTGAAAAATATGACGCCACAGCAGCGTGCCTGCATGTCAAAAGGCCTGAATGGCTTTGAAATCAACGACCTGATCGTGCAGGAAGGGGTCTACTCCTTCGAACAGATCAATGATGCCGTGGCGGAACCGATGGTCATGATGATTGATCGCTATGTCGTCGGCGGCTTCTATCGGGTCCATGCCGAGCGCGGCGTGAATGAAAATCTGAATGCCCCGGGCGCGCACTTCGTCCCACTGGCGTTTGCACAGCAACATGGTTTGCCGGATATCAACGCCAAGCCGGGGACCCTGGTGCCGAATCGTTTCTACATGTATGGGGTCGTGGCGCGACTGGCCTTATTGGCGGCGTCGCTGGAAATGGAAAAAACCGATCCCAATCCCGAGATTTACTGATTCTTGTCATAATGGCACCGGCGTGCTGACATGCATGCCGGCTGCTCGCTTTCGCCCCCGGGCGTTGGCTACTCAACTGAAGTTTCTGGAGTCTCATGAAAATTGCTTTTCTCGCCGATCCGCTGGCCACGTTCAAGACCTACAAGGACTCCACTTTCGCCATGATGCGGGAAGCGGCGCGCCGCGGACATCGCATTTATGCGTTCGAACAGAGCGATGTCGCCATGGAAAGTGGACTGGTGACGGCCAACGTGGCAGAAGTCACGCTGACTGGCGAGGCCGATGACTGGTATCGGGTTGGTAAGGCAGAGACGATTTTCCTCTCGGAGTTCGATGCCATCGTGATCCGCAAGGACCCGCCCTTCGACATGGAGTACATCTACACTACGTATTTGCTGGAACTGGCGGAACGCCAGGGAGCGCACGTATTCAACAAACCGTCAGCGATACGCGACCACAATGAAAAGCTGGCGATTGCGCAATTTCCGCAATTTACCGCGCCGACGCTCGTCACGCGCAATGCCAGTCTGCTGCGCAAATTCCATGATGAACATCAGGACGTCATACTCAAGCCGCTCGATGGCATGGGCGGCACGGGTATTTTCCGGGTGCGCCCGGATGGCATGAATCTGGGATCGATCATAGAAACCCTGACCAATGATGGCAAGGAAACCATCATGATTCAGCGTTTCATTCCCGAAATTGTCGCGGGTGACAAACGCATACTGGTGATCGGCGGGAAAGCCGTGCCGCATGTGTTGGCGCGCATTCCCCAGGGCAGTGAAGTGCGCGGCAATCTGGCCGCCGGCGGCTTGGGTGTGGCGCAGCCGGCCTCGCCGCGCGATCTGGAAATTGCCGCGGCACTCGGCCCGGTCTTGCATCAGCGTGGACTTTTGCTGGTAGGATTGGATGCGATTGGCGACTACCTGACCGAGATCAATGTGACCAGTCCGACCTGTTTTCAGGAAATTACGCAGCAGACTGGCTTCGATGTTGCCGCGATGTTTATCGATGCGCTGGAAAGCGCCGTCGGCAGCGCGCACTAAATCTCTCCGATTCCCCTATTTCACCCTTCACCCCTCACCCGGCATACACATGGTTGGCATTCTCTTATTGACGCACGCTCCGCTAGGACAGGCATTCCTTGCCGCTGCCGGGCATGTATTTCACAGCATCCCCGAGCAGATCGAGGCGATCGATGTGATTGCCGATCAGAACCCGGACGAAGTGCATGCCCTGGCCGATGCCGCCGTCAAGCGGCTCGACGATGGCAGCGGCGTCCTGGTCATCACGGACGTCAAGGGCGGTACCCCGTCCAACTGCACCGGCTCCTTGTGTTCCCGCGAGCGGGTGGCGGTGATCGCCGGTATCAGCTTGCCGATGTTGTTGCGCGCATTGACTTACCGTAATGAGTCGCTGGACGTTGTGGTTGAAATGGCGCTGGCCGGCGGTCAGAGCGGCGCTGTGCGTGTCGATAACCGGATTCGACTTACTTTTTGAAAAACACTCAGCGGCCCGACTGACTTGCCGCTTTTTCCACTCTATCCCCTACGCACATGATCCAACAAGAACTCGAAATCGTTAATAAACTGGGGCTTCATGCACGGGCTTCGGCCAAACTGACTCAATTGGCCAGCAAGTACAAGTGCGAAGTCTGGCTCACTTACAATAAACGCCGGGTGAATGCCAAATCCATCATGGGCGTGATGATGTTGGCCGCAGGCAAGGGCACCCTCGTGACGCTGGAAGCCGATGGCGAGAACGAACAGGCTTGTTTCGACGCCGTCGCCGCCCTGATCGCAGACAAGTTCGGCGAAGGTCAGTAAGGTTTTCCCCCGGAATTCCGGTTCGCTGTCATGCCTGCATCGCCATGCGTTGCGTGCGGAGGCCATTCCATATACTGTGCGTTTATTGCTGCCGGAGATGCAGCATTAAATAACAGGCAGGAGACGAAAGCGATGGCATCATTTACTTTGCACGGCATATCCGTCTCGCGCGGTATTGCGATAGGGCGGGCGCACCTGCTGGCAGCCGCTGCGCTGGAGGTAAAACACTACCTGATTGCTGAAGAGCAAATCGAAGCCGAAGTACTGAGGCTGAAAAACGCCATGGCAAAGGTGCGAGAAGAATTGCACACGATACGCGCCGACTTGCCACGAGAAGCGCCCGCTGAACTGGCAGCCTTCATTGATCTGCACGGACTGATTCTGTCCGACCCCATGCTGACCGAAGTCCCGCTCAATATCATCCGCCATCGTCAGTACAACGCCGAATGGGCGCTGGTCACCCAGATCGACGAGGTCTCGGCGCAGTTCGACGGTATCGAAGACCCTTATCTGCGCGAACGCAAGGCCGATATTCAGCAGGTGGGTGAGCGGGTGCTCAAAGTGCTGTTAGGTAGCGCAACTGATTTGCCTGTCGCCGATGGTGGCGATGGCACCTTCGCCAGCATCATTGTTGTTGCGCACGATATTTCCCCTGCCGACATGCTGCAATTCCGTGACCGGGCGTTTGCCGGCTTTATTACGGATCTCGGCGGACAGAACTCGCATACCGCAATCGTTGCCCGCAGCCTGGATATTCCGGCAGCCGTTGGTATGCACAATGCCTCGGTGCTGGTGCGTCAGGACGACCTGCTCATCATTGATGGCGATGCCGGGATTGTGATTGTCGATCCTTCGCCGCTGGTGCTGGCCCAGTACCGGCAACGGCAGGAGCGGATGCAGCGCGACCGTAAAAAACTCGGGCGACTGAAAAAAACACCGGCCGTAACCTTGGACGGTACGCCGATCACCCTGCTGGCCAATATTGAACTGCCCAACGACGCCGTCGCGGCAATGGAAGCGGGCGCTGCCGGAGTGGGACTGTTTCGCTCCGAGTTCCTGTTCATGGGGCGTGATGAGCGACTGGAAAAATTCCCGACGGAAGAAGAGCAGTTCGCCTCCTACAAACAGGCCGTTACGCTGATGAAGGGGCGACCGGTCACTATCCGCACGTTGGACGTCGGGGCCGACAAGCCTATGGATCTGGCCGAGCAGACTTCGCTCAACCCTGCGCTGGGTTTGCGCGCTATTCGCTACTGTCTGTCCGAACCGCAAATGTTTCTCACGCAATTGCGCGCGATCCTGCGCGCCTCCGCGTTCGGCCCTATCAAATTGCTCATACCGATGCTGGCGCATGCCTTTGAAATCGACCAGACCCTGGGCCTGATCGATCAGGCCAAAGCGCAGCTACGTAAAAGTGGACAGAAGTTTGATGCGGAAATCGCCATCGGGGCAATGATAGAAATCCCGGCCGCTGCGCTGGCGCTACCGATGTTCATCAAGCGGCTCGATTTTCTTTCTATCGGCACCAATGATCTGATCCAGTACACGCTGGCGATCGACCGTGTCGACCATGAGGTGGCGCATTTGTACGACCCCTTGCATCCGGCCATCCTGTTCCTGCTGGCGCAAGTCATTACGCTGGGCCGCAAGGCGGGCATTCCTGTGTCGGTGTGCGGCGAAATGGCAGGAGATGTCAGATTGACCCGGTTATTGCTGGGCATGGGGCTGGAGGAGTTTTCCATGCATCCGGCGCAGCTGCTGGCGGTCAAGCAAGAAATTCTTAATAGCGATCTCACGATGCTGACGCCGCAGGTCAAGAAAATCATGCGCTGCACGGAGCCGACCTCGATTGCAGCGGGTGTCGCTCAATTGCAGGAGACAGTGGCAACTCTCTCTACGCAAGTGAGCGCCAAGTTTGGTTAGGGCGCCGCTGATGGCGCTCTGCGCGGCGCAATCTCGGGACTGCAATGATTAATCATCGCCGTATCCAATGCGGTTGTGCTTCTTGCCCTGATTACGCTGCTCATTACGCTTATCGTTATGCTTGCTCAGCGCTTCCTTCGAGCATGGTGCGGCAGCCGCTCGCGATTCGCCAGCGTTGACTGGTAGCCTCGACTTGGTTATTCTCAGGGTTCGCGCCGATTTGAATGTGTGGCACGCTGCCCGGATGGGGTCGGCGTACCAGACTCAGCTTGCGGGCGCCGGGATATCCCACCTAAATACGGCTAAAGCGAGCTTGCAATCCAAGCCTGAATTTAGCCCGTAAGCAATCGCTTCCGGGCTTTTTTTATTTGAATGTTGAAATGCCGTCGGTATCTCTTGGAAGATGCCTGCGACCGGGAAGTGAGAAGCAAATTATGTCCGTAGGAGTCGTCGCTTCGCAAATCATGGAATTTGCCGATGCTTTGCCTTTGCAGAGCGGCAGAACCTTGCACAATTACCAATTGGTCTTTGAAACCTACGGTACGCTTAACGCCGCCAAATCAAATGCCGTATTGATCTGCCATGCCCTCAATGCGTCACACCATGTGGCCGGGATCAGTGATGTCGATGCCACGGATGTGGGATGGTGGGACAACATGGTGGGTCCGGGCAAGTCGGTCGATACCGACCATTTTTTTGTGGTGGGGGTCAATAATCTGGGCTCGTGTTTCGGCTCCACCGGCCCCATGCATATCAATCCCGCTACCGGGATTCCCTACGGCGCGGCGTTTCCTGTGGTGACCGTGGAGGACTGGGTCGATGCGCAGGCGCGGCTGGCTGATCGTCTCGGTATTCAGTGCTTTGCCGCCGTGATGGGCGGCTCTCTGGGCGGCATGCAGGCGCTGGCCTGGAGTCTGCAGTATCCAGACCGGTTGCGCCATTGCGTGGTGATTGCCTCCACGCCGAAACTGTCGGCGCAAAATATTGCGTTTAACGATGTGGCGCGACAGGCCATCGTGACCGATCCGGAATTTCACGGCGGTGATTTTTATGCGCATGGCGTCGTCCCCAAAAACGGCTTGCGCGTAGCGCGCATGGTCGGACACATCACCTATCAATCCAATGACGACATGGCCGAAAAATTTGGCCGTGAATTGCGCAATGGGGCCTACCAGTTTGGTTACGGCGTCGATTTTGAGATCGAATCCTATCTGCGTTATCAGGGCGATAAATTTTCTACTTATTTCGACGCGAATACTTATTTGCTGATTACCAAAGCGCTTGATTACTTCGACCCGGCGAAGGATTTCAATGGGGACCTGGCGGTGGCATTTTCTCGGGCCCGGGCGCAATTTTTGTTAATTTCTTTCGCGACCGACTGGCGTTTTGCGCCGGAGCGCAGCCGTGAAATGGTGCAGGCGCTGGTCAGTAACCGGCGCCGCGTCTGCTATGCCGAAATTGATGCGCCTCATGGGCACGATGCGTTTTTGCTGGACGATGCGCGGTATATGAGCGTAGTACGCGAATATTATCGTTGTATCGCTGACGAGCTTGATGCGCAGGAGGCAGCATGAATTTTTCCGAATTAAACCAGTTGCGTCCTGATCTGGCCTTCATCGCGCACTGGGTGCGTCCCGATAGCGCGGTGCTGGATGCCGGGTGTGGCGATGGCGTCATGCTGGATTATCTGCAAACGGACAAGCGCTGCAACGGCTACGGGATAGAAATTGACGACGACAGGATTCCCGACTGCGTGCGCCGGCATGTCTCCGTCATTCAGCAAGACTTGGAGGGAGGATTGGCGATGTTCGCCGACAATGCCTTCGATACCGTCCTGTGCCTGTCGGCATTGCAAATGGTCAAGGATGTTGAGGGGATCTTGCGCGATATCGCGCGGGTAGGGCGGGAGGCGATTGTGTCCTTTCCAAATTTTGCCTACTGGCCGCATCGTTTGGCCTTGCTGCGCGGGCGGATGCCGGTGTCCGACGCCTTGCCTTACGAGTGGTATGACACTCCCAATTTGCGTTGCGCGACGATTTCCGACTTCGAGCAGCTGGCCAATGAGGTCGGCTTAACCGTTCTGGAATGCGTCGCTTTGAATGAGGCCGGTGAACCGGTCAGGTTCTTGCCGGACTGGCGCGGGAGTCTGGCCGTATTTCGTCTGAAAAAGAAATAAGGTGCTTCCGACGAGTGTTCTTATTTTTTGCACGGCCCTGGCGTTATTTATCCTGTTTCGTCAGAAGTTTTCTTAATTTTTTAAACCCATCCTCCGCCCCGGCCACACTGACTTCGGAAAGTGACAGGTCGTTTGTCGTCACAGTAAAGTTCACTTCATGAAATCCATTCCGCCTGCATCCCCTGTCTGGCGTAGTTATCTCAGCCGGCGCATGCTCATTTGCGTGGCGACCGGTTTTAGTTCCGGGTTGCCCTTGTTTATCCTGCTCAGTCTGGTACAGGCGTGGCTGACTAAAAGCGGGCTCAATGTCAAGGCACTCGGTTTGTTTGCGCTGGTCATGTTTCCGTATCCCCTGAAATTCCTGTGGGCGCCGCTGATGGATCGTTTCCACTTCGGAAAAATGGGGCGGCGACGCGGCTGGATGGCGTCGACTCAGTTGTTATTGTTTATTGGTTTGGGCGGGATGGGATTGCTTGATCCGCATACCCAGATCATGTGGGTGGCGGTAGCGGCAGCAGGGATGGCCTTTCTCTCGGCTAGTCAGGACATCGCGATTGATGCCTATCGTCGTGAATTGCTGCCGGAAAATGAGCTTGGCTTGGGTAGCGCGGTTCATGTGAATGCCTACAAGTTGTCGGGCATCGTGCCGGGTTCCTTGTCGCTGGTGCTGGCCGATCTGATGTCCTGGCATTGGGTATTCTGGATTACGGCAGCCTTCATGCTGCCGGGCTTGATCTGCACCTTGCTGGTGAAGGAGCCCACATTGCATGGCGCGCCGCCTAAAAATTTGCGCGAAGCCGTGATTCTTCCGTTTCGCGAATTTATTGCCCGCGCCGGCTGGCAAAACGCTTGTTGGGTGCTGGGCTTTATCTTTTTTTACAAGCTGGGTGACAGCATGGCAACGGCGCTGGCGACCAAGTTTTACATCGATCTGGGCTTTTCGATGACGCAAATCGGACTGGTATCGAAAACCGTCAGTTTGTGGGCCAGTATTTGCGGCGGTATTGTCGGCGGATTATGGATGGTTCGCCTGGGAATTAATCGGGGCTTGTGGGTATTCGGCGTGGCTCAGGCGGTGGCTATTCTTGGGTTCGCATGGCTGGCCAAAATCGGGCCGGATACCGTGGTGCTGGCAACGGTGATCGGAGTGGAGGCATTTGGTGTCGGATTAGGGACGACGGCCTTCGTCGCTTACATCATGCGGGAAACCGATCCGCGCTATACGGCGACTCAATTCGCGTTGTTTACCAGCATGTCTGCGGTGCCACGGACTTTCGTGAATGCATCTGTCGGCTACATTGTTTCCTATGTCGGATGGTTCAATTTCTTCCTCGCGTGCTTCGTGTTGGCCCTGCCCGGCATGTTGATGCTGCTGAAAATTGCACCCTGGAATAATAAAGAAGAGAAGGGCATGCATTCTTGTTGACAAGGTGCCGACATGCGCCTATAGTTTGGGGTTCCCTGCGCGGAGAGGTGGCCGAGTGGTTAATGGCAGCAGACTGTAAATCTGCCCTCTTACGAGTACGCTGGTTCGAATCCAGCCCTCTCCACCATTTAAAGGGCGCGGCATAGCCATAAGGCGACGCTGACGACGAAGTAAAAAGTAAGCAAGTGGCAAGCAGTGAAGTGTTATCTGCTTCTGGCTGTTGTACAGATTTATGCGGGTGTAGCTTAATGGTAGAGCTGAAGCCTTCCAAGCTTATGACGAGGGTTCGATTCCCTTCACCCGCTCCAGTATTTGCACTGCCGCATTATGTTTTATCTTCATGGCATCGTTTGGTTGTTGATGTTGTGAGTCAGTCGCCCTTGTAGCTCAGTGGTAGAGCACTCCCTTGGTAAGGGAGAGGCCACGTGTTCGATCCACGTCAAGGGCACCAGGTTGTTGGTAGGTGCGCTGCAGTGTCCGGTATTTGTAATCGGTGCAGCGCCGACCGCAAAGTCACAAGTCGGTCAGGCGCGTGCCTGAACATTCTCATCAAATCGTTAGGAGTCTACAATGGCAAAAGGCAAGTTTGAGCGGACCAAGCCGCACGTGAATGTGGGCACGATTGGCCACGTTGACCATGGCAAGACCACGTTGACAGCGGCGATAGCAACCGTGCTGTCGAAAAAATTCGGCGGCGAAGCCAAGGCCTACGATCAGATTGATGCAGCGCCGGAAGAAAAAGCGCGCGGCATCACGATCAACACCGCACACGTTGAATATGAAACAGCAAACCGTCACTACGCCCACGTTGACTGCCCAGGCCATGCCGATTATGTGAAAAACATGATTACTGGTGCCGCGCAGATGGATGGCGCGATCCTGGTGTGCTCCGCAGCAGATGGCCCGATGCCACAAACGCGTGAGCATATCCTGCTGTCGCGTCAGGTCGGCGTGCCCTACATCATCGTGTTCCTGAACAAGGCCGATATGGTCGATGATGCAGAGCTGCTGGAACTGGTTGAAATGGAAGTGCGTGAGTTACTGGTGAAGTATGAATTCCCAGGCGACGACCTGCCAATCATCGTTGGTTCGGCAAAGCTGGCACTCGAAGGCGACACTGGCCCAATGGGCGAGCAAGCAATCATGGCGCTGGCCGAAGCACTGGACACCTACATCCCGACGCCAGAACGCGCCATTGACGGCACATTCCTGTTGCCAGTGGAAGATGTGTTCTCGATCTCCGGTCGCGGTACTGTGGTAACCGGTCGTATCGAGCGCGGTATTGTCAAGGTCGGCGAAGAACTGGAAATCATCGGTATCCGCGACACACAAAAGACGACTTGTACTGGCGTCGAAATGTTCCGTAAGTTGCTCGACCAAGGTATGGCAGGCGACAACGTCGGCGTACTGTTGCGCGGCACGAAGCGTGAAGACGTCGAGCGTGGTCAAGTTCTGGCGAAGCCAGGTTCGATCAAGCCACACAAGCATTTCACTGGTGAAATCTATGTGTTGTCGAAGGATGAGGGCGGTCGTCACACGCCATTTTTCAACAACTACCGTCCGCAATTCTATTTCCGTACGACTGACGTGACTGGTTCGATCGAGTTGCCAGAAGACAAAGAAATGGTGATGCCGGGCGATAACGTGTCGATCACAGTCAAGCTGATCAACCCGATCGCAATGGAAGAGGGTCTGCGTTTCGCTATCCGTGAAGGCGGTCGTACCGTCGGCGCTGGTGTTGTTGCCAAGATCATCGAGTAATAATTATAGTCGTAGCAAATGCCGTGTCCCGAATTTTCGTGGCGCGGCATGTGTGTCTCAATCAAGAGTTTTTGTAGGGGCGTAGCTCAATTGGCAGAGCGTCGGTCTCCAAAACCGAAGGTTGGGGGTTCGATGCCCTCCGCCCCTGCCACCGATTCCGGTGACGGGTACCGAAAGTAAAAAATGGCTAACCACCCTGTACAAACAGTCAGCACATCCAATGACAAGATTAAGGTCGCTTTGGCGATTGTGTCCGTCATTGCTGGCGTTGTCGGATTTTTCTTGCTGGCAGATAAAGCAACGGCCATTCGTGCTTGCGCGCTGGTAGCGGGTTTGCTGGTAGCAGTGGGTTTTGCCTGGACATCTTCACAAGGCCGTGGTTTTGTTGGCTTTGCGCGTGAATCTGTCCGCGAAACAAAAAAAGTTGTCTGGCCTACCCGTAAGGAAGCGACACAGATTACCGCGATCGTATTTGGCTTCGTCCTGATCATGGCGATATTCTTGTGGGGCACTGACAAGTTGCTGGAAGTTTTGTTGTACGACGTTATTTTGGGCTGGAAATAAACATGAGCGATAGCGCGCAGGATGTAACGCCAGTAGTGGCGCCGGTCAGCAAAAAACGTTGGTATGTAGTGCATGCTTATTCAGGCATGGAAAAAAGTGTCCAGAGAGCATTGACTGAGCGCGTTGAGCGCGCCGGCATGCAAGAGCAGTTTGGCCAGATTTTAGTGCCGACTGAAGAAGTCGTTGATGTCAAGAACGGTCAAAAGTCGGTTACCGAGCGGCGTTTCTTTCCCGGCTATGTGCTGGTCGAAATGGAAATGACCGACGAGACTTGGCATTTGGTAAAAAATACCAACAAGGTTACGGGTTTCATTGGTGGGAAGTCAAATCGTCCAACGCCGATTCCACCGCACGAAGTCGACAAAATCATGCAGCAAATGCAGGATGGTATCGAGAAGCCGCGGCCTAAGGTCTTGTATGAAGTGGGTGAGCAAGTGCGCATCAAGGACGGTCCGTTCACTGACTTTAATGGCAACGTCGAAGAAGTCAACTACGAAAAATCCAAGGTGCGTGTTTCGGTCACCATTTTCGGTCGTGCTACACCAGTTGAACTCGAATTCGGCCAAGTCGAAAAAGTTTAATAAGCAGATAAGCGCTGGTCAAAGCGCAGGCGTCAACCGATAGGTGGGCGATAAATTTGACAGGCAATAAGCAGCAAGAGGAGCCACAGTAGCAAATTCAGGCGGTACAGGGTTTGCCAACCGGCGCTAACACTCAACTAACGTAGGAGCCATCATGGCCAAGAAAATCATTGGTTTTATCAAGCTGCAAGTCCCAGCTGGTAAAGCAAACCCATCCCCTCCAATCGGCCCTGCTCTGGGTCAGCGCGGTCTGAACATCATGGAATTCTGCAAGGCATTCAATGCGCAGACCCAAGGTCTTGAAGCCGGCATGCCGATTCCTGTCGTGATTACTGCATTTGCGGACAAGTCTTTCACTTTCGTGATGAAGACGCCTCCTGCAACTTATCTGATCAAAAAAGCATCAGGTGTGCAAAAGGGTTCGCCTAATCCACATAGCGACAAGGTCGGTAAACTGACCCGTGCGCAAGCTGAGGAAATCGCTACTATCAAGAAAGCGGATCTGACAGCGGCAGACATGGAAGCAGCCGTGCGTACTATTGCTGGTTCCGCACGTTCGATGGGCATCACGGTGGAGGGTCTGTAATGGCTAAGTTAACCAAGCGCGTAAAAGCATTCGCAGAAAAAATCGATCGTACCAAGTCATACCCATTTGATAACGCTCTGGCGTTGATCAAAGAAGCGGCAACGGCAAAGTTCAATGAATCGATCGACGTATCGATCCAATTGGGCGTCGATGCAAAAAAATCTGACCAAGTGGTGCGCGGCTCTGTCGTTTTGCCAGCGGGTACCGGCAAGACTGTTCGCGTAGCGGTTTTTGCTTCAGGCGAAAAAGCTGAGCAGGCAAAAGCAGCTGGCGCAGACATCGTTGGTATGGAAGACCTGGCCGAAATGGTCAAGGCCGGTAACATGCCATTCGATATCGTGATCGCTTCGCCAGACACTATGCGGATTGTCGGTACTTTGGGTCAAATCCTCGGACCTCGCGGCCTGATGCCTAACCCTAAAGTGGGCACTGTGACGCCAGACGTTGCAACCGCAGTTCGCAACGCCAAGGCTGGTCAAGTCCAATACCGTACTGACAAGGCAGGCATTATTCACGCCACCATCGGCCGCAAGTCGTTCGCCGATGCAGATCTGAAGTCCAATTTGTTGGCGCTGGTTGATGCGTTGAACAAGGCCAAGCCAGCCAGCAGCAAGGGTGTTTACATGCGCAAGGTATCTCTGTCCTCGACAATGGGTGCTGGTGTGCGCGTCGATCAGTCGACTCTGTCGGCCTAAGCAATTATTGAAGCCCTGGCATCCTGCGGATGTCGGGCGAATCTTTGGGCTGAGCAGGCGCCGGCAATATCGGTAACCTGTTCAGACAATCAAAGACCGTTGGGCGGAGTGGGAATGGCAATAATATTCTTACAAAGTTAAACAGAAGCGAGTGAAAACTTGCTACCCAGCGCAGATGGTGTACCCGAGCAAGTTTTGTAGTCTTGAGCAGCGTTGATGGTTTTTGTAATCGCCGCACTGAACTCCTAACTTCGGACGCCGTGTTCGAACCGATGCAAGGCAAGCGACCAGCCGGTCGCGTAGTCGCCAAACATCATTTTTGGAGGTTGATCTTGAGTCTCAATCTGAATGACAAAAAGGCCGTTGTAGCCGAAATCTCTGCCAAGGTAGCAACAGCGCAGACGATTATCGTGGCCGAATATCGTGGCATCCAGGTTGGTCACTTGACACAACTGCGTGCTAAAGCGCGTGAACAAGGCGTGTACCTGCGCGTGTTGAAAAACACTCTCGCGCGGCGTGCCGTCGAAGGCACTGCGTTTGCCGACCTCGCTTCTGCAATGACTGGCCCGCTGATCTATTCGATCTCGGAAGATGCCGTGGCTGCTGCTAAAGTCCTCGCTGACTTTGCAAAAACCAACGACAAGCTAGTCTTGAAGGCAGGTAACTACGCTGGGAAGACGCTTGATAAAGCGGCTGTTACAGCGTTGGCAAGCATTCCAAGCCGTGAAGTTCTGCTGGCCCAAGTTGTGGGCATGATGCAGGCGCCGGTAGCTGGATTTGCACGTGGTCTGGCAGCTTTGGCTGCTCAGAAGGAAGCCGTACCTGCATAAACAATTTTGCCGCATCAGCGGCGAATTGTTGGCAGCAATGGTTTCCATCGTCAATACCGATCAGATGTTAATACTGAAATAAATTAGGAGTTTCAAATGGCAATTAGCAAAGACGATATCCTGGACGCAGTTGGCGCCTTGACCGTGTTGGAATTGAATGACCTGGTAAAGGCATTCGAAGAAAAATTCGGCGTTTCCGCTGCCGCAGTTGCATCCGGCCCAGCTGCCGGTGGCGCTGCTGCTGCTGTTGAAGAGCAAACAGAGTTCACCGTTGTTCTGACCGAAATCGGCGCGAACAAAGTTGGCGTGATTAAAGCAGTTCGCGAAATCACTGGTCTGGGCTTGAAAGAAGCCAAGGATCTGGTTGATGGCGCACCGAAGCCAGTCAAGGAAGCAATTCCTAAAGCTGATGCTGACGTCGCTAAGAAGAAGCTCGAAGACGCTGGTGCGAAAGCGGAAATCAAGTAATTTTCTCGATCTCCGAAGGCGTTCACAACGCCGCAGCCAAAGTGCCGAATCCCTGAGAGGGGATTCGGCTTTGGCTTCTTTGTCGTTTATAAAATCGTCATGAAAATATAAACGGCAAATGTGCAAAAAATGTAGTTCCCGCAGCCCGACATAAAGGGCTGAGACTTGAAGTTTCACAATCACAACGGTCGCCCGGCGGCTTGTGTGAAGCTTGAATTCTCTATCCTTCCTGTCACTCACGGAGTGTCCATGCACTACTCATTTACTGAGAAAAAGCGTATTCGCAAGTCATTTGCAAAGCGCGCTATTGTCCACAACGTTCCGTTCCTGCTGGCGACTCAACTCGAGTCCTACCAGACATTCCTGCAAGCGGAGAAAGTACCGTCGCTGCGCAAAAATGAAGGTCTGCAATCGGCTTTTTCATCTATATTCCCCATCGTCTCGCACAATGGCTTTGCACGACTGGAATTTTTATCCTACGTACTCGGCGCACCGCCGTTTGACGTTAAAGAATGCCAACAACGCGGATTAACATTCGCGTCGCCGTTGCGCGCCAAGGTGCGTCTGGTGATTCTCGATAAAGAATCGCCAACCAAGCCTGTCGTGAAAGAAATGAAAGAGCAAGAAGTCTACATGGGCGAACTGCCTTTGATGACAACGACGGGCTCTTTTGTCGTCAACGGTACCGAGCGTGTCATCGTGTCGCAGTTGCATCGTTCCCCAGGTGTGTTCTTTGAACATGACCGCGGCAAAACGCACTCGTCCGGCAAGCTGCTGTTCTCTGCCCGTATTATTCCTTACCGCGGTTCATGGTTGGATTTCGAGTTTGATCCGAAAGATATCTTGTTTTTCCGTGTCGACCGTCGTCGCAAAATGCCGGTAACGATTCTGTTGAAAGCCATCGGCATGACGGCAGAGCAGATTCTGGCTAACTTCTTCGTATTCGACAATTTCGCGTTGCATACCGAAGGTGCCGAGATGGAATTCGTGCCTGAGCGTCTGCGTGGCGAAGTTGCCCGTTTTGATATTACCGACAAGGCCGGGAAATCACTGGTTACCAAAGATAAGCGCATCAATGCCAAGCATGTGCGCGACATCGAGGCGGCCGGCATCAAGTTGATTAGCGTTCCTGAAGACTATCTGTTGGGTCGCGTTCTGGCCAAGAATATCGTCGATGGCGACACTGGCGAAGTCGTTGCCAACGCCAATGATGAATTGACAGAAGAGTTGCTCGCGAAATTGCGCGACGCCAGCGTGACCGATATACAGACTTTGTATACCAACGACCTGGATATGGGTGGCTACATTTCCCAAACTCTGCGCGTGGACGACACTAACGACCAGATGGCTGCAAAAGTAGCGATCTATCGCATGATGCGTCCTGGCGAGCCGCCAACCGAAGATTCGGTTGAAGCGCTTTTCAACGGCTTGTTCTATAGCGAAGACCGCTACGACCTGTCCAACGTGGGCCGCATGAAATTCAATCGCCGCATTGGTCGCGATGAATTGACCGGTGCCATGACGCTTTCCAACGAAGACGTGCTGGCAGTGATCAAAATTCTGGTTGAGTTGCGCAATGGTCGCGGCGAAGTCGATGACATTGATCACTTGGGTAACCGTCGTGTGCGTTGCGTCGGTGAACTGGCTGAGAATCAATTCCGTGCCGGTCTGGTGCGGGTTGAGCGCGCTGTCAAGGAACGTCTGGGTCAGGCTGAAGCCGATAACCTGATGCCGCATGACCTGATCAATTCCAAGCCAATTTCTGCTGCGATCCGTGAATTCTTCGGATCGTCACAGTTGTCGCAGTTTATGGATCAAACCAATCCGTTGTCGGAAATCACGCACAAACGTCGCGTTTCTGCACTGGGCCCCGGTGGTCTGACGCGTGAACGCGCCGGTTTTGAAGTGCGCGATGTGCACCCAACTCACTACGGTCGTGTTTGCCCGATTGAAACACCGGAAGGTCCGAACATTGGACTGATTAACTCGCTGGCATTGTATGCGCGCCTGAACGAATACGGTTTCCTTGAAACTCCGTATCGCAAGGTTGAGGGCAGCAGCGTGACCGATCAGATCGATTACCTGTCGGCAATCGAAGAAGGCCGTTACATCATCGCCCAAGCGAATGCCACCATCGACAATTCCGGCAAGCTGTCGGATGAGCTGGTCTCGGCTCGTGAAGCCGGCGAAACGATTCTGGTGTCGCCAGAGCGCGTGCAGTACATGGACGTTGCTCCTGGTCAGGTGGTTTCCGTTGCAGCTTCGTTGATTCCGTTCCTCGAACACGATGATGCGAACCGCGCTTTGATGGGTGCCAACATGCAGCGTCAAGCCGTTCCTTGCTTGCGCCCTGAAAAAGCGTTGGTTGGTACCGGTATTGAACGCACAGTGGCAGTTGACTCCGGAACCACGGTGCAGGCATTGCGTGGCGGTATTGTCGACTACGTTGATGCAGGCCGTGTCGTGATTCGCGTCAATGATGAGGAAGCGACTGCCGGCGAAGTCGGTGTCGATATTTACAATCTGATCAAGTACACACGTTCGAACCAGAACACCAATATCAACCAACGGCCAATCGTCAAAGTGGGCGACCGCGTTGCCCGCCATGACGTGATTGCCGATGGCGCGTCGACCGATCTGGGCGAATTGGCTCTGGGTCAGAACATGCTGGTGGCGTTCATGCCGTGGAATGGTTACAACTTCGAAGATTCGATTCTGATCTCCGAAAAAGTGGTGGCCGATGATCGCTACACTTCGATCCATATCGAAGAACTGTCGGTCGTTGCCCGCGATACCAAACTGGGTGCGGAAGAAATCACGCGCGACATCTCGAACCTGGCTGAAAATCAGCTGGCCCGTCTGGATGAGTCCGGCATTGTTTATATCGGTGCGGAAGTGACTGCCGGCGATACGCTGGTTGGTAAAGTGACGCCGAAGGGCGAAACGCAATTGACGCCGGAAGAGAAGTTGTTGCGCGCCATTTTTGGTGAAAAAGCATCGGACGTCAAAGATACTTCACTGCGCGTGCCGTCAGGCATGGTTGGTACGGTTATCGATGTGCAAGTGTTCACCCGCGAAGGTATCGTGCGCGACAAACGTGCGCAACAGATCATCGATGATGAACTCAAGCGCTATCGTCTGGACCTGAACGATCAGTTGCGTATTGTCGAAGGCGATGCATTCCAACGTCTGGAGAAAATCCTGATCGGAAAAGTCGTCAACGGCGGTCCTAAGAAACTGGTCAAGGGCGCCAAGCTGACCAAGGAATATCTGGCCGATCTGGACAAGTACAACTGGTTTGATATCCGTCCTGCGGATGATGATCTGGCAACAGCATTGGAAGCAATCAAGGATTCGATTGCTGAAAAACGTCACCAGTTCGATCTGGCCTTTGAAGAAAAGCGCAAGAAACTGACGCAAGGCGATGAACTGCCACCAGGCGTTCAAAAGATGGTCAAGGTGTATCTGGCAGTCAAACGTCGTCTGCAACCAGGCGACAAGATGGCCGGTCGTCACGGTAACAAGGGTGTGGTTTCCCGCATCCTGCCGATTGAAGACATGCCGCACATGGCTGACGGTACTCCTGCCGACGTCGTTTTGAATCCACTCGGCGTGCCGTCGCGGATGAACGTTGGACAGGTTCTGGAAGTTCACTTGGGCTGGGCTGCCAAGGGTCTTGGTTTGCGTATTGGCGAAATGTTGAACGCACACGTTCAAGCCAACGACATGCGCAAGTACCTGAAAACCATTTACAACGAATCTG
This sequence comes from Herbaspirillum sp. RTI4, assembly GCF_034313965.1. Taxonomy (NCBI): domain Bacteria; kingdom Pseudomonadati; phylum Pseudomonadota; class Betaproteobacteria; order Burkholderiales; family Oxalobacteraceae; genus Herbaspirillum; species Herbaspirillum sp. RTI4. Next base: position 662,659 of record NZ_JAVIWQ010000002.1, read on the forward strand.
GCAAACAGGAAGACCTGGACAGCTTTTCCGATGAGGAAGTGCTGGAACTGGCAAGCAACCTGAAAAAGGGCGTTCCATTCGCTACGCCAGTGTTCGATGGTGCAGACGAGGGCGAAATCCGTCGCATGCTGGATCTGGCTTATCCCGACCATATTGCCAAGCAATTGGGCATGACGGCATCGAAGAATCAGGTCACGATGTACGATGGACGTACTGGCGAAGCTTTTGAGCGCTCCGTCACTGTCGGTTACATGCACTTTTTGAAGCTTCACCATTTGGTGGACGACAAGATGCATGCACGTTCGACTGGTCCTTACTCGCTGGTTACCCAACAACCGCTGGGCGGCAAGGCGCAGTTCGGCGGTCAGCGTTTCGGCGAGATGGAAGTGTGGGCACTGGAAGCCTACGGCGCATCATATGTGCTGCAGGAAATGCTCACCGTCAAGTCGGACGATGTGAACGGCCGGACCAAGATGTACGAAAACCTGGTCAAGGGCGATCACAGCATCGACGCTGGTATGCCAGAGTCGTTCAACGTGCTGGTGAAGGAAATCCGATCACTCGGTATCGATATCGATCTGGAACGAGATTAAGGCAGTGTCCGTCGATCCCGTGGAGAATTGAATTTTCCACGGGGTCGATAGTCCGCGTCATAGCTTCAAACAGAATATTTTTTTCACGCCAACCTGGAGTGATACATGAAAGCACTGCTCGATCTATTCAAGCAAGTACAGCAAAACGAACAATTCGACGCCATCAAGATTGGCCTCGCATCGCCTGAAAAAATCCGTTCGTGGTCCTACGGCGAAGTTAAAAAGCCGGAAACCATCAACTACCGCACTTTCAAACCTGAGCGTGATGGTTTGTTCTGCGCAAAAATCTTTGGCCCTATCAAAGATTACGAATGCCTGTGCGGAAAATACAAGCGTCTCAAACATCGTGGCGTTATCTGCGAAAAATGCGGCGTTGAAGTTACGCTGGCTAAAGTGCGTCGCGAACGCATGGGTCATATCGAACTGGCGTCGCCTACCGCGCACATCTGGTTCCTGAAATCCCTGCCATCCCGTCTGGGCATGGTTCTGGACATGACATTGCGGGATATCGAACGCGTTTTGTATTTTGAAGCCTACGTCGTAACCGATCCAGGTATGACTCCGCTGAAAAAATGCCAAATCATGTCGGAAGATGATTTTGCCGCAAAGTATGAAGAATACGGCGACGATTTCACTGCATTCATGGGCGCTGAAGGTATCCGCGAATTGCTGCGTTCGATCGACATCGATCGTGATGCCGAGACTTTGCGTCAGGAATTGAAAGAATCGAAGTCCGAAGCCAAGATCAAGAAATACGCTAAGCGCCTGAAGGTGCTGGAAGCGTTCCAGCGTTCGGGCATCAAGCCTGACTGGATGATCATGGAAGTCTTGCCAGTGCTGCCGCCTGAGCTGCGTCCGCTGGTGCCTTTGGATGGTGGTCGTTTTGCGACTTCCGATCTGAACGATTTGTATCGTCGCGTGATTAACCGTAACAACCGCCTCAAGCGTTTGATGGAATTGCGCGCACCTGAAATCATTACGCGCAATGAAAAGCGGATGTTGCAGGAAGCAGTCGATTCGCTGCTGGATAACGGCCGTCGCGGTAAGGCAATGACAGGCGCGAATAAGCGTCCTCTGAAGTCACTGGCCGAAATGATCAAGGGCAAGGGCGGACGTTTCCGTCAAAACTTGCTGGGCAAACGCGTCGATTACTCCGGTCGTTCGGTCATCGTCGTGGGCCCGCAACTGAAATTGCACCAATGCGGTTTGCCTAAATTGATGGCGCTGGAACTGTTCAAGCCGTTCATCTTCAACAAGCTGGAATTGATGGGTCTGTCGACCACGATCAAGGCGGCGAAGAAGCTGGTCGAAGCGCAAGAGCCAGTCGTCTGGGACATCCTGGAAGAAGTCATCCGTGAACATCCGGTGATGCTCAACCGCGCACCTACTTTGCATCGACTGGGTATTCAGGCGTTTGAGCCGGTACTGATCGAAGGCAAGGCAATTCAGTTGCATCCGTTGGTTTGCGCCGCGTTCAACGCCGACTTTGACGGTGACCAGATGGCCGTCCACGTACCACTGTCAATCGAAGCGCAGCTGGAAGCGCGTACGCTGATGCTGGCATCGAACAATATCTTGTTCCCGTCAAACGGCGAGCCATCGATTGTTCCTTCTCAGGATATCGTGCTCGGTCTGTACTACGCCACACGCGAACAGATCAACGGCAAGAACGAAGGGATGATGTTCCCCGACGTCTCCGAGGCGATTCGTGCCTACGATAACAAGGAAGTCGAACTGACGACCCGTGTCACCGTACGTATTACTGAATATCCGAAGGATGCTGTCAGCGGGGAGTTCGTCAAGACGATCACCCGCTACGAAACTACCGTCGGTCGCGCCATCTTGTCCGAGATTCTGCCTAAGGGCTTGCCTTTCTCCGTGCTCAATCGTGCACTGAAGAAGAAGGAAATTTCGAAATTGATCAACACTTCCTTCCGTAAGTGCGGTTTGCGCGCGACGGTGGTGTTTGCCGATCAATTGATGCAATCCGGTTTCCGCCTGGCAACTCGCGCTGGTATCTCGATTTGCGTGGATGACATGTTGGTTCCGCCACAAAAAGTGACACTGATCGCGGCCGCTGAAAGCGAAGTGAAGCAGATCGAACAGCAATACTCGTCAGGTCTGGTGACTTCCGGCGAACGCTACAACAAGGTTGTCGATATCTGGGGCAAAGCCGGCGATGACGTTGGTAAAGCCATGATGGATCAACTTAAGGTTGAAGACGTGATCCGCCGCGACGGTACTAAGTCAACGCAGGAATCGTTCAACGCGATTTACATGATGGCCGACTCCGGTGCGCGCGGTTCCGCAGCACAGATTCGTCAGCTGGCCGGTATGCGTGGTCTGATGGCGAAACCGGATGGTTCCATTATCGAAACGCCGATCACCGCGAATTTCCGCGAAGGTCTGAACGTGTTGCAGTACTTTATTTCCACCCACGGCGCTCGTAAGGGTCTGGCAGATACGGCGCTGAAAACAGCGAACTCCGGTTACCTGACACGCCGCCTGGTCGATGTGACTCAGGATCTGGTGGTCATTGAAGACGATTGCGGTACGGCCAATGGCGCTTTGATGAAGGCCATGGTCGAAGGCGGAGAAGTGATCGAAGCATTGCGTGACCGCATTCTGGGTCGCGTAGCCGCTACCGATATCGTCAATCCCGAAACACAAGAAACGCTGTATGAAGCCGGCACTTTGCTGGATGAAGACTCTGTCGAAGAAATCGAGCGTTTGGGTATCGATGAAGTCAAGGTGCGTACGCCTTTGACCTGCGATACACGCTATGGTCTTTGCGCAAAATGCTACGGTCGCGATCTGGGACGTGGTTCCATGGTCAATGCCGGTGAAGCAGTGGGCGTGATTGCAGCACAATCGATCGGTGAGCCAGGCACGCAGTTGACTATGCGTACCTTCCACATCGGCGGTGCGGCATCCCGTGCGGCAGTTGCCTCCTCGGTTGAAGCCAAGTCCAACGGTATCGTGCGCTTTACTGCAACGATGCGTTATGTGACTAACGGCAAGGGCGAACTGATCGTCATTTCCCGTTCAGGCGAAGCACTGATTACCGATGATCAAGGTCGTGAGCGTGAGCGTCATAAGGTGCCTTACGGCGCTACGCTGATCGTCAAGGATGGCATGCTGATCAAGGCTGGTACGGCTCTGGCAACATGGGATCCACTGACGCGCCCTATCATCACCGAGTACACCGGTACCGTGAAGTTCGAAAACGTCGAAGAAGGCTCGACCGTTGCGAAGCAGATTGATGAAGTGACAGGTTTGTCGACACTGGTAGCTATTGATGCCAAGCGCCGCGGATCAGTAACCAAGACTTTGCGTCCGCAAGTGAAGCTGCTCAATGAACAAGGCGAAGAAGTGAAGATCGCCGGGACTGAGCATGCTGTGACGATTGGTTTCCAGGTTGGTGCGCTGATTACCGTCAAGGACGGTCAGCAAGTCACTGTCGGTGAGGTTTTGGCGCGTATCCCGACCGAATCGCAAAAGACACGCGATATTACCGGGGGTCTGCCGCGGGTTGCGGAATTGTTCGAAGCGCGTTCGCCGAAAGATGCCGGTATGTTGGCAGAAGTCACGGGTACCGTTGCATTCGGCAAGGAAACAAAGGGCAAACAACGTCTCGAAATTACCGACATGGACGGTGCCAAGCACGAATTCCTGATTACCAAAGACAAGCAAGTGCTTGTGCATGATGGTCAGGTTGTCAATAAGGGTGAAATGATTGTCGACGGCCCGGCCGATCCACAAGACATTCTGCGCTTGTTGGGCATCGAAGCTTTGGCGCGCTACATCGTTGACGAAGTGCAAGACGTTTATCGTTTGCAGGGTGTGAAGATCAACGACAAGCACATTGAAGTCATCGTGCGTCAAATGTTGCGTCGTGTACAAGTGGTAGATGCAGGCGATACCGATTACATCATCGGCGAGCAGGTAGAGCGCTCCGAGTTATTGGATTCGAATGACTCCATCGCTAAAGCCAATAAGATCCCTGCAACATACGAAAATATTTTGCTGGGGATTACCAAGGCATCGTTGTCCACTGACTCGTTCATTTCTGCCGCATCGTTCCAGGAAACTACGCGTGTGTTGACAGAGGCTGCGATCATGGGCAAGCGCGATGGTCTGCGCGGACTGAAGGAAAACGTCATTGTTGGCCGACTGATTCCTGCCGGCACCGGCCTGGCTTACCATCGTGCCCGCAAGGAAAAAGATACTTGGGAAGCAGAAGAGCGTACTGCTTTGCTGGAATCCGAGCGTCTGACTCGTGCAGCAGACTTGCAAGCGCAACAGGCAGAAGTGTTTGGCGGCAGCGGTGACGTTGAACTGTAAGTAAGAATCAGGCGACACTGGCAGATTTTGCCGGTGTCGTCTATTGAACCGAAAGTATCGGACATGCAAGACTCAGCTTGACGAGTTCTGAAATGATCGTTATAGTAGCCAGTTCTCGAATTTAAGCTTTTTATGGTTCTAGCGTTCTCTGGTGCTCTTTGCACTTAGTAACTGTAGCGCTTCCCCATTTCGGCTGAATAAAAAGCGCGCATTAATTTGTGCGCCAGTTTTTGTGTGATCCTGGGCAACCGTTTCCGGGATTGCTGTTATCAATGCCATAATTTTGTTGGACAAAAAACGATGCCAACCATCAATCAACTGATTCGCCAACCACGTGTCTCCGCGACCGTCAAAAGCAAATCGCCGGCGCTGGAAAACAGCCCGCAAAAACGTGGGGTATGTACCCGCGTTTACACTACAACTCCAAAAAAGCCGAACTCCGCTTTGCGTAAAGTTGCCAAGGTGCGCCTGACCAACGGTTTTGAAGTCATCTCCTATATCGGTGGTGAAGGTCATAACCTGCAAGAGCATAGTGTTGTGCTCATTCGCGGCGGCCGGGTAAAGGATTTGCCTGGTGTGCGTTATCACATGGTTCGCGGTGCGCTGGATACCCAGGGCGTCAAGGATCGTAAGCAGTCGCGCTCGAAGTACGGTACTAAGCGTGCTAAGGCAGCAAAGAAATAATTGTTTTCATCGGGCGCGAGCCTCGTGAAATGTATCGGCCCCGAATGGGCCGAGTAAGTGGATATCTATGATGGATGTCCGCGAGTCTGCAGTTTTACTGCACACTCAACTGAAGACTGAAAGGAATTGAAATGCCACGTCGTCGTGAAGTACCCAAACGGGAAATTCTGCCAGATCCAAAATTTGGTAATGTAGATGTCGCCAAGTTCGTCAACGTATTGATGTTGTCGGGCAAGAAGTCAGTTGCTGAAAACATTATTTATCGTGCTTTCGAGCATATCCAGACTAAATCTGGCAAGGATCCACTAGAAGTGTTTTCTCTGGCAATCGGCAACTGCAAGCCGATGGTCGAAGTCAAGTCGCGTCGTGTTGGTGGTGCTAACTACCAAGTGCCAGTCGAAGTGCGTCCAGTCCGCCGTATGGCTTTGTCGATGCGTTGGTTGCGCGAAGCAGCTAACAAGCGCAGCGAGAAGTCGATGCCACAGCGTCTTGGTGGTGAGTTGCTAGAGGCTGCAGAAGGCCGCGGCGGTGCCATGAAAAAACGGGATGAAGTTCACCGTATGGCAGAAGCTAATAAGGCGTTCTCGCACTTCCGCTTCTAAGCCCGTTACAAAACCGGATTTGACTCGGCTTGCAGTGGAGCTAAGTCAACTCATGTATCTGATATTTGCACGAACCGAGCGCATATTTTTTAATGAAAATATAGCTCGGTTTCGTGCATTCAAGAGTTAGGAATAAATCATGGCCCGTAAGACCCCCATTGAGCGCTATCGTAATATCGGTATTTCAGCGCATATTGATGCAGGTAAGACCACGACTACCGAACGCGTACTTTTTTACACGGGTGTGAACCATAAAATCGGCGAGGTGCATGATGGCGCCGCTACGATGGATTGGATGGAGCAGGAACAAGAGCGCGGCATTACTATTACATCCGCTGCAACGACTTGTTTTTGGAAGGGTATGGCGAATAATTTCCCTCCTCACCATATCAACATCATTGATACCCCTGGCCACGTTGACTTCACAATTGAAGTAGAGCGCTCAATGCGCGTACTCGACGGTGCCTGCATGGTCTACTGTGCCGTTGGTGGCGTTCAGCCGCAATCTGAAACTGTTTGGCGTCAGGCAAACAAGTACAAGGTTCCGCGTCTGGCATTCGTCAACAAGATGGATCGTACCGGTGCTAATTTCTTCAAGGTTTACGATCAGATGCGTTCGCGTCTGAAGGCGAACCCAATCCCAATGCAAGTGCCTATTGGTGCTGAAGAAAACTTCGAAGGCGTCATCGATCTGGTCAAAATGCGTGCCATTTACTGGGATGATGCCAGCCAGGGTATGAAATTTGACTATCGTGATATTCCAGCGCATTTGTTGGAAGAAGCCAAAAAATGGCGCGAAAATATGGTCGAAGCAGCTGCTGAAGCATCAGAAGAGCTGATGAATAAGTATCTGGAGGAAGGCGATCTGTCGGAAGACGAAATCAAGATGGCAATTCGTCAGCGTACTATCGCCAGCGAAATTGTTCCAATGATGTGCGGAACAGCTTTCAAGAACAAAGGCGTGCAGGCGATGTTGGACGGCGTAGTTGAATACTTGCCTTCGCCGGTAGATATTCCGCCAGTTCCAGGCCTGAACGAAGATGATGAGCCAGTTGTCCGTAAAGCGGAAGATACTGAAAAATTCTCCGCATTGGCATTTAAAATTGCGACTGACCCATTCGTCGGTCAATTGTGTTTCATTCGTTGTTACTCCGGCACTTTGAATTCAGGCGACACAGTGTTCAATTCTGTGAAGTCGAAGAAAGAGCGCATCGGCCGTATCGTTCAGATGCACGCAAATCAACGCGAAGAAATCAAGGAAATGTTGGCCGGTGATATCGCCGCAGTCGTTGGTTTGAAAGATACAACGACGGGTGACACCCTCTGTGATGACAAGGCGATTGTTGTGCTCGAACGCATGATTTTCCCTGAGCCTGTGATTTCGCAAGCTGTTGAGCCGAAGACTAAAGTCGATCAGGAAAAAATGGGTCTGGCGCTGAATCGTCTGGCAGCTGAAGATCCTTCTTTCCGTGTCCGCACTGATGAAGAATCCGGCCAAACAATCATCGCCGGTATGGGCGAATTGCATCTGGATATTATCGTTGATCGCATGAGACGTGAATTTAACGTCGAAGCAACCGTCGGTAAGCCGCAAGTGGCGTATCGCGAAACAATCCGCAAGACTTGTGAAGAAATTGAAGGCAAGTTCGTGAAGCAATCGGGTGGTCGCGGTCAATACGGTCACGTTGTTCTGAAAATCGAGCCACAAGAGCCGGGTAAGGGCTTTGAATTCGTCGATGCAATTAAGGGCGGTACAGTTCCACGCGAATTTATCCCCGCCGTTGAAAAAGGTGTTCGTGAAACATTGAATACTGGCGTGTTAGCTGGTTATCCAGTGGTGGATGTTAAGGTAACGCTCTTTTTCGGTTCTTACCATGACGTCGACTCGAACGAAAATGCGTTTCGCATGGCTGGTTCAATGGCTTTCAAGGACGGCTGCCGTAAAGCAAGCCCGGTTATCCTGGAGCCAATGATGGCTGTTGAAGTCGAGACGCCTGAAGATTATGCCGGTACGGTGATGGGTGACCTTTCGTCACGTCGCGGCATGGTTCAGGGTATGGATGAGATTGCTGGCGGTGGCGGCAAGATTATCAAGGCTGAAGTCCCATTGTCGGAGATGTTCGGTTATTCGACATCACTGCGTTCGGCGACACAAGGTCGTGCAACTTACTCGATGGAATTCAAGCACTATTCCGAAGCGCCAAAGAATGTGATTGATGCGATCGTGACATCTAAGACCAAGTAACTGCTAGATGGCCCACTTCGTGAGAAGTGGGCTTATGCGTAGTCCCTAATCCCTTTCCGATTCATCGGATAAATAAATCGTTCTTTTTGAAGGAAATGCAAAATGGCAAAAGGCAAGTTTGAGCGGACCAAGCCGCACGTGAATGTGGGCACGATTGGCCACGTTGACCATGGCAAGACCACGTTGACAGCGGCGATAGCAACCGTGCTGTCGAAAAAATTCGGCGGCGAAGCCAAGGCCTACGATCAGATTGATGCGGCGCCGGAAGAAAAAGCGCGCGGCATCACGATCAACACCGCACACGTTGAATACGAAACAGCAAACCGTCACTACGCTCACGTTGACTGCCCAGGCCATGCCGATTATGTGAAAAACATGATTACTGGTGCCGCGCAGATGGATGGCGCGATCCTGGTGTGCTCCGCAGCAGATGGCCCGATGCCACAAACGCGTGAGCATATCCTGCTGTCGCGTCAGGTCGGCGTGCCCTACATCATCGTGTTCCTGAACAAGGCCGATATGGTCGATGATGCAGAGCTGCTGGAACTGGTTGAAATGGAAGTGCGTGAGTTACTGGTGAAGTATGAATTCCCAGGCGACGACCTGCCAATCATCGTTGGTTCGGCAAAGCTGGCACTCGAAGGCGACACTGGCCCAATGGGCGAGCAAGCAATCATGGCGCTGGCCGAAGCACTGGACACCTACATCCCGACGCCAGAACGCGCCATTGACGGCACATTCCTGTTGCCAGTGGAAGATGTGTTCTCGATCTCCGGTCGCGGTACTGTGGTAACCGGTCGTATCGAGCGCGGTATTGTCAAGGTCGGCGAAGAACTGGAAATCATCGGTATCCGCGACACACAAAAGACGACTTGTACTGGCGTCGAAATGTTCCGTAAGTTGCTCGACCAAGGTATGGCAGGCGATAACGTCGGCGTACTGTTGCGCGGCACGAAGCGTGAAGACGTCGAGCGTGGTCAAGTTCTGGCGAAGCCAGGTTCGATCAAGCCACACAAGCATTTCACTGGTGAAATCTATGTGTTGTCGAAGGATGAGGGCGGTCGTCACACGCCATTTTTCAACAACTACCGTCCGCAATTCTATTTCCGTACGACTGACGTGACTGGTTCGATCGAGTTGCCAGAAGACAAAGAAATGGTGATGCCGGGCGATAACGTGTCGATCACAGTCAAGCTGATCAACCCGATCGCAATGGAAGAAGGTCTGCGTTTCGCTATCCGTGAAGGCGGTCGTACCGTCGGCGCTGGTGTTGTTGCCAAGATCATCGAGTAATAGAAAAACGACAAATTGTCATCGCCACGGATGTGATCATCCGTGGTTCGTTCTTTAAAGGAAAATCATGTCAGCTCCAAGCCAAAAAATTCGCATTCGACTGAAAGCTTTCGATTACAAATTAATCGATCAGTCTGCACAGGAAATTGTAGAAACAGCCAAGCGCACAGGTGCAGTAGTCAAGGGCCCAGTCCCTTTGCCAACACGGATCCAGCGTTTCGATGTGCTGCGTTCCCCTCACGTCAATAAAACTTCCCGTGATCAATTCGAAATCCGTACGCACCAACGTTTGATGGATATTGTTGATCCTACGGACAAGACTGTTGATGCACTGATGAAGCTCGATTTGCCAGCTGGCGTCGATGTGGAAATTAAACTGCAATAAATTCAGTATTCAGTAGCTGAAGCGTGTGGAAAAAAGCATACGCAGTTTTCTTGTGTAATTGCATTTCCCGCGCTATAATGTTCGGCTTCGATATGAATGTGTAATAGCGCATTCATAATTATTGGTACTGCAAACAATCAGCCCCGCCCAATCGCAGGCGGGAATGGAGAAAAAAATGAGCCTAGGCCTACTTGGTCGCAAGGTTGGAATGATGCGCATCTTTACGGATGATGGGGATTCGATTCCTGTAACCGTATTAGACGTTTCAAACAATCGTGTGACGCAAATCAAAACTCCTGAAGTGGATGGTTATTCCGCTGTTCAGGTCGCATACGGTCAGCGCCGCGCATCGCGCGTTACGAAGGCTGCTGCCGGGCACTACGCTAAAGCTGGCGTTGAGGCCGGAACCGTACTCAAAGAATTCCGCATAGATGTTGCCCAGGCAGCTGAACTTAAAGCTGGTGACGTAGTTGCCGCTAGTTTGTTCGAGCTAGGTCAAAAAGTGGATGTGCAAGGTGTGTCTATCGGTAAGGGTTATGCCGGTACTATCAAGCGCCATCATTTTGCATCTGGCCGTGCTTCGCATGGTAACTCGCGGTCCCATAATGTTCCTGGTTCTATCGGTATGGCTCAGGATCCCGGTCGCGTGTTTCCTGGTAAGCGGATGACTGGTCACCTTGGTGATGTCACGCGTACCGTACAAAATCTGGAAATTGCCCGCATTGATGCTGAGCGTCAATTGCTGTTGGTCAAAGGTGCTGTTCCAGGTGCGAAAAATGGGCAAGTTGTCGTGTTGCCTGCGGTAAAAGTCAAGTCGAAAAAAGGAGCCTAAGCGATGGAACTCAAGCTCCTAAATGAACAAGGTCAGGCGTCATCCAATGTTGCGGCTCCCGATACAATTTTCGCTCGTGACTATAACGAAGCGTTAATTCATCAGGTCGTGGTTGCGTACCAAGCGAATGCACGTAGCGGTAACCGCAAACAAAAAGACCGTGATGAAGTTCATCACACAACTAAAAAACCGTGGCGTCAAAAAGGTACTGGCCGCGCTCGTGCTGGTATGTCTTCTTCGCCGCTATGGCGTGGGGGTGGACGTATTTTCCCGAATTCCCCGGACGAAAATTTCACTCACAAAGTTAACAAGAAGATGTATCGGGCAGGTGTCTGTTCGATCTTGTCTCAGTTGGCTCGTGAAGGTCGCCTGTCAATCGTTGAGAGTTTCAATGTTGAAGCGCCTAAGACCAAGTTGTTGTCGCAAAAATTGAAAGGCATGGGACTGGATTCCGTGTTGATCATTACCGATAATGTGGCAGAAAATTTGCTGCTGGCTGCGCGCAATTTGCCTGGTGTTTTGATCGTTGAGCCTGGTCAGGCCGATCCCGTATCGTTGGTACACTACAAGACGGTATTGATCACCAAGCTTGCATTGGCTAAGATTGAGGAGTTGCTGGCATGAACGCAAACGTTAAATATAGCGAAGAGCGCTTGATGAAAGTGCTGTTGGCGCCGGTAATTTCCGAAAAGTCAACTTTCATTGCTGAGAAAAATGAGCAAGTCATTTTCCTGGTGACGAAAGATGCTACCAAGCTTGAGGTTAAGGCTGCGGTGGAGTTGTTATTCAAGGTTGAGGTCGAGTCCGTTCAAGTTGCTAATCGTATCGGTAAGCAAAAACGTTCAGGCCGTACCATGGGTCGCCGTAATCACACTCGCCGTGCTTTCGTAAGCTTGAAGCCGGGTCAAGAAATCAACTTTACCGAGGAGGCTAAATAATGGCACTCGTAAAAGTAAAGCCAACGTCGCCAGGTCGGCGTGGTATGGTCAAAGTAGTAAATAGCGATTTATATAAAGGTCGTCCGTTTGCTGCATTGATCGAAAAGAAATCTAAGACTGCAGGTCGAAATAATAATGGTCATATCACCACACGCCATATAGGCGGTGGTCATAAGCAGCATTATCGTGTAGTCGACTTCCGTCGTAATAAAGATGGTATTCCGGCAAAAGTCGAACGTATTGAATACGATCCTAACCGGACAGCGCATATTGCATTGCTATGTTATGCAGATGGTGAGCGTAAGTACATCATTGCACCAAAGGGTCTGGCAGTCGGTGACCAGTTGTTAAGCGGTTCCGAAGCGCCAATTAAGTCTGGTAATACTTTGCCGATTCGCAATATCCCGGTTGGTACAACAATTCACTGTGTGGAAATGTTGCCCGGCAAGGGTGCGCAAATGGCTCGTACAGCTGGCGCGGGCGTTGTTCTGATGGCTCGTGAAGGCACATATGCTCAGGTTCGTTTGCGATCTGGTGAAGTTCGCCGCGTGCATATAGAATGCCGCGCTACCATCGGTGAAGTGGGTAATGGCGAGCACAATCTGCGCAAAATCGGTAAAGCTGGCGCAATGCGCTGGCGCGGTGTTCGTCCTACCGTTCGCGGTGTGGTGATGAATCCTGTCGATCACCCGCATGGTGGTGGTGAAGGTAAAACGGCGGCTGGTCGTCATCCGGTTTCGCCGTGGGGTCAACAGACCAAGGGCAAGAAGACTCGCCGTAACAAGCGCACGACTTCAATGATCGTCTCTCGCCGCGGCAAGAAATAAGGAATAGAACATGACTCGCTCATTGAAAAAAGGGCCGTTTTGCGATGCTCACTTGGTAAAAAAAGTGGAAACTGCGCAAGCGACTAAAGATAAAAAGCCGATCAAAACCTGGTCGCGTCGTTCCACCATCATGCCTGATTTTATTGGCCTGACAATTGCGGTTCATAACGGTAAGTTGCACATACCCGTTTATGTTTCGGAAAATATGGTTGGTCATAAGCTCGGCGAATTCGCGCTGACCCGTACGTTTAAGGGTCACGCGGCAGACAGGAAGGCTAAGAAATAAGGCCCTATGATGGAAACTAAAGCTACCCTCCGCGGTGTACATCTTTCGGCGCAAAAAGGCCGTTTGGTTGCCGATCTGATTCGCGGCAAAAAAGTTGATCAGGCTCTAAATATCTTGACCTTCAGTCCTAAAAAAGGTGCTGTCATTATCAAAAAGGTTCTGGAATCCGCAATTGCGAATGCCGAACATAATGATGGTGCAGACATCGACGAACTGAAGATTACGACCATTTATGTCGAAAAAGGTACGGTCCTTAAGCGCTTCACAGCGCGAGCAAAAGGCCGTGGTGATCGTATTTCCAAGCAATCCTGTCACATCTATGTGACTGTTGGAAACTAAGGAGTCACGATGGGACAGAAAATACATCCAACCGGTTTTCGCCTGGCAGTAACGCGCAACTGGGGTTCACGTTGGTATGCAGGCAATAGTAATTTTGCTGAAATGCTGATTGAAGATCTTAAAGTACGTGCTTATCTGAAGACAAAACTGAAGAACGCTTCCGTTGGCCGGGTTGTTATTGAGCGCCCAGCCAAGAATGCTCGTATTACAATTTATAGCTCCCGCCCGGGCGTTGTAATTGGTAAAAAAGGCGAAGACATTGAAGTGTTGAAGACAGCATTAGGCAAATTGATGGGCGTACCTGTCCACGTCAATATCGAAGAAATTCGTAAGCCTGAAGCTGATGCACAATTGATTGCAGATTCAATTGCACAGCAGCTCGAAAAACGCATCATGTTTCGCCGAGCAATGAAACGTGCGATGCAAAATGCGATGCGTTTGGGTGCTCAGGGTATCAAGATCATGTCGTCGGGTCGTTTAAACGGTATTGAGATAGCTCGTAAGGAATGGTATCGCGAAGGTCGCGTTCCCCTCCATACGCTGCGTGCAGATATCGACTATGGTTTTGGTGAGGCACAAACTACATACGGCATCATCGGGATCAAGGTTTGGGTTTACAAGGGTGATCGTCTTGCAAATGGCGATTCGCCTGTGCTCGAAGGTTCGCTGGACGATGACAAAAAACGTCGCGGTCCGCGTCGTGATGATGGTAAGCCTGGTGCTCGTCCTCGTCCTAAAACTGGTATCGCTGCGCCAGCTTCTGCGCCTAGTGCAAATGCCGGTGTCAAACGAGTGCGGACGGCAAAACCCGCCGATGCTGAAACTGTAGTTTTGGCTGAGAAAGCAGGAGAATAATCATGCTGCAACCAGCACGTAGAAAATATCGTAAAGAGCAAAAAGGTCGCAACACAGGCATATCCCATTCACGTGGTACTGCCGTGTCGTTTGGTGAATTTGGGCTTAAAGCTGTGGGTCGCGGTCGTATCACTGCCCGTCAAATTGAAGCGGCTCGCCGAGCGATGACCCGCCACATTAAGCGTGGTGGTCGTATTTGGATTCGCGTATTTCCGGACAAGCCAATTTCCCAAAAGCCTGCCGAAGTACGTATGGGTAATGGTAAAGGTAATCCAGAGTATTACGTGGCAGAAATTCAGCCAGGTAAGGTTCTGTACGAGATGGACGGCGTCGACGAAACTCTGGCCCGTGAAGCGTTTCGCTTGGCAGCAGCCAAATTGCCTTTGTCGACGACTTTTGTTGTTCGTCAAGTCGGTCAATAACAGGAGCGGAACATGAATGTAGCAGAACTCCGCGGTAAAGACGAAGCGGCGCTGGCCAAAGAATTGCATGAGTTATTAAAAGCGCAATTTAGCTTGCGCATGCAAGTGGCTACGCAGCAATTGAACAATACTGCGCAATTGAAAAAAGTACGTCGCGACATCGCACGTGTAAAGACAGTCATCAATTCAAAGGATGGACAACAATGAACGATACAGTGAAACAGGCGCTGAAGCGCACGCTGATTGGCAAAGTTGTATCAGACAAAATGGATAAGACTGTTACGGTGTTGATTGAACGTCACGTAAAACATCCCCTGTACGGGAAGATCATTATGCGTACGAATAAGTACCATGCACATGATGAATCTAACCAGGTCAAGGAAGGCGACACTGTAGAGATTCAAGAAGGTCGTCCAGTTTCCAAGACTAAAGCTTGGAGTGTGACGCGTGTTGTTCAGGCAGCACAAATAGTTTAAGTTATCCTTGCATGTATGGTACTTAGCTGCCATAATGCTCAGCTCTTCTTTTGCTTTGTGAAGTTTTGTAAAAGAGATCGCAAAAGTTTACCGTCCCCTAAAAATCAGTTAGCTGATTTACAGGACCAAGACTGACCGCGCTGCACATTGTGTGCAGTTAGCGGATTAAGTTGGGAAAGAAAATATATGATTCAGACAGAAAGCCGGCTAGAAGTGGCCGACAATACTGGTGCGCGCGAAGTTCTGTGCATTAAAGTGTTGGGTGGTTCGCGGCGCCGTTATGCAGGAATTGGTGATGTGATCAAGGTCACAGTCAAGAGCGCGGCTCCTCGTGGGCGCGTCAAAAAAGGTGAGATTTACAATGCCGTAGTGGTTCGTACTGCTAAAGGCGTGCGTCGTCCTGATGGTTCCTTGGTTAAATTCGACAGCAATGCTGCCGTGTTGCTTAATGCCAAGCTTGAGCCAATTGGTACTCGTATTTTTGGACCGGTTACTCGTGAGTTGCGCACCGAGCGCTTCATGAAAATCGTGTCTTTGGCCCCTGAAGTTCTGTAAGGATAGGTCATGGGAAAGATTCGTACAAACGATGAAGTCGTCGTATTGACCGGCAAAGATAAGGGCAAGCGCGGAATCGTCTCGCAGCGTGTCAGTGCCGATTATATTGTTGTCGAGGGCGTTAATGTTGTGAAAAAAGCAACTAAGCCTAATCCGATGACTGGCGCAACAGGTGGCATCGTCGATAAGTTGATGCCAATTCATGTGTCTAATGTGGCTTTGTATAATGCTGCATCAGGCAAGGCAGATCGCGTGGCTTTTAAGCAAGTGGACGGTAAGAAAGTCCGCACTTATCAGTCCACCGGCGAAGCAGTTAAGGTTTAAGAGATCATGGCTCGTCTCCAGGAATTTTATAAAGCAAAAGTCGTTGCTGATTTGACTGCTAAATTTGCATACAAATCTGTGATGGAAGTGCCGCGTATTCTGAAAATCACTTTAAATATGGGTTTGTCGGAAGCGGTAGCGGACAAGAAAATTATTGAGCATGCTGTTGGTGATTTGACAAAGATTGCAGGTCAGAAGCCAGTGGTAACTAAAGCGCGTAAAGCTATTGCGGGCTTCAAGATCCGTGAGGGTTATCCAATTGGTTGTATGGTAACTTTGCGTGGCGCTCAGATGTATGAGTTCTTGGATCGCTTTATTACAGTTGCTTTGCCACGTGTTCGGGATTTTCGGGGTGTCTCCGGTCGCGCATTCGATGGTCGTGGAAACTATAATATCGGCGTAAAAGAGCAAATTATTTTCCCCGAAATTGAGTACGACAAAATTGACGCTTTGCGTGGGCTTAACATCAGCATCACGACGACAGCGAAGACCGACGATGAAGCGAAAGCGCTTCTCGCCGCATTTAAATTTCCGTTCAGAAACTGAGGCTGCCATGGCAAAGTTGGCACTGATTAACCGTGAACAAAAGCGTGCAGACCTGGTAAAGAAATATGCTGGGAAGCGTGCTGCGTTAAAGGCAATCATTGATGATCAATCAAAATCGGAAGAAGAACGTTACGAAGCGCGTCTGAAGTTGCAGTCGTTGCCGCGTAACTCTGCTCCGACGCGTCAGCGTAACCGTTGTGCATTGACAGGTCGTCCACGTGGAACATTCCGTAAATTCGGATTGGGCCGTATTAAAGTCCGTGAATTCGCCATGCGTGGTGAGATTCCGGGTATGACAAAAGCCAGCTGGTAATAGGAGAACCGCAATGAGTATGAGTGATCCTATCGCCGATATGTTGACACGTATCCGCAATGCCCAAGTCGTTCAAAAAGTATCAGTTGCCATGCCCTCCTCGAAAGTGAAGATCGCAATTGCCAATGTCCTTAAGGATGAAGGTTATATTGAAGATTTTGCAGTAGTCGAGGCTGGTGGTAAGGCTGAGCTGAAGATCGGTTTGAAATATTATGCAGGTCGTCCAGTTATCGAGCGTATTGAGCGTGTGTCACGCCCTGGTTTGCGTATCTATAAAGGCAAAGATGATATCCCGAACGTGATGAACGGTCTGGGTGTTGCAATTGTCTCAACGCCGCGCGGTGTGATGACAGATCGCAAAGCGCGCGCTACCGGTGTCGGTGGCGAAGTGATTTGCTACGTAGCTTAAGGAGTGCAATATGTCTCGTGTTGGTAAAATGCCGATTGCACTGCCTAAAGATGCCGAAGCAATCATCACAGCAGCGCAGATCGTAGTAAAAGGACCATTAGGTACATTGACACAACGTCTTACTGACAAGGTAAAAGTTGCAAATGTTGATGGCACACTGAGTTTCGATGTTGCCGACGATAGTCGTGAAGCAAATGCAATGTCTGGAACCCTACGTGCATTAGTAAACAACATGGTTCATGGTGTGACTAAGGGTTTTGAACGTAAGCTGAACTTAGTAGGCGTGGGTTTTCGTGCGCAAGCGCAAGGTGATAAATTAAATTTGTCACTAGGCTTTTCGCACCCTATCGTACATCAGATGCCGCATGGCATTAAGTGCGAGACACCGACTCAGACTGAGATCTTAATTAAAGGTATCGACCGTCAGGTAGTTGGACAGGTCGCCGCTGAAATTCGTGCATATCGTGAGCCAGAGCCCTACAAGGGTAAGGGCGTACGTTATTCGGATGAAGTGGTCGTACTCAAAGAAACCAAGAAGAAGTAAGGGTTGACGATGGACAAGAAACAATCACGTCTGCGGCGCGCGACTCAAACCCGGGCGAAGATCGCAGAACTAAAAGTAAACCGTCTTGCGGTTCATCGCACCAATACGCATATCTATGCCAGCATCATTGGCCCAGATGCAAGCATATTGGCTTCGGCTTCAACACTCGAGGCGGAAGTTCGTCAGCTGTTGGCGGGTCAATCGGGTAAGGGCGGTAATGCCGCTGCGGCTTCCCTTGTAGGCAAGCGAGTTGCTGAAAAAGCGTTGCAAGCTGGAGTAACCGAGGTAGCTTTTGATCGCTCCGGTTTCCGTTATCACGGTCGCGTCAAGGCGTTAGCTGAAGCTGCGCGTGAAGCCGGCCTGAAGTTCTAAGGAAAATCATCATGGCAAAAATGCAATCCAAGATGCAAAGCGATAAGCCAGATGATGGCATGCGCGAAAAAATGATCGCTGTTAATCGTGTTACCAAGGTTGTTAAGGGTGGCCGGATCATGGGTTTCGCTGCGCTCGCAGTGGTCGGTGACGGCGATGGTCGCATTGGCATGGGTAAGGGTAAATCAAAAGAAGTTCCAGTTGCTGTTCAAAAGGCAATGGAAGAAGCTCGTCGCAAGATGATCAAAGTGACGTTGAAAAACGGCACTCTTCAGCATACGGTAACAGGCAAGCACGGAGCGTCGTCAGTTTTGATGTCTCCAGCCAAGGATGGTACCGGTGTGATTGCTGGTGGTCCCATGCGTGCGATTTTTGAGGTGATGGGTGTGACCAATGTGGTGGCTAAGTCGAATGGATCGACTAATCCCTACAATATGGTGCGCGCTACAATCGATGGTTTGTCAAAAATGAATACTCCTTCTGAGATCGCTGCCAAGCGCGGTAAGTCAGTTGAAGACATTCTGGGCTGAGGTGATACAAAATGGTTAATAAAATCAAAGTCCAGTTGGTTAAAGGATTGATCGGTACTCGCGAGTCTCATCGTGCAACCGTGCGTGGACTTGGTCTGCGCAGGATGAACTCTATATCTGAGCTTGAAGATACTCCATCGGTGCGCGGAATGATCAACAAAGTATCGTATCTTGTGAAAGTTGTTTCGTAAGCTGAGGCTTACGAACGGAGCAAATTATGGAATTGAATACGATTCAACCAGCTGAAGGCGCAAAGCATTACAAGCGTCGTGTTGGTCGCGGTATTGGATCCGGCTTGGGTAAAACTGCCGGCCGTGGTCATAAGGGCCAAAAATCTCGTTCTGGTGGTTTTCATAAAGTCGGTTTTGAAGGCGGTCAAATGCCTTTGCAGCGCCGACTGCCGAAGCGTGGTTTTAAATCCTTAGCAACACCTTACAAAGCTGAAGTTCGTCTTTCGGATCTGGAAGCCTTGCCAGTTAGCGAAGTTGACATCCTGGCATTGAAACAAGCTGGTGTTGTTTCTCAATTGGCGCGAGTTGTTCGCATCATCCTTTCTGGCGAACTGACTAAAAAAGTTAACGTCAAGGGTTTGATTGCAACTAAAGGTGCTAAAGCTGCGATTGAAGCTCTTGGTGGATCTGTTGCCTAATTTTAAGTTTGACGCGGAGCTTTAATTGGCTACTACACCACAGCTTGCAAAAAGTGCGACAAAAGGTTTTCCTTGGAATCGCCTTTGGTTCTTACTGTCTGCGTTGGTGGTATACCGTATCGGGGCTCATATCCCTGTCCCTGGAATTGATCCTACCCAACTGGCGCAGCTATTTCGCCAGAATCAGGGTGGCATCTTGGGCATGTTTAACATGTTCTCTGGTGGCGCATTATCACGATTTACGATATTTGCGTTGGGTATCATGCCGTACATATCGGCATCGATCATCATGCAGTTGATGTCGGTGGTTTCTCCTCAGCTGGAGGCGCTTAAAAAGGAAGGTGAGTCCGGTCGTCGTAAGATTACTCAATATACTCGCTACGGAACTCTGCTCCTAGCAACCTTCCAGGCACTTGGTATTGCTGTTGCTCTTGAGTCGCAGGCTGGGCTCGTACTGGATCCTGGACTTGCTTTTCGCTTAACAACAGTAGTTACGTTGCTAACTGGAACTATGTTTTTGATGTGGTTGGGTGAGCAAATTACTGAACGTGGACTTGGCAACGGTATCTCTATTATCATCTTTGCCGGTATTGCGGCTGGTCTTCCAAACGCACTTGGCGGATTGTTTGAGCTAGTCCGGACGGGATCTATGAACGCGTTATCTGCAATTTTGATTTGTTTGATAGTTGCGCTTGTTACTTTCGTTGTCGTTTTTATTGAGCGTGGCCAGAGAAAAATTCTTGTTAATTATGCAAAAAGGCAAGTTGGGAACAAAATTTATGGAGGTCAAAGTAGTCACTTGCCTCTAAAGCTTAATATGGCAGGTGTAATTCCTCCTATTTTTGCTTCATCAATTATCCTGTTTCCTGCAACGATTACTAGTTGGTTTACTTCAGGCGAAACATCGAATTCTTTCGTTCGATTCCTCAAGGATCTTGCTGCTTCGATGGCCCCTGGTGAGCCGATCCATGCCTTGTTGTATGCCATTGCGATTGTTTTTTTCTGTTTTTTCTATACTGCGCTTGTTTTCAATAGTAAAGAAACAGCGGATAACCTTAAGAAGAGTGGTGCTTTTGTACCAGGAATTCGCCCAGGTGACCAGACTGCTCGTTATATTGACAAGATTTTGATGCGTTTGACTTTGGCTGGTGCCGTGTACATCACTTTAGTATGCTTGCTGCCTGAGTTCTTGATCGCTCGCTGGAAGGTCCCGTTCTATTTTGGCGGTACGTCTTTGCTAATTATCGTGGTGGTTACTATGGACTTTATGGCGCAAGTTCAAAATTATGTAATGTCGCAGCAGTATGATTCGTTGCTCCGCAAGGCAAATTTCAAGGGTGGTGCGTCTTCACGTTGAGTGAGACAAGCGACCAAAGGAACAAGAAGACCGAATGGCAAAAGACGATGTTATCCAGATGCAAGGTGAGATTTTAGAAAATCTCCCTAATGCAACTTTTAGAGTTAAGTTGGAGAATGGGCACATTGTGCTTGGCCATATCTCCGGAAAGATGCGTATGAATTACATTCGTATACTTCCTGGTGATAAAGTCACTGTAGAATTGACCCCCTATGATTTGAGCAGGGCACGCATTGTGTTCCGCACGAAGTAATTTGATTTGAACCAAGTATTAAAAGAAAGAGGGCCAAAATGAAAGTGCTCGCATCAATCAAGCGGCTTTGCCGCAATTGTAAAATCATCAAGCGCAAAGGCGTGGTTCGTGTTATCTGCATTGAACCGCGTCATAAACAGCGCCAAGGTTAAATTAACGTTATTGATTGAGGAATAACGCATGGCACGTATCGCAGGGGTAAACATCCCAAATCATCAGCACACTGTAATTGGTTTAACCGCTATTTATGGTGTTGGTCGCCCACGAGCGCAAGAAATTTGTGCTAGTACCGGTGTTCTGACTACTAAAAAAGTTAAGGATCTGGACGATAACGAATTAGAAAAGCTTCGCGAGGAAATTGCAAAATTCGTCGTTGAAGGTGATTTACGTCGTGAACTTTCGATGAACATCAAGCGTTTGATGGATCTCGGCTGTTATCGTGGCATGCGCCATCGCAAAGGCTTGCCTTGCCGTGGACAACGGACTCGTACAAATGCGCGTACTCGTAAGGGTCCACGCAAAGCTGCACAGTCGCTGAAGAAATAATCCCGATAGACAGTTCGCTTAATCGTCGGATTTAAGGAAATCATTATGGCAAAAGCACCTAATAACGCCGCAGCAGCACGCGTGCGTAAAAAAGTGAAGAAGAATGTTGCTGAGGGAATCGCGCACGTTCATGCTTCCTTCAACAATACAATCATCACGATCACTGATCGTCAAGGTAACGCGCTTTCTTGGGCTACTTCTGGTGGTGCGGGTTTTAAAGGTTCGCGCAAGTCGACTCCATTTGCAGCGCAGGTAGCTGCTGAAGCCGCCGGTAAAGTTGCTGTTGAGTGCGGGATCAAGAATTTGGAAGTCCGCATCAAAGGGCCTGGCCCAGGTCGCGAATCTGCTGTGCGTGCATTGAATAATTTGGGCATCAAAATTACCCAAATTCAAGACGTTACTCCAGTTCCGCATAACGGTTGCCGTCCTCCAAAGCGTCGTCGTATCTAATTTTTAATTCCTTACAGGAATTGAAGTACATTCATTGCCCGCCGGCTTCTAGGCGGGCTTTGTTCTTAAGTCCACTGTTTGATTGTACGTAGGTCGAACTAGCGTCGGTTTCATCGTTTGATGTTCTGGCGTCATTTTTCAAAGGATTCACTGTGGCTCGTTATATTGGACCTAAAGCTAAACTTTCACGCCGTGAAGGCACTGACCTTTTTCTTAAGAGCGCACGTCGCTCATTGGATTCCAAGTGCAAACTGGATTCTAAGCCAGGTCAGCATGGTCGCACATCGGGTGCTCGTACTTCTGATTATGGTAATCAACTGCGCGAAAAGCAAAAAGTAAAGCGCATGTACGGTATTTTGGAACGTCAGTTCCGTCGCTACTTTGCTGACGCAGACCGTCGCAAGGGCAATACTGGCGAAACGCTGTTGAAATTGCTCGAAGCTCGTTTGGATAATGTGGCTTACCGTATGGGTTTTGGTTCAACTCGTGCTGAAGCTCGCCAATTGGTATCGCACAAGGCGCTTACTGTTAACGGGATTGTTGTTAATATCGCCTCCTACCAAGTCAAAGCTGGTGATGTTATTGCCATCCGTGAAAAGGCTAAGAAGCAAGTTCGTATTGCTGAAGCACTTTCTCTGGCGGAGCAAAGTGGTTTCCCTTCTTGGGTTTCGGTTGATGCTAAAAAATTGGAAGGCATTTACAAAATGTCTCCTGATCGCAGCGAAATCGCCAATGATGTCAACGAATCGTTGATCGTCGAACTTTACTCTCGTTAATTTTTGGTGCTTCGGCACTCAGGTTGATGACACGAGAATAGTATTTAGCTCGACGTTGGCTTAAATCTTCTCTGTCACGACTCATCTTTCAGGCCTGCCGTTCTTTCGGCAGGCATTTTTCGTAATGCCATCAGCCTTATCGGTGTAACGAGCCGAGGGTATTGAAGAGGACATTTCATGCAGAACAGCTTGTTGAAACCCCGAATTATTGAAGTCGAAGCGCTGGCCCCAGGTCATGCAAAAGTTGTGATGGAGCCCTTTGAGCGTGGTTACGGCCATACCTTAGGAAATGCTCTGCGTCGGGTCCTTCTCTCCTCGATGGTTGGCTATGCGCCTACAGAAGTAACAATTGCCGGTGTTGTTCATGAATATTCCTCCCTTGATGGCGTTCAAGAGGATGTCGTCGACATTCTGCTGAATCTCAAAGGTGTTGTATTTAAATTGCACAATCGCGATGAAGTTACTTTGACACTCAAAAAAGAGGGTGAAGGTGCAGTACTGGCTTCGGATATCGATTTGCCACACGATGTGGAGTTGATTAACCCTGATCACGTGATCGCGAATCTCACTGCCGGTGGCAAGTTGGACATGCAGATTAAAGTCGAAAAAGGCCGTGGCTATGTACCCGGTAATGTTCGTCGATTGAGCGAAGATACGAATAAGACTATTGGTCGCATTATTCTCGACGCTTCTTTTTCTCCTGTTCGCCGCGTTTCCTATTTCGTCGAATCTGCTCGTGTTGAGCAACGTACCGATCTGGATAAATTGATCATCAACATTGAAACTAATGGCGTGATCACTCCCGAAGAAGCAATTCGTCAATCTGCTCGCGTCTTAGTTGATCAGCTGAATGTGTTTGCTGCGCTGGAAGGTACCGAAGCTGCGCCAGAGGCTCAATCGCGCGCCCCACAAGTTGATCCAATTCTTCTGCGCCCCGTGGATGATTTGGAGTTGACAGTCCGCTCTGCGAACTGCTTGAAAGCTGAGAATATCTATTACATCGGCGATCTGATTCAGCGTAGTGAAAATGAGTTGCTCAAGACCCCAAATCTTGGTCGTAAATCATTGAATGAGATCAAGGAAGTTTTGGCAACGCGTGGTCTGACGCTGGGAATGAAATTGGAAAACTGGCCGCCAGCAGGGCTTGAAAAGTAATTTATTTGGTCTATGCCGCTGTGGGTGTAAAATCTGCCGCGGCATGTTCTTGTTGTAGGCATATATCTGTCGTATGCCAATTTAGTAGTACCTACCCCTTTGTTACCGGTCCGCGGCAATTTTTGCCGATCGAAGAACTGGAATAAAATTCAATAAAAGGAATTATCATGCGTCACCGTCACGGTCTTCGTAAGCTTAATAGAACTTCTTCCCATCGTTTGGCAATGCTGCGCAATATGACAGTATCCTTGCTGCGTCACGAAGCGATCAAAACCACTTTGCCAAAAGCAAAAGAACTGCGCCGCGTTATTGAGCCGATTCTGACACTTGGTAAAACCGACACACTGGCTAACAAGCGTCTGGCATTTAGCCGTTTGCGTGATCGCGAAATCGTCGGCAAATTGTTTTCTGTTCTTGGCCCACGTTATGCAACACGTAACGGCGGTTATTTGCGTATTTTGAAAATGGGTTTCCGCGTTGGTGATAATGCCCCAATGGCTTACATCGAACTGTTGGACCGCCCTGAAATCTCGGATGATTCCGAAGTTGAAACTGCGGAGTAAGATCGATATCAATCACGTATTGATTCGTCTATAAATTAAAGCCAGGCATTTGCCTGGCTTTATTGCTTTTAGCAGTAGTTCAAACTTGTCGTTTCATCATGTGTCCCTGTTCTTCAGGAGTGGCTCGTACTCCTGATTGAATTACTGGTTACACTTCAGTTTTTCTCTCACATCAAGATGACGTAGTGCATGGTGTGAATATCGTTGTGAATCTTGCTGTTCTGCCTCGTACGGGATGACCTGTTACATCAGGCTGATCTGATCAACACCATCTCATCGCCTTACTCAGCGGTCGTTAGGTTCCAAGTCTCTCCCTGTGCTTTCCTGAGATCATTATTGATAGCAGTCTCGTTATCGCTGTAGATTGACAGTCATTTCCCACCGATCTAAAGAGGGTCCCAGTGCATACGCGGCAAACAGTCTTAATACTAAGAATCAAGGATTTCGCTGCTCAAGCATGCTTATGCGTGGGCGCTGTATTTTTGTTCGTCGGATTACTGGCAACCCCTCTGGCTAAAGCTTCAACTGAATATCTGGCCCCGGAAGCTGCGTTCCGTTTTTCGGCCCAAATGATCGATGCACAAAACATTCAGGTTGTTTATGAAATTGCAGACGGTTACTACATGTACCGTGATCGGTTTCACTTCGAGGGTGAAAGTGTAGCCGTAGGCGATGCCATCATTCCCGCTGGCAAGATCAAATTTGATGAGAATTTTCAAAAAAACGTAGAAACCTACCGTGGACGTCTAAGTATCCGCTTGCCGGTCACCGCAGCGGCAGAATTTACTCTGATTGCTACTGCTCAGGGTTGTGCTGACCAGGGTTTGTGTTATCCGCCGATGACCAGCAAAGCCAAACTAAATCCGACTCTGATTGGTAAAACAGCAGACCCAGCTCCGTCGACGAGCGCACAACCGATTGACTCACAAATTTCAAGTTCTTTGCAAAGTCGTAATCTATTAAAAATACTTCCCCTATTCTTTCTGCTGGGTATTGGCCTTGCCTTTACTCCCTGCATGTTCCCAATGTATCCGATACTGTCCTCCATCATTGTGGGAGATCGTCACAAAGTGCATCGAGGCAGAGGCTTATTGCTTTCTTTCATGTATGCATTAGGCATGACCTTGGTCTACACCGGAATGGGTATTGCCGCCGGTTTGCTTGGCGAAGGTTTGGCTGCGAGTTTGCAAAATCCCTGGGTGCTGTCCATCTGCGCCGCCATCATGGTGGGTTTGTCGCTTTCCATGTTCGACTTATATCAACTGCAACTTCCGGCATCCTGGCAGACCGGTTTGATACATCTCTCGGGCCGCAGGAGTGGCGGTAAGTTGATTGGCGTGTTTGTAATGGGTGCAATATCCGCGCTGGTGGTTGGCCCGTGTGTAGCCCCACCGCTGGCAGGCGCACTGTTGTATCTGAGTCAGAGCCGTGATGTCTTAATCGGCGGTAGCGGGCTCTTTGCTCTGGGTGTAGGGATGAGTGTGCCGCTGCTATTGATCGGGGCCTCTGCCGGGACTGTGCTGCCGCGTGCTGGCAAATGGATGAACGAGGTCAAGCGTCTGTTTGGCATTCTGATGCTGGGGACCGCATGGTGGATGCTGAGTAGCTTGTTACCAGGTGTGCTGGCGGTTCTTGGTTGGGCTGCGCTGGGAATTGCTTACGGCGCGTACCTCATCTGGCGGGAAGATGCGCATTGGTCGGTTAAGGCGATGGGCCTTGTGTTCGCAGCATTGGGTTTATTGCAACTGATGAGTGCCGCTACCGGTGGAAAGGACGCTCTGTCGCCCATGTCGCAATTCCGAGGCGTCCCAGAGTCGCGCATTCAATTCACCCGCGTTCGTTCATCGGCAGAGCTCGATGCGGCGTTGGCCAATCTACAAGGTAAATCTGCGTTATTGGATTTCTATGCGGACTGGTGCGTCTCTTGCATAGAGATGGAAAAGGGGACGTTTACTGATCCGGCTGTGAAGGCGCAAATGGATAAAATGGTATTGCTTCAAGTCGACGTCACCGCCAATAATGCCGATGACAAGGCATTGCTAAAACGATTTAATTTATTTGGCCCGCCAGGGATCATTATGTTCGACCGTCAGGGCCGCGAAATTCCTCATGCCCGGGTAATCGGCTACAGCAAACCCACTGATTTCTTGCCTGCATTACACGCGGCAGATTGATACCGTACTTTCTTGCACGGCATGCCTGCAGGGTATTTGCTTAGCTGATAAATGTTGTTTGTCTCGCCAGCCATGGAGACTATAGTAGGTAGGTTGATCCCAGCAAACTCGCACAAGGAGCAAGATATGTCATTACGATTGGGCGATACCGCCCCTGATTTTGAACAAGATTCCACCATAGGCAAGCTTCATTTCCACGAATGGGCAGGAGATTCCTGGGTAGTGTTATTTTCGCATCCAGCTGACTTCACTCCGGTCTGCACGACTGAACTGGGCCTGACTGCCAAACTGAAACCAGAATTTGACAAAAGAAACGTGAAAGCAATCGCTCTTTCTGTCGACGGTGCCGAGCAGCATGGCAAATGGATTCGCGATATCGAAGAAACACAGCACACCGTGGTAGGGTTTCCGATACTGGCCGACATCGATAGAAAGGTAGCAACCCTGTACGACATGATTCATCCCAATCAGTCAGAAACCGCCACCGTGCGTGCTCTGTTCATCATCGACCCAAAGAAAAAGCTGCGGCTAACGCTGACGTATCCGCTGACCACGGGACGCAACTTTGATGAAGTCTTGCGGGTGCTCGATGCGCTGCAATTAAGCGATCAATATTCCGTAGCGACGCCGGGCAACTGGAAAGATGGAGACGACGTCATTATTCCGCTGTCGATCAAAGATGAAGAAGTGATCAAGCAGAAATTCCCTAAGGGATACAAGGCAGAGCGGCCCTATCTGCGCTTAACGCCACAGCCAAACAAGTAATACCTTCGCTAAAGCAGCAAAAACACTAACGCCCCGGGGGCATTCAGTCCGCCGGGGCGTTTGCTATAGCGAGGCTATGGAGCGATTAGCGCCGTTGCAGGTGGCGAGCAATATCCAGCGCAAAGTAAGTCAGCACGCCATCGGCGCCAGCACGTTTGAACGCCATCATGGCTTCCAGCATGGTTTTGTCGTGATCGAGCCAGCCGTTTTGGGCCGCAGCCTTGATCATGGCGTACTCGCCACTCACCTGATAAGCAAAGGTCGGTACCTTGAACGTCTCTTTGACTCTGTGAAGAATATCGAGATAAGGCATGCCAGGTTTCACCATGACCATATCGGCCCCCTCTGCCAGATCAAGCGCCACTTCGCGCAGGGCCTCATCGCTATTGGCGGGGTCCATCTGGTAAGTGCTCTTGTTGCTTTTTCCCAGATTAGCGGCAGAGCCGACTGCATCGCGGAACGGTCCGTAAAAGGCAGACGCATATTTAGCCGAATACGCCATGATGCGGGTGTAAATAAATCCATTCGATTCCAGGGCTGCACGGATAGCGCCGATACGGCCGTCCATCATGTCGGACGGCGCAACAATGTCGACGCCGGCCTGGGCCTGCGCCAGCGACTGACGCACCAGCAGCGCAGTAGTCTCATCATTAAGGATATAGCCATTGGCATCGAGTACGCCGTCCTGGCCATGGCTGGTGTAGGGATCCAGGGCCACGTCAGTGAGAATGCCGAGTTCGGGAAACCGTAGCTTCAGTGCCCGTACAGCTCGAGGAATCAGGCCATCGGGATTAATGGCTTCAATGCCGTCCGGTGTTTTCAGCGCGGTATCAATGACTGGGAACAGCGACAAAACCGGGATGCCAAGTTGGACGCACTCTTCTGCGACAGTCAGCAGCAAATCAATGGAAAGACGTTCGACGCCGGGCATGGAAGGAACAGGGTGTCGTTGCTGCTGACCTTCCTGAATGAATACGGGATAAATCAGATCCGCAGCGGTAATGACATTTTCCTGCATCATTGCGCGAGAAAAAGCATCCTTGCGCATACGACGCATACGAAGCTGGGGGAATGAGGGGGTGGGGGAATAGGTCATGGTCGATAAATCCTATGAATGTGAATGGTTACATTGAAAAAGTTTCGATTCACAGTCGTACATTTGCGAAAAGATCGAATTTGTAAGAGGGCGAGAAACTTTACTGACAATGAGTGGCTCATAAGCGCAGGCAATGAACTTGCCTCCCGCTTTCCCTTCCCTCCCTAAGCGGGGTCTATCCAAAAAGATAGACATTTCGCCCCGGCTAGACTCCCTCTTCCGGGGCTTTTTTTCGTCTGAGGATATGCGGATATAAAAGAAGGGCTTATGCCGCCGGGTTGGAATCGGGCGCGGGAGGGGGCGAGGTCGGGTTATCTTCGGCAGGAGTCGCGAGCGGGACATTTAATCCTGCCAGTTCCAGAATGCGGGCATCGGCTTCTTCCAGGCCGGTGCGCTTCAAGGCAGAAAACAACTGTACGGTAAAAGGAAACGGTTGCCCCTTATCATCAACGTAGCTGGCCAGCACTGTCTCCGCCATGCGCAGGGCCTTGGTGGCTTCGGTGCGATTGAGCTTGTCTGATTTGCTGAGGATGCAGTGCAGCGGCTTGCCGGTAGGCGCAAACCATTCCACCATTTGAATATCCAGATCGGTGAAAGGCCGACGCGAATCGACAATCAATACCAGCGCAGCCAGTTGATCGCGACGGCGGACATAATCCCCCAGCAGCTCTTGCCAGTGCAGCTTGGCCGAACCGGAAACCTGCGCATAACCGTAACCGGGAAGATCAACTAGCATGGCGCGGATTTCATCCACCCGGGTTTCATCCTTGCGATGCTGACCCACATGGGCCCCGCCTATGGAAAAATAGTTGATATGCTGAGTGCGACCGGGCGTTTTGGAAGCAAAAGCGAGTTTTTTCTGATTGCACAGAATATTGATCGCAGTGGATTTCCCTGCATTGGAACGACCAGCAAAAGCGATCTCGGGGATCTGCGTACCGGGCAGGTCGCGCAAATGGTTAACGGTGGTAAAGAAACGGGCTTGCCAAAGTTGGGACATGGATCTGGATAGGGATTCTGTAGAAAATACGGATGAGGGAGGGAAATGCTAAAAAGCTATTGTACAATAAGGGGTTATTGTTGTTGTGCATAGCGCGTACAGGCAGCCTTAGTGGCATGCAGTTGCGGTCCAGGCAAGCTTATGGGGTGCCGGCGCCAACAGGGCAAAATCCACAAACTAAAAGTTTCCAGGGTGTTTGAATGAATCGTGCCTTTTCCCCATTGTTGAAGTCCTTGTTTGTCGCGTTGCTGGCGATGTCATCAGCCGTTCATGCCGCCGATGAAAAAACAAGCGCCCCCGTAGTCGTCAAGGCAGATCCCGCCAAGGGCGAGGCGTTGTACACCAACGGCGATGCGGCGCGAAACATCACCGCCTGCATTTCCTGCCACGGTGCTGCCGGCAACTCGACCATCGTACAGAATCCACGTCTGGCCGGACAGCATGAGGCCTACATCGTCAAACAGCTGATGAATTTCAAGTCCGGCGAGCGCAGCAACCCTATCATGATGCCGATGGCGATGAGCCTGTCTGACGGCGACATGAAAGACCTGGCCGCCTACCTGAGCAAGCAGGCTCCCAAGCCAGGCGCAGCCAAGAATGAAGCATTGCTGGAACAGGGCAAGAGCATCTATCGCGGTGGAATCGCCTCGAAAAATGTACCTGCCTGTGCCGGCTGCCACAGCCCTAACGGTGCCGGTCTCCCCGCACAATATCCTCGTCTGGCAGGCCAGCATCAGGATTACACGATTGCCCAGTTGACCAGTTTCCGTAGCGGCGCGCGCAAGAACAACGTGCCGATGACGATGATTGCACAGCGCTTGTCCGATACTGAAATTCAGGCTTTAGCCGATTACGTGGCCGGATTGAAGTAAGCCTCAACGCAGCAAAACAAGGGGGGTGGCCAGAAAGCCACCCCCTTTTTGCATTAAAGAATGCCACCGGCACATTGCCGGGCATGCCGCACATGAAACGAGACTGATCTATGCCTAGCGACACCTCTGGAATACACATCAACACCAAGCGCCGCTGGCTGGCTGACGCGGTCGAGCTGGTGTCCTCAATGCGCTTTGCCATCAGCCTGCTGACGCTCATCGCAATCGCATCGACTATCGGCACGGTACTCAAGCAAAACGAGCCGATGCCGAACTACGTGAATCAGTTCGGTCCGTTCTGGTTCGACATCTTCAGCAAGCTCGGTCTCTATAGCGTGTATTCGACATGGTGGTTTCTGCTCATCATGGCCTTCCTGGTGACTTCCACCTCGCTGTGCGTCGCTCGTAACGGGCCGAAAATGCTCAGCGACATGCGCAACTGGCGCGAAAATGTGCGCGAGCAATCTCTGCGCAATTTCCGCCACAAGGCCGAATGGACCGCTGCGGCAAGCCCCGCCGATCTGGCCGCACGACTAGAAACCCGCATCAAGGACAACGGCTATCGCGTGAAGCTGGTCGCCAAGGATGACGCAATTCTGGTGACGGCCAAAAAGGGTGCCGCCAACAAGCTCGGTTACATCTTTGCCCATAGCGCCATCATCATCATCTGCCTTGGCGCACTGCTCGACTCCGACATGCCGATCCGGTTTCAGCAATGGTTTTACGGCAAGACGCCGTTCGCCGGCAGCGGCATCATTGCGCAAATTCCGGCGCAGCATCGACTGAGCGTCAACAACCCCACCTTCCGGGGCAACACACTCATTCCCGAAGGCGCTAGCAGCAGCACCGCCATCATTCCCCAGCAAAGCGGCGTACTGATTCAGGACTTGCCCTTCACCATCAAACTGAACCGCTTTGTCATCGACTATTACTCGACCGGCATGCCCAAGCTGTTCGCCAGCGACGTCACGGTGCGCGACAACGAAACCGGCAAGACGTTTTCCTCCACCATCAAGGTCAATGAGCCGCTGATTTATAACGGCGTGGCCGTCTACCAATCCAGCTTTGAAGACGGCGGCAGCAAACTTAAACTGACCGCCTGGCCGATGGCGGGCGTTGCCGACCGGACCTTTGAGGTTGCCGGTGAAGTCAATGGCAGCACGCCACTGCGCAACGCTAAGGAAAATGGCAAGGACAACGACTACACCGTGGAATGGAGCGGTTTCCGCGCATTGAACATCGAAAACCTGAAAAACAATAACAACGGCAGTCAGGATGCCCGGGCCGTGAACCAGAACTTCAATCGCCAACTGGCGGACAAGCTGGACGCCCACCTCGGTTCCGGTGCCAAAACAGCCAATAGCAAGGATTTGAAAAACGTCGGCCCCAGCGTCCAATACAAATTGCGCGACAAAACCGGGCAAGCGCATGAATTCATGAATTACATGCGCCCCATTCAGGTCGATGGAGCCTATGTCTATCTGGCCGGCATGCGCGATCAGCCGGATCAGCCCTTCCGCTATTTGCGCATTCCGGCCGATGACGAGGACAGTGTTGCCGAATGGATGCGCCTGCGCGCTGCACTGGCCGATCCGGCGTTGCGCGAGCGCGCCGCCCAGCGCTATGCCAGCCACGCAATGAGCGATAACCGAAATGCCCCTGCCGACATGCGCGAGCAACTGCAAAAATCCGCTGCCAAGGGCTTGTCCTTGTTCGCTGGCAGCGGCGAGGGAGACGGGCGGCAATCCGGTTTTATTGCCGTTTCCCGTTTCCTTGAGCGGATGCCGGCGCAAGATCAGGAAAAAGCCGCCGACATCTTCATGAAAATTCTCAACGGCAGCTTATGGGATCTGTGGCAGGTGGCGCGGGAAAATGCCGGCCTGAAGCCGATGCCTGTCGATGAGCGGCACGCCCGCTTCCTGCAGCTGGCGACCAATGCTTTGGCCGATACCGGGTTTTATCAGGCTCCGGTCTATTTGCAGCTGCACGATTTCACCGAAGTCAAAGCATCGGTGTTGCAAGTGACGCGCTCACCGGGCAAAAAAGTCGTTTATTTCGGCTGTCTGCTGCTGGTGCTGGGTGTGTTTTCCATGCTCTACATCCGTGAACGGCGTCTGTGGATATGGATACGGCCACGCAGTGCCGATGCTGTTGATGGTGACAGTGGTAGCGGCAGTGACGGCGGCAGCCATGCCTTGCTGGCCATGAGCACGCAGCGCAAGACACTCGATTTCGAACGCGAATTCGAGACCCTCAAAGCACAATTGACGCAACAAGCGTAAGCTGGCGGCCAGCCGTTCGCCGGCGGCCGCAGCACTGGAGAAGATGATGGAAATGACGCAAACCTACACGCCCGAACCGGGTTATTTCAAACGTCTCAGCGTGGTCGACTGGGTCTATGCCGTCGCGCTGGTCGCTGCTGCGCTGTTTGCGCTGAATCGCTTCGGCGGTTTCATGGATTACTACGAAAAAGCGGTGCTGGTACTGGCTGCGCCGACCTTCGCCTGTCTGGGCTGGCACTGGAAGCCGGTGCGCTCGCTGATTGCTTTGCTGACGGTGCTGGCGCTGTCGGCGGTCGCACTGTACGGCGGTGCGCTGGAAATGGCGAATCAGAAATTCCTGCTCAAGTACCTCTTGTCCAGCCAATCGGCGATTTTGTGGATGAGCATGCTGTTTTTCCTGGCGACCCTGTTTTACTGGATCGGATTGATCGCTCGTTCGGAAACCGGGTATTCGATAGGCTCCAAATTGTGCTGGGCGGCGGTTGTGTTTGGTTTCACCGGCATGCTGGTGCGCTGGTATGAGTCCTACCTGATCGGCGGCGATGTCGGCCACATTCCGATTTCAAACCTTTACGAAGTATTCGTGCTGTTTTGCATGATTACCGCCCTGTTCTATCTTTACTATGAGCAGCGCTATGCCACCC
Organism: Herbaspirillum sp. RTI4; assembly: GCF_034313965.1. Taxonomy (NCBI): domain Bacteria; kingdom Pseudomonadati; phylum Pseudomonadota; class Betaproteobacteria; order Burkholderiales; family Oxalobacteraceae; genus Herbaspirillum; species Herbaspirillum sp. RTI4. The sequence continues at coordinate 695,955 of NZ_JAVIWQ010000002.1, forward strand.
GTCAGCTCGGACCTTTCGTCTTGCTGGTCATTTCGGCGGCGGTCGGATTTTTGCTGTGGTACACCGTTTCGCGCGACGCTTCGGAAATTCAGCCGCTGGTGCCGGCCCTGCAAAGCTGGTGGATGAAAATCCACGTCCCCGCCAACTTTATCGGCTACGGCACTTTTTCGCTGGCAGCGATGGTGGCGGTGGCTTACCTGTTGAAATCCAAGGGCTATCTGATGGACCGCTTGCCCTCGCTGGAAGTGCTCGATGACGTGATGTACAAGGCGATTGCCGTTGGCTTCACCTTCTTCACCATCGCCACTATTCTTGGCGCGCTGTGGGCAGCCGAAGCCTGGGGCGGTTACTGGTCCTGGGACCCTAAAGAAACCTGGGCCCTAATCGTCTGGCTCAACTATGCGGCATGGTTGCACATGCGTCTGATGAAGGGCTTGCGCGGACAAGTTGCGGCCTGGTGGGCGGTCTGCGGCTTGCTGGTGACCAGTTTCGCCTTCCTTGGCGTCAATATGTTCTTGTCCGGGCTGCATTCCTACGGCGAGCTGTGACGCAGTAAAAGAAGTGGGGCCGGGAGGGCGATAGTTGTAACCGCCGCCCGGTCTGCAACGTATACCTTGTTGATGGATCATTCAATCCGCTTCTTTCTGAGGAACTCACCATGCTAATCAAATCGCTATCTGACGTTGTGGATGCGCCCCAGCCGTCCGAAATCACCCCGCGCGCGACCTTCGAAGCGCGCCGCCATTTCATCCGGCAGATGGCAGTCGGAACGGTCGCTGGCGGCGCGATGCTGGAAATGGCCGCGCAGCAAGCCATGGCGCAAACGCGCGGTGCGCAAAAACTGGCGGCAACGCCCAATCCTGGCTATGTCGTCATGGATAAGCAAACCTCGTTCAAGGACGCCAGCACCTACAACAACTTCTATGAATTCGGCACGGACAAGGCAGACCCGGCGCAAAACGCCGGCACCCTGAAAACCCGGCCGTGGACCGTCGCCATCGAGGGCGAAGTCAACAAACCCATGACGCTGGATATCGATAGCCTGCTCAAACTGGCCCCGCTGGAAGAGCGCATCTATCGCCTGCGCTGCGTCGAGGGCTGGTCGATGGTCATTCCGTGGATCGGTTATTCGCTGGCCTCACTGATCAAGAAGGTCGAGCCGACCAGTGCCGCCAAATACGTGCAGTTCGTGACGCTGGCCGATAACCGGCAAATGCCGGGGGTGGGCGACCGCGTCCTGCAATGGCCTTACACCGAAGGTTTGCGCATGGATGAGGCCATGCATCCGCTGACCCTGCTGACGGTGGGCATGTATGGCGAAGTGCTGCCGAATCAGAGCGGCGCGCCGGTGCGCATCGTGGTGCCCTGGAAGTACGGCTTCAAATCGGCCAAATCGATCGTCAAGATTCGTTTCCTCAAAGAACAGCCTAAAACGGCCTGGAATACTTCTGCCCCGCAGGAGTATGGGTTTTATTCCAACGTCAATCCGGGTGTCGATCATCCCCGCTGGTCGCAAGCGACGGAGCGGCGCATCGGCGAGGATGGGTTTTTCAACAAGAAACGGCCAACGCTGATGTACAACGGCTATACCCAGGTCGCACCGCTGTATGCGGGCATGGACCTGAAACGATTCTTTTAATCGCCGCCACCACCAATGTTCTTACGCCAACTCACGCCGACACAGGTCACCGCCGTCAAGGCGGTTTTATTCATTTTGGCCTTGCTGCCTTTCGTGCGGCTGGTGCTGTTTACCCTGACCGACCGGCTGGGTGCCAACCCCATCGAATTTATCACGCGCAATACGGGTGACTGGACGCTGTATTTCCTGTGCATCACGCTGGCGGTCACGCCGCTGCGCCAGCTCAGTAAATGGAACTGGCTGATCAAGCTGCGACGTATGTTGGGCTTGTTTGCTTTTTTTTACGTGGCGCTGCACTTCATGACCTTCTTTTGGTTCGACCATTTCTTCGATCTGGGCGAAATGTGGAAGGATGTGCTCAAGCGGCCGTTCATTACCGTTGGCTTCATTGCCTTCGTGTTGCTCATTCCGCTTGCGCTGACAAGTACGAATGGCATGATACGGCGCTTGGGTGGCAAGGGCTGGCAGTGGCTGCACCGCTTGATTTACCTCATCGTGCCGCTGGGATTACTGCATTTTTGGTGGATGAAGGCGGGCAAGAATCTGTTTACTCAGCCGATTATCTTCAGCGTTGTGGTGGCGATACTGCTGCTATTGAGGTTGTTGCACCGAAAACAACGGTCAAATCGTGCAGTTGCAACATAAAAATACCTAGTTGAAGGCGTTTTCATGGGCGAAGTGAAGTGTTGCTAAGCAGCGAATCAGCAGAAGTTGCATGTTGAAACACATTTCTCGTAAATATTTTGTATTTTTCGTATTCCAAATGCATCCCGGCGCGTTAATCGGATAACAGTAGTTCTATGCGTTGTATCTGCCATTCGGCGGAGATCAAGCAGGAACGAGTGACCAGGATGTTCAAGGAATGCCATGCAAGCGACTAAAAATACTCCGAATGCCCGCAATCAAGCGCATCGCAAGCTATATGCCTTGCCGCTGATCAGTAATAATTTTCAGCCAATGGCGGCATTGCGTATCGTGGCGTCGTCCACCAGGGACGATTGTTCGACGAGCGATAAGCTGCCAAAACAAATTGACGACCTCATCGAAGGCGGATCGCCAACTTGCTTCCGTCGATTGAAAATGTCCTGCGATATTATCGCCCGCTAACAACTTGGGGCTGAGGGTGGGGCGGTTGGGCTGACTTGTGCAGTTCCGCCGCCTGGTTTAGCGCGTTTCTTCCCGCTGATCGCGCGCCAGCAGTCGGTCAACCAACTGTTGTACTGAAAGACCATCAAACAATGCGTCGGCAACGGCCTCGGTAATCGGCATGTCGACCGCATATTGCCGCGCCAGAGCGCGCACCGCCTGCGCGCAGCGCACGCCTTCGGCAACGTGACCCAGCTCCTGTTCAATCGTCGCGAGCGGCGTACCCCGCGCCAGCGACAGGCCAACCCGACGGTTGCGCGACAAATCGCCGGTACAGGTGAGAATCAGATCGCCGATGCCGGACAAGCCCATGAAAGTTTCCATCCGGCCACCCAGCGCCATGCCGAAGCGGGTAATTTCAGCCAGTCCGCGCGTGATCAGAGCTGCCCGGGCATTCAATCCCAATTGCAGACCATCGGCGACACCCGTGGCGATCGCCAGAATATTCTTAACCGCACCGCCTACTTCGACCCCAATCACATCGTCACTCGAATAGACGCGCAGATTGCCGCCGTGGAGACCCTCTGCTGCGCGTTCGCGCAAGGCGGCATTGGTGCTGGCAAGGGTAAGGGCGCAGGGCATGCCTGCGGCGACTTCTTGCGCGAAGGAGGGGCCGGACAGCGCGCCCGCCGGAAAATGCTCACCCATGACCTGGTGGATGACCTGATGCGGCAGCAAATGCGTGCCATATTCCAGCCCCTTGCAAAGCCAGATCAAATGGCTTGCTGCGTGAAGTTGCAAGCGTTGCGCCAGCTCTCGTAAGCCAGCGACGGGGGAGGCGGCAATCAGCAGGCCATCTGGATTGGCATGAGCGACTGCGGCGGTAAAGTCGGAGGTCACGCGCAAGCTGTCGGGCAAGCGATGTCCCGGAAGGTAGCGGGTATTTTCGCGATTGAGTGCCATCTGCCCGACTGTATCGGCGTCGCGCCCCCACAGGACAAGGTCATGGTGGTTCGCCAAACCAATGGCCAGGGCGGAGCCCCAGGCGCCGGCGCCAAAAACGGTGATATTCATGGACGGGGATGACTGCGCAGAAAATTGCTGCGGATAGCTTGCGGGGAGGGGATCAATCGCCCCATAACTCGCTCGCTTTGGCGTAGCCGGTCTGGCCGTCGCGGTGGCGGATCTTGACCCAGCCGGATGCGGCCGGTTCGACCAGTTCCAGCAGGACGTTTTTATCGGCGCTGAAAGTGACTGCGCCGGTATCGTTGGGCGCGGTGCGGATTTTGGCATTGGCGGCAGTCACTACCAGCATGCGCTTGGCTTGCAGGGCTTTCGACGAAACCCAGGACAAACTGCCCGCCGAATCACGCACTTTGCTCCACTCGCCATAAGTCAGGACGACTTCTACTGGCATGTTCCGTGGGGCGACAAAGACACGCCGTCCTTTTTCGGAAGGCGCGTCGTACAGGACTGCCGGTGCGGCACCCACCGATTTGAAATCCAGCGCATAAGCATGGCTAGCCACACCGGTAGAGAGCGCCAGTAAGCTAAGCAGGCGAAGTGCTGTCTTCACATTAAGCTCCATCGAAGGGGATGCCGGAGTGGGTTGCCGCAGGAATCACTATCAATTGATTGCAGTAGATGTGCTGGGGACCAGTGTGCTGTCGGCTTGTTGCGCGGCCACGGCTTGCAGGCGTTGCTGGTAAAACACTTCGAAGTTGATTTCAGCCAGATGCACTGGAGGGAAGCCCGAACGGGTGATGAGATCCGCAATATTGGCGCGCAAATAAGGATAAATGATGTTGGGGCAGGCGATACCGAGCAGCGGGTCGAGCTGATCTGCCGGGATGTTGCGCACTTCAAAAATCCCTGCTTGCTTGCCTTCGACGAGGAAAGCAACCTTGTCCTTGATTTTCGCGGTCACGGTGATGGTGACAGTCGATTCAAAGATGCCTTCGGCCAGCGCATCGGCACCGACATCGACGGAGACTTCAATCGCGGGCGCTTCTTGCTCGAGGAAAATGGCGGGAGAATTCGGCTGTTCCAGCGACATATCTTTCAGATAGATGCGTTGAATCTGGAATACGGGTTGTTCTGTCGTGCCGGTTTCTTCGGTCATGGGATGCTTTCGTTAAGATGGTTAAGATGGTTAAGAATTGAATCGGTCTCGATCGGGGCGGCAGTCGCCGTTTCCCTGGAGTGTTTTCAGCCTTGCAGCAGCGTATCAAGCTTGCCGGCGCGGTCGAGTGCGTTCATGTCGTCGAAGCCGCCGACATGGGTATCGCCGATATAAATTTGGGGGACAGTACGCCGTCCGGTTTTTTCCATCATGACATTGCGCTGCGGCAGGTCGATGTCGATGCGGATTTTTTCGATGTTTTCAATACCTTTGCTTTGCAGCAGGCGTTCGGCCATAGCGCAGTAAGGGCAGCTGCCGGTGCAATACATGACGACGGGCTGGCTCATGAGTTGAGTTCCTTGAGCCCGGCTGTCGGCAAACCTTGCGACTGCCAGCCGGCAATGCCACCGTTGAGTCCAAAGACATTTTCAAAGCCGGCTTTTTGCAATAAAGCGGCAGCGCGCGAAGACTGGGTGCCGCTCTGGCAGACGACGATCACGTTCTTGGCTTTGAACTTCTCCAGTTCGGTGATGCGTTGCGTCAGTTCCTTGACAGGGATATGCTTTGCGTCGCGCAGATGGGCGGCGGCGAACGCGGCTGCGTCGCGCACATCCAGCACCAGAGTCTGAGTTTTGCCGCGATTGATCATTTGTGTGGCCTGCAGCGAGGTCAGGCTATTTCCTCGCTGTTGCAGGTAAGGCAGCAGCAATGCGCCACCTGATAAAACAGCCAGGCCAATCAGGAATATGTTGTCTATGATGAATTTCACGTTGATCCAATGTGTTTACCGAATCCCGCCATTATAAAATAGAAGGCGACAAGCGAGTGCGGAGCTTCACAACTTCTGGGACCTCGTCTATGGCAGATGACTCTGCTTTCCTTTTTTTACCAGACTATTATTAAGAAACCCATGTACAAAATTGTCCTTATGCGTCACGGCGAGTCCACCTGGAATCTGGCAAATCGCTTCACCGGCTGGGTCGATGTCGACCTGACCGACAAGGGTGTGGCCGAAGCGCGCAATGCGGGAGTGCTTCTGAAGGAGGCCGGATTCAGCTTCGATGTTGCCTATACTTCGGTGCTCAAGCGCGCTATTCGCACGCTCTGGACGACGCTCGACGAGATGGATTTGATGTGGTTGCCTGTCAAGCACGACTGGCGTTTAAATGAGCGCCATTACGGTGCGCTTCAGGGTTTGAACAAGGCAGAAACGGCGGCCCAGTATGGCGATGCCCAGGTATTGACCTGGCGGCGTAGCTACGACACGCCGCCCAATCCGCTGGACGAAGCCGCCGCACAGGCGACCTGGGACGATCCGCGCTACGCCACCCTGCCGCGCGAACAAATTCCTTTGACCGAATGCCTGAAAGACACGGTTGCCCGCGTACTGCCTGTCTGGAACGAAGAAATCGCCCCGGCCATTCTCGCCGGCAAACGGATATTGATTTCCGCCCATGGCAATAGCCTGCGCGCGCTGATCAAATATCTGGATGGCATCAGCGATCAGGATATCGTCGGTCTGAATGTGCCGAATGGACAACCGCTCGTCTATGAGCTGGACGCTGACCTGAAGCCGATCCGGAGCTACTACCTGGGCGATCAGGCGGCCATTGCGGCGGCGCTGGCGGCCGTTGCCAATCAGGGAAAATCCAAATAGACGCTTCTCCTTCCCTGCGGGGACTCAGCGGGATGGCGTGGTTGCCTGCGACGTTGGCAGTATTGTTTCTCGCCGTCGGCACCTTGCCGTTCTTGTTGCCGACGGCACAGGCGCAGGCACTGAATGAGCGCACCCGTCAGAAACAGCTTGCCGAGAACGAACGCGCCGCCTTGCAGGAAAAATTGGGCAAGCTCAAGCGCGACATCAACCAGACCGAAACGGCCAAAGGCAATGCTTCCGATGCCCTTTCGGTATCGGAGACGGCCATTGCCAAGGCCAATCGTGCCTTGCACGATCTGAGCAGCGAACAGCAGCGGATCGAGGCAAAGCTGGCCCAGCTGAGCCAGCAGCAGACGGCTTTGTCCGGCGTGGTCAATTTGCAGCAGGCGCAACTGTACAAATTGCTGCGCCAGCAATACGAGGCAGGCAACGAAGACCGGATCAAGCTGCTGCTATCCGGCGACAATCCCAATCGGATTAATCGCGATCTGCGCTACATGGGCTATGTCTCGCAGGCCCAGGCCAAGCTGATCGACACCCTGCGCAGCAATTTGCAGGCGGTGAAAAATAACCAGGAAGAAACGCAAAAAGCGCAAACCGAGCTCAGCGACATCAGCCAGAAACAATTGCAGCAAAAAGCGGTTCTGGAGCAGGAAAAAAGCAAACGGGTGGCGCTGCTGGCGCAGCTGTCGAGCAAGCTGAGCGCCCAGCGTAAAGAAGCCGGCAGTCTGCAACAGAACGATCAGCGGCTGTCCGGGCTGGTCGACAAGCTGGCGCAATTGATCGAGGAGCAAAAGAAAACCGAAGCCGCTGCGCGTGAAAAGCGACGGCAGGAGCTATTAGCAAAAGCCAAAGCAGCCCGAGATCGACGTGCGGCAGCGAGCCGCAAATCCGCGCCGGCGGGCAGCGACAAAATCGATGATGACCAGCCAGCATCTCAGTCAGCCGGGCGCAACGACCTTGTGCCGAGTGCCAATGAAGAACATTTCGGCAAGCCCTTTGCTGAGCTGCGCGGACAATTACGTTTGCCTGTGCGCGGCGAATTGGCCGCGCGTTTCGGTGCCAAGCGCGGCGAGGGGCCGGTCTGGAAAGGCTTGTTTATTCGCGCCGCCGATGGCGCGGAAGTCAGGGCCGTAGCAGCGGGGCGTGTCGTGTTTGCTGACTCGCTACGCGGTTTTGGCAACCTGATTATTGTCGATCACGGCAACCAATACATGACGATTTATGGCAATAACCAGGGGCTTTCCAAGCACCCTGGCGATCTGGTTAAAACTGGTGATGTCATCGCCACGGTAGGGAATGCCGGCGGCAATGAGCAATCGGGTTTATACTTTGAGATGCGACATCAGGGTCGCGCTTTTGACCCGTTAGCGTGGGTAACTACTAGGTGAATCAATGCGCAGCAAAATAAAGAACTTCAGTCTTATCGGTTTAGGTGTCATTGCAGGTGTTGCAGCGTCCTTTCAATTTGATGCCATTGCGCAAAAGAATGCGGCCTCACCGCTGCCTTTGGAAGAGTTGCGACAGCTCACAGATGTCTTTGGTTTGATCAAATCCGATTACGTTGAACCAGTCACCGACAGCAAAATGCTGACCGACGCCATTGCCGGCATGGTCGGTTCACTCGACCCGCATTCTGCCTATCTGGACAAGAAAGCCTACAAGGAATTGCGCGAAAGCACGATGGGCAAATTCGTCGGCCTCGGCATCGAAGTCGGCATGGAAGACGGTTACGTCAAAGTCATTTCGCCGATTGAAGATTCTCCCGCCTACCGCGCCGGCATCAAGGCTGGCGATCTGATCACACGTCTCGACAGCGCGCCGGTCAAGGGCTTGTCGCTGGACGAAGCCGTCAAGAAAATGCGCGGCGAACCCAATACCAAGATTACGCTGACCATCGCCCGCAAGGATGTGGACAAGCCGATCATTCTCACCGTTACCCGTCAGGAAATCCGCGTCCAGAGCGTCAAAGCCAAGGTGGTCGAGCCTGGTTACGCCTGGTTGCGCGTGACGCAGTTCCAGGAACCGACGGTCGACGACATGGTGAAAAAAATCATGGCGATTTACGCGCAGGAGCCTAATCTGAAGGGACTGGTGCTCGACTTGCGCAACGATCCGGGCGGAGTGTTGCCCGGCGCGATTGGCGTATCGGCAGCTTTCCTGCCGAAAGATTCGGTCGTGGTCACAACGAATGGTCAGTTGGCAAGTTCCAAAGCGTCCTTCCTGGCGCGTCGCGAATTCTATGCCTCCAGCCCGACGAGCGATCCTCTGGCGAAGTTGCCGGATGCCATCAAAAAAGTGCCGATGATTGTATTGGTCAATACCGGCTCTGCTTCCGCCTCGGAAATCGTCGCCGGCGCGCTGCAGGATTACAAGCGCGCCATCATCATGGGCACGCAAACCTTCGGCAAGGGCTCGGTGCAATCCGTGATTTCCTTGCCACCGGACAAGACCACGGCCGTCAAGCTGACCACCGCCCGTTATTACACTCCTAACGGACGCTCGATTCAGGCCAAGGGCATCGTGCCCGACATCATGGTCGATGAATATGCGGATGGCGACGGACTGAACGCCCTGCGTTTGCGCGAAGCCGATCTGAGCAAGCATCTGACCAATGACAAGGACAAGGAAGCCAACGTGGCACGGCCTCCTATCGATGAGCTGGAAGAAGAGCAGCGCATTGCCGCTATCGAGAAAAAGCGCAAGCCGCTCGAATTCGGCAGCAAGGAAGACTTCCAGCTGAACCAGGCCCTGAATCAACTGAAGGGCTTGCCGGTGCAAGTATCGAAGGTCAAACCCGAGGTTCGTTCCGAAGAAAAGCCACTGGACGGCGCTCCCGCGAAGGCCGGAAGTAAAGAGAAAAAAGAAGTACCCGATAAAGAAGATAAAAAGTAATTCGCACCAGATCGGGCCGCAGCGATGCGGCCCTTTTTCTTTCCACTTGTTTTGTTTCCCTTTCTTACCCTCATGAACGATCAGCAATTACTGCGCTATTCCCGCCACATCTTGCTCGACGACATCGATATCGCCGGGCAAGAGCGCGTGCTGGCCGCGCATGCGTTGGTAATCGGTGCTGGCGGGCTGGGTTCTCCTGCCGCTTTATATCTGGCCGCGGCCGGCGTGGGAACGATCACCCTGGTCGACGACGATACCGTCGACCTGACCAATTTGCAGCGGCAAATCATGCACACCACCGGGCGCGTCGGTCAGCTCAAGGTGCGTTCCGGCGCAGACGCACTGGCCCAGATCAATCCCGACGTGAAAGTACGCGCCCTGTCCGAACGTGTGGCCGGGCAGCGATTGCTGGATCTGGTGGGCGAAGCAAGCGTAGTACTCGATTGCAGCGATAATTTCCTCACCCGCCACGCAGTCAATCGCGCTTGCGTGGCACAGCAGGTTCCGCTGGTATCCGGCGCAGCACTGGGGTTCGACGGCCAGATCAGCGTTTTTGATACGCGCAGCGCCGCATCGCCGTGCTATGCCTGCCTGTTTTCTCCCGAGCAACAATTCGATGAAGTGCGCTGCTCCACGATGGGCGTGTTTGCGCCGCTGGTCGGCATCATCGGTGCCATGCAGGCGGCCGAAGCATTGAAACTGATCATCGGCATCGGCACATCGCTGGCCGGCAGCTTGCAAATCCTGGACGCCCGCACCATGGAGTGGACCACCATCGGCGTACCCCGCAATCCGGGCTGCGCGGTATGTGGTTCAGTACACGCATAAAACAACGGATAAGTAAGCATAAAACTTAATCCTTGCCGCAAGCAGGGTTTGAGATACACTATGCGCGCTCTACCGTTTTGCCCGTCTTCAGGAATGGCGCAGATTGGGCAGGGCGGGGCCGAATCAGACCGATGGTTTGGCACGATGGAAGGCATGCAGCAGTGCAATTCCGGCAAGGTTAGCGGAACCGTAGGTTGTTGGTGTAGAATCCTTGTCTGCCAAAATTCCGGCTTGCCGCAAGCCGGCCAGAACAGGCAATTGGCGGGGGTTCTGCTGCTGAGGAAATCAGCAGGAAGGATAGTCTTCCAAAGCGACCGCATCCGGCGCGTGCTCCAGAAATGCGAAAGCGCGTTCCGGATTAGCGGATAACATTCTGTAATCCGTAGCATCGAAAGTAAGCGAAGTGGCCACTAAAACTCCTAAAGCATCTCCCGACGAGCAAGTCCCAGGCGTACTGCTCACTGAAGAGCAACTCCTGAAGATGAGCGAGAAGGACTACATGAACGCCGACCAGTTGGCGTTCTTCAAGGCGCGTTTGCAGCAGCTCGAAAAAGATCTGTTGAAAAATGCCGGCGAAACCACGGAACATTTGCGCGAAACCGTGCTGGTTCCCGATCCGGCTGACCGCGCCACCATCGAAGAAGAGCATGCGCTCGAATTGCGTACGCGTGACCGCGAGCGCAAATTGCTGAAGAAAGTCCAGCAATCGATCCAGATCATCGATAACGGCGAATATGGCTGGTGCGAAGAAACCGGCGAGCCTATCGGCGTGCCGCGTCTCCTGGCTCGGCCAACCGCCACGCTGTCGCTGGAAGCGCAGCAACGGCGCGAACTGAAGCAGAAGCTTTACGGCGACTAATCCAGTCGCGCGAAGTACCAAATCGCCCGGGGCGACGGCTTCTTTGCCTGTCACCCCGGGCGATCTCATTTAATACACTCCCATGCGACTGCTAACGCGTTCCGGGTGGCAAACGTCCCGCCCGACGTTGCGCCTGACATTGCTCCTGATGCTTGCGCTCCTGTACACGCAAGGTCTGGGATTCGTGCATGATATTTTCCATGCCGGATGGGCCGAAACACCGCAGCAGCAAGCGCGCTCCGCCGCTCTGTTCAATCACGTCGAGCATCATGGTGATGAACACTGCGATGAGCAGGGCAATCAGAGCAGCCACCACGACGACGATTGCGACGCCTTCGACGCCGCCGCCATCGCCGCTACCATACACATCGTCATTCCCTCTTTACCCGTCATTCCCAGCGCCTATGTACTGGCCTTATGGGTGGCCTTCGCCTCGCGCGACATCCCCTTCCTGCGTCGGTTCTCGACCCGGGCTCCCCCGCTCTGACAAGTAATAAGCGCCCGTTCCAGGGACTGTTCGCACGCGCCAATGCCGTCTAACAGACCCTAAGCAACCGGTACTGAACGGCCGGATATCGGCCGCCGATTTCTGCGCACCGTCCTTTGCCATTACCAAGGCAGCATTGCTGCCAGCCGCGCCTGCCTGAAGAGTCAGGGCGTGTCGGCTCGCGCACATGCTGAAATTACTGTGCGCAGAGTATTCACTCTGTCATCAAGGAATTTCATGTATTTCCAACGCACCTTATTGGCCAGCGCGGCATTGTCCGCCCTCGCCGGATTGCCATCGTCCGTCCTTGCGCAAACCACCTCACAAACCACCTCGCAAACACTGAGCGAAGTCGTCGTCACCGCCAGCCCCTTCGCCGGTAGCGAAGACGCCCAATTATTCGCGCCCGCCAAAGTACTGACCGGCGACGAATTGCGCAACAAACTCGGTAATTCGCTCGGCGACACACTCTCGCAGGAACTCGGCGTATCCGCCTCCGCCTTCGGTGCCGGCGCATCGCGTCCTATCGTGCGCGGCATGGAAGGGCCACGCGTCAAAATTCTGGAAAACGGCATGACCGTATCGGACGTGTCCAGCCTGTCCAACGACCACGCCCCGGCCACTGAAAGCGCCACCGCCAGTCAGATAGAAATCCTGCGCGGCCCGGCCGCCTTGCTCTACGGTTCCGGCGCAATCGGCGGCGTCGTCAATGTGGTCAACAACCGCATCCCGACCGAACTTTCGACCCAGCCCAGCGGCGAGGTCGAAGTGCGCAGCGGCACCGCCGACAATCTGAAAAACACCTCCGCCACGCTCGAAGGCGCGGTCGGCAAAATCGGGCTGCATGTCGATGGCAACTGGCGCGACACCGGCGATTACGCCATTCCCGGCAACGCCAAACAATCCGATGGCAGTAGCGCCACAGGCCGCTTGCCCAACTCCTTTACCCATGAAAGCAGCTTCGGCGCGGGTGCCTCGCTGATGGATAGCTGGGGCCATGTCGGTGCCTCGGTGGCGCGATTGGACGACCACTACGGCATTCCCACCGCCGAGAAATCGTTCATCGACCTCAAACAAACCCGCTACGACATCGACGCCCTGTTGCGCGCCCCCTTGCCCGGCTTCGACACCTTCCGCTTCCGGCTCGGCTACACCGATTATGCGCACACCGAAAAACAGCAGGACGGCACGCCCAATACCGTGTTTGCCAACCGCGCAACCGAAACGCGTTGGGAATTGACGCATCAGGACTGGGCCGGCTGGCGCGGCAATCTGGGCGTGCAAACCGACACCAGCAATTTTTCCGCACTGTCGGCCAGCACCGGCAAGGCCGATACCGTGCCGCAAACCCGGTCACAGACCTTCGCCGCATTTGTCGTCGAAGAACGGCAATTCGGCACCCTGCTGATCAGCGCCGGCCTGCGCGGAGAAGCCGTCAAACGCAGCCCGGACGGCATGAGCGGCAAGCCAGACCGCGATTATCAATTAGGATCGTGGTCGCTCGGCAGCTTGTGGAGTTTCGTTCCCGGCTACGGTCTGGGACTCAGTTACGCCGCCTCGCAGCGCGCACCAGCGGCCGAAGAGTTGTATTCCAGCGGCCCGCACGAATCCACCGCCACCTACGATATCGGCGACAACAGCCTGAAAAAAGAGACCTCGCACAACATCGAGCTGAGCTTGCAAAAGACGACAGGCCAATGGCGCTGGAAAACCAACCTGTTCCAGAATCAGGTCGGCAACTACATTTATGGACGCACTGCCGGGAAGGTGGACGATAGCGGCAACGCCAGTGCCGATGGCGAATTCACGCAGCGTTTCTGGTCACAGGGCGACGCCACTATTCGCGGCGCGGAGGCGGAAATCAGCTATCGCCTCAATCAGGAAGGCCCCTCAGTGCGCTTGTTTGCTGATACTTCACACGGCAGTCTGGATCAGCAAGGCAGTCTGCCCTTGCAACCGGCGACCCGCTACGGCCTCAACCTCGGGTATTTACAAGGCGCGTGGCGCAGTGGCATCAATCTGCTCCATGCGCAGCAGCAGGACAGGCTGGCGGCATTTGAAAACTATGTCACCCCCTCGTACACGCAGCTCGATGCCAATCTTGCCTACACCCAACGGCTCGATGCAGTCCGTGTCACCTGGTTTGCCATCCTCAGAAATCTGTTGAATCAGGACATCCGCGTGTCCACTTCGGTTTTGCGCGAAACGGTACCGCTGAGCGGACGCAGCCTGATTGTCGGCGTGCGTACGCAATTCTGAGGCGGTCGTAGCGAGCGGTGGCGGCAGGGGAGAAAAATTACCGCGACCCTGTCGCCGCCGCATTGAGCAACTCCCGCAATCCGCTGGCGCGCTCTGTGCGTCGGCGGATGGCTTCTTCCAGCATTGCTGACTGCGGCGACACCAGCGTAAAGCCAGCACGCGCCCGCGTGATACCGGTGTACACCAGTTCCCGCGTCAGCACCGGCGTCGAAACCGAGGGCAGCACCAGCACCGTATGGCGGAATTCCGAACCCTGCGCTTTATGCACCGTCAGCGCATACGCCGTAGCGACATAGCGCAAACGCGTCGCCAGTACACTGCGTACCGACTCGCCATCGAGAAAGTAAACCCGCAAAGCCTGTGGTCGCAGCGGGTCCGGCAAAGCCACGCCGATATCGCCGTTATAGACACCGGTTCCGGAATCGTTGCGCCCCACCATTACCGGCCGACCGGCATACCACTCACCGCGCTTGGCAATTAATCCGACGCTATCCAATTCCTTTTCAATCGCCAGATTGAGGCCGGCCACGCCCCAGTCGCCTTCGCGCACCGCGCACAAAATACGGAAAGTATCGAAGGCCAGCAACAGCGTTTTCGCCCAGGCTTCGTAGTCGGCCTGACTCACATCAACAGGGCGCTGCGCCAGCAATTCCAGATAGGCGCGATAACCGCCGGTCGCACCGGCACGGCCTTGCAAGACCAGATCCAGTACATCGCGCTGTTGCGCTTGCTCCAACCAAAAGAGCGCTCCCGTACTGTCGTCGCGCAGACAGGCTGTCGCAGCAACGGCGTCGCCGCGATTGACCGCCAGCGCCAGCGCACCGATGGGTTCGCTAAAACGACGCACCTGACGCAGCATCACCGTTTGCTGCGCCAACGTCCCGGCGTCGCCCAGAAATTCCGACCCCGGCTGCTCGCCGCAGCTTGCTTCCAGATAGGCGACGGTATTCGCGTCATAGCCACCCGCTTCCGCATCGCGGCAGAGATCGCCCAGCACCGCCCCGGCTTCCACCGACGCCAGCTGATCTTTATCGCCAAGCAGAATCAGCATCGCCCCGACCGGCAGCGCCGCCAGCAGCGCCGCCATCATTTCCAGATGCACCATCGACGCCTCATCCACAATCAGCACATCCACTTCCAGGGGATGTCCGGCGTGATGGATAAAACTGCGCGTATCACCGCGTGCGCCCAGCAAACTGTGCAGCGTGCGCGCCGAGCCTATGCGCTCTGCCAGCGCCGCCAGCGGCAGTGCCGCGCCCACGCGTTGATCCAGTTCTTGCAGCGCGCCATCGATGGCTTGTTTCAGCCGCGCCGCCGCCTTGCCGGTCGGTGCCGCCAGCGCCACCCGCAATTGCTGCGGCTGAGACGACATCGCAAACAGCAGCGCCAGCAGCCGCGCCACGGTATAGGTTTTACCCGTGCCGGGGCCACCGGTGATGATGGATACGCCACTGCGCAAGGCAATGGCGCAGGCGATTTTTTGCCAGTCCGTATCGTCATTCTGCTCGCTGGCGCTTGGTGCCTGATCGAACAGTTTTCCCAGCCAGTTCCGCGCAGCAGCCGTATCGACGACACGCGCTTGCGCCGCCCGCTCGATCAGCGCACGCGCCACCAGCGACTCATCGCGCCAGTAGCGGCGCAGATACAAGCGGTCGCCATCGAGTACCAACGGTTGCTGGCCATCCTCCGCACCGGCTTGCAATACCTGTGCTGCGGAGGTCAGCGCCACGCGCCAAGCGGCAAGACTCTCCGGCAGCGTACCGCTGGCCGCGCACAGGTCTTGCCATTGCGTGGCATTCCACTCCAGCAAGGCAGCCGGATCGTCCGCCAGAAAATCCAGTCGCAGACAACTATGCCCGCGCCGTTCGAGTTCAGACAGCACGGCGCAGGCCACCGTCTGTGCCGGCGCAGTCATGCCCAGCGTTCCCATGAAACGCGCAAAAGCGCTGGACAGGCGGCTGAGCAAGCCCTGATCGGCATAGCTGTCCAGTAAGTCCAGCAAAGGCAAGGCGGCGGGGAGTTCGAGAGCCTGGTGTTGGAGCGCTTGATTCATGGTGTCGTGATGTCGTCGGAGTTGCCCAGCAATACGTCCAGCGCATCGAGCAGGGCGGGCGGCGTGGCTAAGTGATAGCAACCGTGCGTCGTGGTGTTGGCGATGCCGCGCAGAAACAAGAAACATGCGCCGCCAAGTTGCCGTTCCGGGTCATAGGCCGCACCCAGACGGCTTTTCAGCAGACGGTGCAGCGCCAGCGCATACAACGCCCCCTGAATGTCGTAGCGATGCGCTGCCATGGCGGTCGTCAGCGCAGCGGGATGATAGGCCGCGTCGTTAGGGCCCAGCGCGTTCGATTTGTAATCGAGCACCCAGTAACGGCCGTCGCGCTCGAACACCAGGTCGATGAATCCCTTGAGCATGCCGTGCAGCTGGCGCGGCGGCAATGCCGGACGCGCGACTTGTTCCAGCAGATGTTGCCGGGACAGTCGATCCAGCGCCAGACTTTGCAGTCGCTCGCTGGGAAACCAGAATTCCATTTCCGGCGTCGTGGCCGCCAGATCGCACAGCGATGCGCCCAACGGCGGCAGCGGCGCGACGGCAATGGCACGCAGCCAGGCGATTGCGTCTTCTTGCCGATGTCCCCATCCGGCGCGGGTAATGCGGGCAGTCAGCCGCGCCTCGAATTGGGCATCCTCAATGCAGCGAAAGCCCGTCGGTTCCTGTGCCATCCATTGCAGCTGCTCATGCAGAAACAAGCCCGGCAGCGTGCCGCGCGGAAAGCGATGCCAGGGCGCATTTTGCGGTGGTAGTTGCGGTGATAGTTGCGGTGACGGTTGCGCTGAATTCGCCTTGTTGTCGTTCGCGCCTTCGTCGCTTGTTCCCTCTTCTTCGCCTTCAAGCAAATGCGCTTCCAGCGCCCGGGTCGGCGCAGCGAGCGGCAAAGCCCCCAGCGATCGGGTAAGCGAGGTAAAACTGTCGACTTGCCAGTCGCGCTCGAAGCGGGCGCTGTACACGGCGTTGGCATCGTCCCGCAGCGGCAGCCGCTTTGTCATGCGCGCCAATCGGGTGCGCGCAAAGGGCGGCGTGACGGTATCGATGTGGATATCGTCGCAGCCGCCGCGCAGCGCCTGCAAATACGGTGCCACTTGCTCCGCTGCCAATGCCGCCCCACCCGCCATCAGATAGCCCAGCGCCGATTCCGCCAGCCGCGTCGCGCCATTGCTGCCGCGAGGAATGGCCGCGACGCCTAGCCACAAGGCATGGCGCGCGCGCGTCAGGGCCACGTACAGCAGCCGCAGCGCTTCTTCCATGCGCGCCTTCTCGGCCAGCGCCAGCATGTCGTCGGACAGGCGCAGATCGAGCTGGTGCTTGCCGTCGGCATCGGTATATTCGAAAAATTGTTTGTTCTGTTTTTTTACCGGCTGAGCGCTGACGGCGAAGGGCAGATAGACCAGCGGATATTCCAGCCCTTTGGCCTTGTGGACAGTCACCACCTTGACCAGCGCCGCATCGCTTTCCAGCCGCAAAATCCGTTCGTCGCCGGGAGCGGATTCCACCGCGATCTGTTCGCTCAGCCAGCGGATCAGGGCTTGCTCGCCTTCCAGTTGCTGACTGGCTACTTGCAGCAATTCGGCCAGATGCAGCAGATTGGTCAGACGGCGTTCGCCGCCCGTTTCGCGCAACAGGCGCGCCGGCAATTGCAGTTCGTGGATAAAGCGCCGCAGCATCGCCAGCACACCCTGACGCTGCCAGACCAGATGCAATTGCTTGAGTTGCTCCACCCGGGTTTCCCACGCCAGATCGTCGCTGGCCAGTTCGGCCAGTTGCGGCAGCGACAAGGCCGCCGTACCGGTGGCGAAGGCAGCGTGCGCCAGCGCATCGTCCAGCGGATTGGCCAGCGCATGCAGCCAGCGCAGCAGATCGGCTGCTTCCTTGCTGCGCATGACCGAATCGGAATCCGACAAATAGACGCTGGCCACGCCGCGTTGCTGCAAGGCCTGACGTACTGCGGCGGCTTCAAAGCGGGTGCCGACCAGAATGGCAATGTCGGCCGGTTGCAGGCGCGTGAAAGCGTCGGCGCTCTGGAAACCGGCGGCGGTATCGTTGAGCAAACCGACAATGTGTTCGGCGCACTGCGCAGAGAAAAATTCGAGGTAGGCGGATTTGTCGAGATCGTTGGCCTCCAGGTGCCAGAACGTCAGTGCAGCGACCTTGCCGGCGCTGCTCACTAAGTGTTCGGCGCGACCGCGCGCGGCCACTGGCGCGAACGGCAGTGGATTGTGCAGGCCGTCACGGAAACGGAATGCGCCGGGAGGAAAACCGGCATCCCCGGCATCCCCTTCCGCACGCAGAAAGAGACGATTGACCGCGCCCACCAGTGCATGGCTGGAACGGAAATTGGTTGCCAGCACGTAATGCCGTCCGGCCGTCGCTGCACGTGCCGCCAGATAGCTGTGGATGTCTGCGCCGCGAAAGCCGTAGATCGATTGCTTGGGGTCGCCGATCAGCAGCAGCGCGCTGTCGGCATTGTTGGCCGCGACCTGATACAGCAGATCGAAAATACAGTACTGGTCGGGCGAGGTGTCCTGAAACTCATCGATCATCGCCACCGGATATTGCGCCACGATGCGCGCCCGTAAGGCCACGCCGTTATCGCCCTGCAAGGCCTCTTTCAGACGCGTGAGCAGGTCGGCGAAACCGAATTGTCCGTCGCGTTCCTTGAGTGTTGCGATGCGTTGCGCAATGCTCACGGCGGCGTGGCGCTTGAGTGCATGCGACAGCGGTTCGAGTGCGTCCAGCGTTGCGCGCAGGAGGGGCAGGGCATCGAAATCGGCAGGGATGTCGGCGGACTTGTTTTTGCTGAACGCATCGAGTATGCCGTCGGCGCACAGGCGCTTCCAGGCGGTGTCGTTAAATAGTTTGGCGTCCGGCCGTTCAGCGTCGGGGTCGTTCGCCCAACTGCGTAGCGCATCGAACCAGCCGATGGCTTTGTCCAGTTTTAGTTTGTTGCCGTTAAATATTTTTGGATCGGCCGCGACTTGCGCCGCGATCCACGCCTGCATGCGATCGGCGCGCGCTGGCCATTCGGCTTTGAGCGGTGCCAGCACGGCTTGCCGTTGAATCTGATGCGCGGCAATCAGCGCTCCCAGCGACGTCGGCTCTTGCGGCCCGAACAGCGTGGCGCGTTTCACCAGCTCTTTCAGGCTCGGCAGTAGGGCCGGTAAATTTTTCCAGCATAGTGTGACTTGCTGCAAGGTCGCACCGGACAAGGGATAGACCTGTTGCCGCCAGTAATCGCGCGCAGCATCGCCGAACAGAGCGGATTCGTCGGCCAGTAATTCTTCGTCGAACAGACTGCCGCTGTCGAACGCGTGTTCGCGCAGCATGCGCTGGCACCAGGCGTCGATGGTGAAGATGGCCGCTTCGTCCATCGTTTCCGCCGCCAGCATCAAACGGTGGGCGGCTTGTTCGCGTACGGTGCCGGAGGGATGTTCGGTCAGCAATTGTTGCAGGAAGTGGTCGCTGCCGGGGACATCGGCTTCGCCACGGAAACAGCGCGCCGCATCGACCAGCCGTTCCCGTACCCGATCCGATAATTCGCGGGTAGCGGCGCGGGTAAAGGTCATCACCAGAATTTCCGACGGCAGCAAGGGCCGGGGGAAGGCCTGCGTCGCGCCGTGTCCCAGCACCAGCCGCAAATACAGCGCGGCGATGGTCCAGGTTTTGCCGGTACCGGCGCTGGCTTCGATGAGGCGCGAACCGTGCAAGGGGAAAATCAGTGCATCTAATGCTATTGGGGTGATCGGGGCAATGGGTGCGATGGCGTCGGTGTCCGTTGCGGATGCTTCATTGCGCTCAGTGAGCGGTAAGGACGTCATGCTGCTTGCTCTCCCTCGTTGGTGTGGTCGGCGCTGTCATCTGCCGCAGAGTCCAGCGACATCATCGTAGTCTGCGTTTTCATCCAGTCCAGCAGCGGTTGATACAGACGGTCGGCATAGTCTTCCCAGCCGGTTTGCGCGCGCAGGGTGGCGAAATCAGGCCACAAGCGATCCAGACAGGGTTCTTGTTCGACCTCGCCGGTGCGCTGATAGCCGCCCTCATAAGTGAGGCGGGCCGCCGAGTCAGATTTGTCGCTGGCAAGCCAATTGAGCGTTGTTTGGCGGGCGACGGGCAAGGGCGCATCCATCCCGGCGCGATAGCCGTCGAGCAGCGCGGAGAGCGTGGCACGCGCGGCTTCCGTTTCCAGCGGATGCAATCGGACAATAGCGTCGCGCCCTACCAGATGGCCGCTCAGCACCACGCCGGAGGCCGCTGCCGCCAGTTGTCGCAGCCACGGAGAGATCAGTTTATCGGCGCGCAATACGCCGTCTTTGTCGAGCAGTTTGCTGGCGCTGAGCTGACGCCAGATCAGTTGACCGTGTTCATTTTGTCGCAAGGGACTGAGCCAGTCTTCGAGGTGCAAGTCGCCGTGGAGCAATCCGAATGGGCGACGTTCGGCTTCCTGCGCGTAACGCTGGCCGAGTTGCAGCCAGGCGCGTCGCGTGGGCAGTAGCAATTGCACCAGTTGCTGCTGCCATTGCTGGCCGCTGGCACCGATGGGCAAGACGCCGCAGCGCGCCAGATGCGCCACGCGCAGTCTGAGCGTGGCCTCGGTATCGTCCGGGTTTTCTTCGCTGCCGTCATCGGCCAGCAGTTGTTCGGCGATGTCGTACAGCGGCAGTCCCTGAAGTTCGAAGGGTTCGTCGTCCTCGCCATCGGCCTCGTCTTTATCGAAACGGACGACCAGTCGCTGGCGGAAAAAATAATTGACCGGTTGTCGCAGGAAAGACCCCAGATCGGTCAGCGACAAGCGCGGGTGGGCGCTGCTGTCAAACAGCGGGACAGCGAGCGGCACACTGCCGCCAGTGTCTTGCGCCGGGTCCTCAGGCGTGCGGTGCGCCGCCTGCCATTCGCGGGCGTGAGACGGCAAGCCGCCTTCCTCGAAATAGCGACGACTAAAGGCTTGCAGCGGGTGTTCGGTCGTCAGCGCGGCGGGTTCGATGCCCCAGCCGTCGCGCAGATAATCGCGTAGCTGCGATACCAGTACCGACGGCGGTTGTTCGCTGTTGTCGCGCACATGGCGACCGGCCCAGCTGATGTAGAGCTTGCGGCGCGCCGCCAGCAGCGCTTCCAGCATCAGGTAACGGTCGTCGTCGCGGCGGGCGCGGTCGCCTGGACGGGACAGACTGGCTTGCGCCAGCAGATCGAAATCGTTGCGCGGCGCGCGGCGCGGATAGTCGCCGTCGTTCATGCCAAGCAGACAGACTACGGGAAAGGGAATGGCGCGCATCGGCATCAGGGTGCAGAAGGTGACGCCGCCGGAGACGAATTTGTGTTCCAGCGTTTCTTCATCAATCGCGCCTAGCCAGGCTTCGCGCAGCACGCTGGCGCTGACGGCTTCGTCGAACGTGGCGCTGTCGCAGGCTTCCAGCCAGCGTTGCAGCGATTCGTGCAGACGGGTCAGGGTCAGTCGGTCGTGTTCGGTGTCGGTCTTGAAAAAAGCGTGCAGCAGTTGTCGTGCGTGTTGCCCCCATTCTTTCGGGCTGCGGTCTTGCGCCAGCGTAGCGCGCCAGACAATCAGGGCGTCGATCAGCTGTGCCAGCGAACCGGCCAGTCCCGCTTCCAGTCCGCCGACCTCAGCGTAGGGAGCGATGCCGTCGAAGGCCTCGCCGTTGCCGCTGGCGTAACCGAGCAGCATGCGACGCAGGCCGAAAATCCAGGCGTTTTGTTCGCCCGCTGCGCCCAGTCCTAGCGCCTTGCGGTGGGCGCTGTCGAGTCCCCAGCGCACGCCGCTGCCTTCCATCCATTGCGTCAGACGCGGCAAATCGTCCGGCGTCAGGCCAAAGCGCGCCGCCAGTGCGGGCACGTCGAGCAGATCGCGGATTTCGCTTTGCCGACAGCGTTGTTGCGGCAGGCGCAGCAGCCAGTCCAGCGCCATCAGCAAGGGATCGATGCCGCGCTCCCGGACATCGCCAATGACGAAGGGGATGCGGCGTGCATCGTGGCGACCGTACTGGTCGAACACGGCCAGAATCGCCGGCGAGAACACTTCGATGTCCGGCACCATCACTACGATGTCGCGTGGTTTCAGATATGGCATGGCGGCAAACCAGCACAGCAATTGATCGTGCAGCACTTCGACTTCGCGCTGCGCGCTGTGCGCGACGTGGAATTCCACCGAGCGGTCGTCCGCCGCCAGCGGCTGCTGCGCAAAGCGGCTGTGTTCGTCCAGCGGCAGCATGTCGCGCACGGCGCTTTGTATTTGTTGCAGCAGGGTCTCGCCCGGCTCTTCGGTAAACAGGTCAATGCGCAGATTGGCGAAGCGGGCGCGGCTGTCCTCGGCGTTGTCGAAGTCGTCCAGCATGCGGATGAAGTCGCGTCCTTGCCGGCCCCATGCCGCCAGCAGCGGATGGCTGTGGGCATGGACTTGTTCCAGCGGCAGCGCGGCCAGATCGCGGCCGTGGCGCTGTTGCTGACGTTTGCGTTCGGCTTTGAGCAGATCGCGTCCGGCGATGATGTCGCCCCAGTAGTACTGGCAGGGATTGGGAATGGCCAGCAGCACTTGCGTATGCGCGGCCAGTGCGGCCAGTGCTTCCAGCGTTTGCAGCGGCAAGGCGGAAACGCCGAACAAGACGATGCGACGCGGCAAGGGCATGGCCGGCGTTTGCTGCGCTTCGATGGCATTCAGGAAACGATGATGAACGGTGGCGCGGCCTTGCTCCGGGCCTTCGGCGGCGGGGAGGGAGTGCAGTACGGCGCGCCAGAGTTGCGCCTGCCAGCGCTGATCGTCGGCCAGCGGCAGCGCGGCGCCCTGAGCGCGTTGCACCTGATCAATGCCCTTGGCCCAGTCACTGAGCCAGTCGGCGCGGTAGACCTGATATTGGTCGAACAAATCGGCCAGCCGTTGCGCCAGTTGCAGGCGACGCTCGGGTTTGCCGTCGCGCAGAAAATAGCGCAAGGGAGCGAAGTCCTCGTGTTTGAGCAAGCCCGGCAGCAGTTGCATCAGACGCCAGGTCAGCGGTGCTTTGTCCAGCGCCGAGTGAGTCGGTACGGCGTCACCACCCAGCATGGCGCGATAGCTGCGCCACAGAAAACGCCCCGGTAATTCGATGCGGGTGGCCGCGCAAACGCCGAGGTCTTCGGCGATGGCGATTTTCAGCCATTCGGCCACACCGTTCGATTGCACCAGAAAAATTGCTGGCTCCAGTGGGTCGAGCGGATTGTCGCGCAGCCACTGAAAGACGGCGGCGCGCAATTGTTCCAGCTGGTTGCTATGCAATACCAGCAGACCGGGGACGATGGGAGTGGGCATAGTTGGGGGTGAGCTGGTTTAGCGGGTTGAACTGGTTTACACAGCGGCTGCGCCGTAGAGGCCGCGGGTCTGGAACGGGTGGTATTGGTAGAGCCAGGTTTCGCTCAGGGTTTGCTGGCCCTGCCGCAAATACAGGCGCAGATCGACCGCTTCCTCTCCATCGACGGTCAGATCGAACTGGGCGCGCCAGTGGCCGGGTACGCCGTCCGGTACGGCTTCGGTAAAGACATAGGAAAACGTGCCGCGTGAAGTGGTCAGCACGGCTTCCGGCAATTCGCCGAAGGCCAGTTTTTCCAGCGGCGCGCCGTGGAATTCGACCATGAACTTGCGCACGTTGGGCGGCCGTGGTTGTCCCGGTTGACCGCCGTTGCCCAGACGGGTGGCGACGCAACGCGCCAGTGGCGTGGGGAAAGGTTCGTCGCGCTGCCAGTGCAGTCGGTAACGCAGGCGGTATTCGGCACCGGCGACGGCAGGCGCTTTCGGCACCCACATGGCGACGATGTTGTCGTGGATTTCATCGTTGGTCGGGATTTCCACCAGTTGCACAGCGCCTTCGCCCCAGCCTTCCAGCGGTTCCACCCACAGGCTGGGCCGGCGTTCGTAAGCGACACCGTCCTGATAGTGGTCGAACACGCGATCGCGTTGCAGCAGGCCGAAACCGCGTGGGTTGACGTCGCCGAAGGCCGAAGCAGTGGTGCGTGGCGGGTTGTTGAGCGGTCGCCAGAGATGCTCGCCAGCGCCGGTCCACAGGGCCAGTCCGTCGGAATCGTGGACTTCTGGTCGCCAGTCGGCACCGCTGCCTTTGGCGGTTTCGGAAAACCAGTACATCGAGGTCAGCGGGGAGATGCCGAAACGGGCAATGTCGCGGCGCAGGAACAGGGCGCAGTCGATGTCCATCACTACGCCGGTGCTGCGGGTCATGTTGAAGCGGTAAGCGCCGGTGATGCTGGGGCCGTCGAGCATGGCGTAGACCGTAACAGTGTCACTGCCGGCGGCGGGTGTTTCGAAGTAAAAATGGGTAAAGCTGGGGAATTCTTCCGCCCGTCCGGCTTGCGCTACGTCGATGGCGATGCCGCGTGCCGACAGGCCGTATTGATATAGGTCGCCGATGGCGCGGAAATACGAAGCGCCGAGAAAGGCCACCCAGTCGTTTTTGCGCCAGTCCTTTTTGCTTTGGTCTGCGAGCCGGCTTTCCTGAAAACGGAAACCGGCAAAGCCGCTGCCCCGCGGCAACTGACGCGCCGGGCTGTCGGCGGGCATGTCGAAATAACTTTCGTCGTAAATGATTTCGCGGGCGCTGACGTCTTTGCCTCCCTTGTTTTCAATAACGTGCATCCGGGCCGGAGCCTGAAAGAAACGGCCCAGATGGAAAAACGTTACCGGAAACTGGCCCGGGCCTTTGGCGAACAGGGCGGAATCGGTATCGAAGCGGATCTTGCCGTGGGCTTCGTAATTGATCTTGTCGAGGATGTCGTGCGAGTCGCTGGTCTGTGGGCGGTAGGCCATGTGCGCCTGGGCGCGTGCCTGGGTGATCAGGGCGTCGAAGGAAAAGGCCTCTGCTGCGCCCAGTCGGACGCGGTTGGCGGCAATGGCGGCAGGAGTCACGCCCAGCGCGGCAAGTGCGGCGGCAGCAGTGGCGGAGGCTAGGAAGGTGCGTCGTTTTACCATGAATTTGTCGGTCTCGAAGGGGAGTTGCGGGTCACAGGACGGCGCTGGCGCGGAGAGGGGGGACTGGCGGGCATGACCCGTCAGTCAGAGAGCCATACTAGCATGAGTCCTTGCTGCCTTCTGACCGGCCTTCTGAAGGGGAAAGCTCTGTTATGCTGCGTGCGCCCTCTCCGGCGTACGGATCAGTTGTGTGACGCGCTGATCGTTGTCTCTCCTACTCACCCCCCGTGGAGTTCTGCATGAGTCAAGCCGGTCCCGATCCAGCGTCGTCAGCGCTGTCAGTATCGTCAGCATCCTCATCCTGGTTGAAAAAACTGGGCCCCGGCCTTATTACCGGCGCGGCGGACGACGACCCTAGCGGTATCGCGACCTATTCACAGGCCGGGGCGCAATTCGGCTTCGGTTTGCTCTGGACCATGCTGCTGACCTTCCCGCTGATGGTGGGGATTCAGGTGATTAGCGCCAAGATAGGGCGGGTGACGGGACACGGACTGGCAGGCAATATCCGGCAGCATTTTCCGCGCTGGCTCTTGTATCTGATCGTGGGCTTGCTGGTGGTTGCCAATACCATCAATATCGCCGCCGATATCGCCGCCATGGGCGATGCCATGAAATTGCTGGCGGGCGGTTCGTCGCACTTATATGTGGTCGGTTTCGGTGTGCTGTCGTTGTTGCTGCAGGTGTT
This sequence comes from Herbaspirillum sp. RTI4, assembly GCF_034313965.1. Classification (NCBI taxonomy): domain Bacteria; kingdom Pseudomonadati; phylum Pseudomonadota; class Betaproteobacteria; order Burkholderiales; family Oxalobacteraceae; genus Herbaspirillum; species Herbaspirillum sp. RTI4. Next base: position 721,487 of record NZ_JAVIWQ010000002.1, read on the forward strand.
TATTCCCTATAGCCGCTATGTGCGGATTCTGAAATGGCTGACGCTGGCGCTGCTGGCCTATGTCGGCATCGTGTTCGCGGTGCCGATTCCCTGGGGAGAAGTGGCGCGGGCGACGGTCTGGCCGACCTTGTCGTGGAACCCCGATTATCTGACCACGGTGGTCGCCGTCTTCGGCACGACGATCAGTCCTTACCTGTTTTTCTGGCAGGCGTCGCAGGAAGTCGAAGAATTGCGCTCGCATCCCGAGCAGCGGCCGCTGCGCGATGCGCCAGAGCAGGCGAAAGCCAATTTCAACCGTATCAAGGTTGATACCTGGATCGGTATGGGCTTTTCCAATGTGGTGGCATTTTTCATCATTCTGACGACGGCGGTAACGCTGCATGAGCACGGATTCACCATGATCCAGACTTCCGCCGAAGCGGCTGCCGCCCTCAGGCCGATTGCCGGTAATTTCGCTTTCTGGCTGTTTGCGGCGGGCATTATCGGCACTGGATTGCTGGCGATTCCGGTATTGGCTGGTTCGGCGGCCTATGCCGCAGCCGGGGCCTTGGGCTGGGTCGACGGGTTGGAGCTGAAATTCAAATTCGCCAAGGGGTTCTACAGCATCATTGTGGTGTCCACCCTGATTGGCGTGGCTTTATGTTTCATGCCGATTGATCCGATCAAGGCGCTGTACTGGAGCGCAGTGGTCAATGGCGTGATTTCCGTCCCGATTATGGTGGTGATGATGCTGATCGCCGCCCGGCCCGCGATCATGGGCGCGTTCATTATCAGCCGTCGGCTGACCGTGCTGGGGTGGCTGTGCACGGGCGTGATGGCATTGGCGGTAGGGACCATGCTGGTGACGCTGTAGTAAGCCTGTCGGGTGATGGTGGTATCTTGTCTTTATCTTGTTCCTGTCAGCCGCAGATTCACCCCTGAAATGCTCAAAAAAACGAAAGGTGCATGATGTGCAAACGAGCTGTATTTTCTCTATGGATACTTTGTCTGGCGGTCGTCACGATGACCGCGACCATCATTCCCGCGCAGGCGCAAACCACCCTGGGGACGCAAGATAAGCAGTTTTTGCTTAATGCGGCCGCTGCCAGCGTAGCGCAGGTCAAGGCATCCCAATTGGCCGACACCAAGGCCGCGAGCGACGATGTGCGTATTTTCGCGGCCAATATGTTCAAGAACCATAGCCTGATCGGGCAGGATTTGCGCGATCTGGCGAAAGCGAAAGACATCGTCTTGCCGACCGAGCCGCGCATGTCGCAGCAACAGGATATCGGCAAGCTGGGCAAGTTGACCGGCGCCGGTTTCGACCGGGAATATGCGCGCGTCATGGGCGTGCTGGCCAGCAAGGAGCTGGTCGCCTTGTACAGCAAGGCAGCGGGAGGGGCGCAGGATGGCGACGTGAAAAGTTTTGCGGCGCGCACCCTCATCAATTTGCAGGACGACAGCCAATCGGCTGCGCAACTGAAGACGGCGACCGATAAGCGCTAATCAGGCCCCTAGTGCCGAGAATATTTTCAAGGACGGAACCATGACATTGTTTTTTTCCCGCAAATGCGGCGCGTTTTTTTGCGCGCTGTTGATGCTGATCGGCTTGCATGCGCCACTTTGGGCCGCGGAAGATACCACCGCGCCGCTCAACGCCGATGCCGCTCTGAGTGATCTGAGCAAGCAAGTCAATACCATACAGACCCGATTGCAGGCCAAGCCGGAAGATGCCGAGTTGCTGCAATTGCGCACGACGGCACTGGAAGTGGTGACGCAGGCCGATAAGCTGGGGAGCAACCTCGGGCCGAATCTGGAAAGTGTGCAGGCGCGCCTGACCGAACTGGGAGCGGCGAAGCCAGGCGTGAAAGAGCCCCCGGGCATTGCCGCTCAGCGCGCGCAATTGGACAAGCGCAGTCTGGCGCTGGACGCGCAAGTGAAGCTGGCGGGATTGTTGTCGGTGGAAGCAGGGCAGGCCGCCGATCAGATTTCTACTCAGCGCCGCATGCAATTTCAGGCGCAGCTAGGCCAACGCACGGCGTCGATCTTGTCGGGGCCGTTCTGGTCCGAGTTGCGCGAAGACTGGCCTGAGGATTCTGCCCATCTGGCGGCATTGGGGAGCGAATTGAGTAGTGCCGCGCGGAGTACGCCGCTGCTCGTCTGGGCCGGTGTGCTGCTGGCGCTGGTGGCGGCCATGGCCTTGCGCTCCTGGATTCGTCGTCGCTTGTTCCATCTGGCGGTCAATCGCGTGCCGTCCGGTCGTTTGCGGCGCTCAATGCTGGCCATGTCGCGCGTGTTGCTGTCGGCAGCCACACCAGCGCTGCTGGTATGGCTGGTATGGGTCGGTTTGCGTTGGGGTTCGCCGTTAAGCGACGGCACCCGCAGTTTTCTTTCAGGCGTCCTGGCGGCGCTTTGCTTTGGTGGCTATGTCAGTGGTCTGGGGCGGGCGCTGTTGTCGCCGAATCAGCCTTCCTGGCGACTGCCGCCCTTGCCGGACGAAGTGGCGCTGACCCTGCGGCGGTTTCCGCTGGTGCTGGCGCTGGTCATGGCGTCGACCTGGATCGCTGAGCAACTGGCGGTGCAGATCAACGCCGGACTGGCGACGACGGTGGCGCTCAATTGCATGGTGGCTTTGTTGCTGGGTGTCACCCTGGGAGTAGGTTTGCTGCGCGGCGAACGTCGCTGGCGGCTTTTGCGGCAGGCGACGCCGGTGGACGGCGCGGCACCGGTGATCGGCAGTCCGCTCTGGCTCAAGCTGGTGGCGGGTATCAGTATGGCGGTGCTGGCACTCGGGGTCATTGCGCTATTGGCCGGTTATGTGGCGTTTGGCGGTTTTCTGGTCAAGCAATTGGCATGGGGCGTGGTGGTGCTGACGTCGGCGTATCTGTACATCGGTCTGCTCGATGATGTGTGCGCAGCATGGATGAACGCCTCCCAGCCGGAACAGGATGCCAGCGCGGCAGTGGTGGCGAACCACGGCATGCGGGCTCAGACGGCGGTGCTGTTGTCCGGGTTGGGCAGGGTCGTGCTGGTATTGCTGGCGCTGCTGCTGCTGCTGGCACCGTTCGGCGCGGGGCCGTCGGAGTTGTTCCAGTTGCTCGATAGCGCGCACGACGGTCTGGCGATCGGTGAAATTCAATTGCGACCCGGTGCGCTGCTGCAATCCTTGCTGGTGCTGTCGCTGACGCTACTGGGTTTGCGTGCTTTCAAGCGCTGGCTGGGCGAGCATTATTTGCCCACGACCGGGCTTGATGCCGGCATGCGCACCTCGGTGGTGACGCTGGTCGGTTATAGCGGCGGCATCGTGGTGGTGTCACTGACCCTGTCGGCGCTGGGCATTGGTCTGGAGCGCATTGCATGGGTTGCCAGCGCCTTGTCGGTGGGGATTGGTTTCGGCTTGCAGGCGGTGGTGCAAAATTTTGTGTCGGGATTGATTTTGCTGGCCGAACGGCCGGTCAAGGTGGGCGACTGGGTGTCGCTGGGCGGGATTGAGGGCGATATCCGCCGCATCAACGTACGGGCCACGGAAATCCAGATGGCCGACCGATCTACCGTCATCGTGCCGAATTCCGAGTTCATTACCAAGACCGTGCGCAACGTGACGCACACCAATCCGCTGGGGCTGGTGCAGATCAAGTTGCCGCTGCCTATGGATACCGATGTGGCGAAAGTCAGGGAGTTGCTGCTGGCGGCGTTTGTCGATAATGGCGAGGTGCTTGATGAGCCGGCCCCTAGTGTGTATCTGGATGCGGTCGATGTCACCGGCCTGACCTTAAATGCGACGGGCTTTGTCTCCTCGCCGCGCAAATCCTACGGCGTGCGCAGCGCGCTGTTATTTACGGTCTTGGGCAGTCTGCGGGAGGAGGGCATTAGCCTGGTTAAGCCCTCGACGCTGGTGTTGCGCGAGGCGATGGCGCCCGCTATTACTGCTGTGGCACCGCCGGAGGCGGCGGTTGCGGCAAAGCAGCCTTTGTGACGTCTTGCAAGGGTACTCAGAACGCAAGGAGGTGTAAAAGACGCTGCATGTAGCATTAACGGAAAAAATTGCGTTGTAATTGCAGTGATATTGCTAATGCTGTTGGTCTTTTTGGATTGATAGTAAAAAAATCCCTGCTTTCTATGAGATCAGAACGATCTGCCAAAATAACCAGGATTTTCCCATTTTGCTTCGCAGAATCTTTGCCCCCCCACATTGCAAGAAATTGATGGCGGCTTAAATAACGATTCCCCAGAGAAGAATCTGCCAGCCAAACAGTATCTGCATTGATGCCGCGCACGACAGAAAAGTGGTCATCTCCACGGTATTTGAGATAAACGATGACAGGTATTTTGAGTTTTGTTAACTGCTCAAACGAGGCAGCGTAGCCCACAGCGCGAAAACCGAATTGAGGAACAGCGCGCTCCATGTCGTCAAAAGACGTGATTGAATTTCCTTTGTCAATAGCTTTCAATATGTCAAGTTCTGTAACTGTTTGCTGATAAAACTGATTGAGAATAGTTGCAATGGCTGACGAGCCGCACGAGTAATCAAAACTTTGCTTCACAACCCGAAAATCACGTAGCGTTTTCCAACTGCGGGTTGAGATTGCACCATTGGTACTAAGGGTATTGATGTGAGCAACTTCCATGCCCCAAACAGCATATACATTGACCTGTAGTGCCAATGTTATTGCATGTATCCAGATTTTTTTTGTCAGGGGCATGCAGACTTCATTAGCCCAATAAACGTCTTTTGAAAAGATATTTTTGGACAATATTCATGCCATTCGATAGCGTCAAATTAGATGCAACTGAATCGCAATACATTACCGTTTAACCATAGTATTTTTAATTGAGTAAATTATTATTCCAAGCGCAACGACAATTACGCCACTTATAAAGCCGCGAAGCAAGCGATGCAATAATTCAAAATCCATATTAAATAAATGTAAAATCATAAAAAACAACACTATCGCAGCCAATTTTACGTAAAAAAATTTGGATTTTCTAAATTTTGGGATCAAATAAAAAGAACTATAAACGATAGAAAAACTATTAATCATTAAAAACGTAGTGTGATTCATAATTCAAAAATTTAAAATTAACTAGAATTTTATAATCGAATTTAATTATCCAATATCTACATTAAAAATAATATAGATATTCATTGGGTAACTATTTTCAACTAAAACAATGATCAATATTTTTCGGGGAAATCGGGTGCTATATCTTCATCGCGCCTAAATTAAAGAAATCTCCTGAAATATTTTTTTATCTTCTAATTAGCCCGGCATATGCCTGACCAAATGTACTAACCATTGCGCCGGGAAATCCAAACCCTCCAAACGCCCCAGTTCCAGCGGAAATTGCGAAGCCTCCCCAATTAGGGTTGCTTGTTGTAAGTAAATATCCAGTCCCTCCAGCGATTGCCCCAATAATAGGGACAGGGAAAAATGCTCCTTCTGTTTCTTCCATTTCTGTCTGGGAAAGGCGCGCTAATTCCAGAGGATTACTATCCATATTGAATATTTTCTGCGCATCATCAAGCGGCGCAGTGGATTCTTGCTTTGCCATTGCGGGCATGATCGCGATAGTACTCAAAGTTATTGCCAGAACAAGCTTCTTCATGTTGCATTTCCTTTTTTAAGGGTGGGTTGGGAAGTGGGAATGGGTGTCTTATCAAAAGCGTGTAATAAATTAATGCGAGCACTTGATCCACTACTGCCAGATGCATTCGTGGTCACCGAGAATGCTAAGCTGGTTGTATCAGAGAGTCCGTAAGCAACGCCGAAAATAAGATCTGTTGTAGTGCGGCGAAAGCTCTGCGATGATCCATTGATACGATCCGGCTGTCGATTCAGCCATTGAGCGCCACCTGTGAGCGTTATGCGATCATTTACAGCAAAGGCGAGTGATGGATTAAGCAGTAAGAAATTTCCAGGTTTATAACGTTGCGTATCATTTATACGCTCTTGATTGAATCGATATGCCGCTGTGAAAGAAAGAACAACGGGGTCTATTACGCTGTAACTTGTGGCTCCAAGCATCCATGATTTGGCCTTTGAACTATTTTCTTTTAATCGTTCGACCACGGCGACTTCGACAAATCCTAGTAAGGCAGGCGTTTCACCATCTTTTAAAAAGCGATAATTCAGACCTAGCCAAATATCTGAGAAATAATTGCTTTGGTTGCTCGATGTTTCGGAAAAATGAGTGGAGCGACTGCCATTCCACAAATAACTACTGCGTCCGTATAGTTCAGTGTTTTTTGTTAATCCATAACGTAGCCCAAGTGTCGCAACACTGATATCTGTGTCGGTTCTTGTCTCGCCGACGCGTGTAGGGATGGCAGTGAATGATGTTGGAGCAGTCTGGACAATGAGCGGAGATCCGATTGCTACGCCTTGTTGATTTCTGTTTGCGTAGGAAAAAGTCGCATCTAGCGTCACCTGACCTTTGTCAGTCATTAAATCTTCAATGTGTAATGGAATCTCTGCCAATGCAGATGGCATTCCACCGCGAAGGATTAATAAAGTAATTAATTTTTTCGATATGATTTTCATTCATCAAATATAAATATTATTTTTTTTATAAGCAATATTTCACTAAATATAATAATAAATTTTTAATACTTTAATGACTTTTAAAAATGCAAATCGCGTCAGGTTAGATTTATTTTCTATTTTTCATGCTCGATTTCTTGGGTTTTAACTTGGCAGCTTATGTCTCTAACCGTGCGATTTGCCGGTTTCGTGAGCTGCTCCTACTGTAGTGCTCGAATTGAGTCGCACTTAGCATCGCGCTGCTCTCGGTATGTGTTTTTTGGGAGGGCGTTGGGCCGCCTGGTAAAAAGGTCAGCATGGTGCAAAGATCGCGACAGGTGATTCCCTGTGCCAAGAAAGGCCGCGAGACGGGCGTGGAAGTGCGGGTGGGGGCGGCCAAGACAACCACCGTTTTTCATATTCCGTAGACCGAAGAAGGGGTCTAATCTGCGACCGCTCATTTCCCCGGCGGGGAAAAGATTGCGCAACTTCTATATGTCATGCACAATATATCTATACGATTCGCGTTTAATCTATAGAGGAGAGGATCATGCAAGGCATGACACTTGAGCAGCTACGCGCTACGACCAGCGCCGGCGGCGTTGTCAGCGTGACCTTGAAAGGACAAGGCAGCGGGTTCTTCATGGAGATTGCTACCCGCAGCGGAAAAGACGCTTTTTTGGTGAAGGCCCGTAGCACTGAGCCGCGCCGCTTCGGCAGTCCGAATTCCGCGCTGATGGTGTTGCGTGATCTTGGCATTGTCGTTGCCCAGATCGACGCAAGCAACTGGGACCCCGACCAAAAAGAAGTTACGCATAATCGGAGTAGCCGCGCACAGGCGATGCGCCAAGCGCACGAAGCGGTCGCCTATAACCAGTCGCTGGCCGCCGAGATTCAGGAGGCGATTGACGATCCGCGGCCGAGCGTGCCGCACGATGAGGTGATGGCCCGGATGGATGCTCGCATTGCTCGCCACAAAGTAGCGGGAGCGAAGTAAACGTGATCCAGCAGCCGTATAAGCTAGCCGCCTGACTCATGGCAAAGACAAACTCCCCTTACCGCATCGTCTGGCGACCGATCGCCGAATCCGACTTAGACGACATCATTGACTACATCGCTCAGGACAACCCTTTTAGAGCAGGGACGTTCGGCCAGGAGCTGCGTGACAAGACCTTGTCGCTTGCGCAACATCCTGAGCTTGGCCGCGCAGGCAGGCCGGGCCTGCCCGCTTTTCTGCGCGAGTTGGTCGTACATCGTAACTACATCGTTTTTTATCGCGTGCTGGCTAAAATACACACTGTTGAGATATTGAGAGTAAGGCACGTGGCGCAACAAACGTTGTGATTGATGATCCTGATTGCCAAGCTGAAAAAAAGAAAAGCCCAACACCGGGCTAACAGAGTTGGGCTGATGCTGCCAATAGTGGTGAAACCCATTAAGCTGTGTGACCACTACTCAAACAGTGTGGTCGATCTTTTCAAGCAAGACGATGCTACTTTCGGACCTGCGAGGCGATTCCTCGCATGTCGCAAGCCCGTAGCCCGTAAAAATAGCGAAGTGCGCGGTTTCCGAAGTCGGGAATGATAGAGATATTCCCGGCTTCTTCTGCCGCGCAGCCTGCCTAACGCTGCGCCACTTTTTGCGGCGCCAGCTCCCACCCTCCGCCAATCGCGCGGATCAGACTGACGGTCGCTCTGGCCCGTTCCCCCTCCAATTGCGCTGCCGCCCGTTGCTGAGTCAGGACCGTGCGATCGGCATCGATCACGTTGAGAAAACCGATTGCCCCTTCGCGGTACTGAACGTGCGACAGATGCGCGGCGCGGGTGGACGCCTGTACGGCCTCATCCTGCGCCCGTATCTGGTCGGCCAGAATGCGCAGCGTGGCCAGATTGTCTTCGACTTCGCGGAAGGCGTTGAGGACGGTCTGGCGATAGGTGGCGACATCTTCTTCGTAGACGGCGGAAGCGCGGTCGACCCCGGCCTGACGCGCACCGGCGTCGAACAGCGGCATCGACAACATGCCGCCGATTAACGGCCCCAGCAGGAAGGTGCGGCTTGACCAGTGGAACAGATTGCCCAGTTGCGCCGATTCATAGCCCAGGGTGGTGGTCAGGTCGATTTGCGGGAAGAAGGCGGCTTTGGCCGCGCCGATGCGGGCGTTGGCAGCGGCCATGGTGCGTTCGGCGGCGGCGATGTCGGGTCGGCGCTCCAGTAGCGCCGAGGGCAAGCCGGCAGGGACTTCCAGCACGATGCGCGTCAGCGGACGCGGCGGGAGGGAAAATTCAGCCGGGGTCTTGCCCAGCAAAATCGCCAGAGCGTGTTCCGCCACCGCACGCGAACGCGTGACGCCCAGCGATTCGGCTTGTGCCGAGGCTAGTTCGGTACGCGCCCGCACCAGATCGAGTTCTCCGATATCGCCTTCGTCGAAACGGCGCTGCATCAGTTTCAGTGTGTTGGCGCGCAACGCGACGCTGTTGGCGGCGAATTGCTGGTCGGCGTCGAGCTGGCGGATGGCAAAGTACTGTTGCGCCACATCGGCTTGCAGTGCCAGTTGCAGCGAGCGGAACAGGGCGATACCGGCTTGCGCATCGGCGGTGGCGGCGTCGACCGTGGAGGAGACGCGTCCGAACAGATCGGCTTCATAGGAAATGTTGGCCTGCGCGCGCCACAGCGTGGTGGGCTGCACCGCCGCGTCGGGCGTCAGGCCCTTGGCAGCGGGCGAGACGCGTTGCCGGGTGGGGCCGAAGCCGAGATCGACTTCCGGGAACATGCCGGCTTCGGCATTGCGTTGCAGGGCGCGCGCCTGACTCAGACGTGCGGCGGCGGCTTTCAGGTTCTGGTTGGCGTCGCGGGCCTGATCCTGCAAGGTGTCCAGCGTGTCGTCGCCGAAGGCTTTCCACCATTCGCCACGGGCGGCATTTTCAGCCGGTTGCGCGGTTTTCCATTGGCCGGCGTCGACGGCGGCTTCCTTGAATGCAGCCGGCGTTTCAAGCGCTGGTTTTTGATAGGTGGGGCCGACCGCGCAGCCGGCCAGTGTCAGCGCCAGTAGCAGGGTGGTCAGGGCCGGGATTGCTGGCGCTGTTGAGCGCAGCCGCAATGAGCGCGGCAAGTAAGTAAGGGTGCGCATAGTTTATTTTTCCAGAGGATCGGTGTGGTGCATCAGCGGAGCCGGGTGCGGCGCGGCGGAGTGCAGCTTGTGGCGCTTCCCTAATGTACGCAGCAGTACATAAAACACGGGAGTCAGGAACAGCCCGAAAAAGGTGACGCCCAGCATGCCGAAGAACACGGCAATACCCATGGCGTGGCGCATTTCCGCCCCTGCGCCGCTGGAGGTAATCAGCGGGATGACGCCCATGATGAAGGCGATGGAGGTCATCAGGATAGGACGCAGACGCAGGCGGCTGGCGTCAATTGCGGCTTGCAGCGGGGTGCTGCCCTGCATTTCCAGTTCGCGGGCAAATTCGACGATCAGGATGGCGTTCTTGCAGGCGAGTCCCACCAGCACCATCAGGCCGATCTGCGTGAAGATATTGTTGTCGCCGCCGGTGAGCCAGACGCCGGTCATGGCGGCCAGCAAGCTCATCGGCACGATCAGGATCACCGCCAGCGGCAAGGTCAGGCTTTCATACTGCGCGGCCAGCACCAGGAAGACGAGCAGCAGGCTGATCGGGAAAATCCAGATGCCGGCATTGCCTGCCAGTATTTTCTGGTAAGTCAGATCGGTCCATTCGAACTTGATGCCGTGGGGCAGGACTTTGGCGGCGATGCGTTCGGCGGCGGCTTCTGCTTCCGCCGAGGAGTAGCCGGGCGCCGGACCGCCATTGATATCGGCGGCGGTGTAGCCGTTGTAACGGACCACCATTTCCGGGCCGAAGCTCGGCGTGACTTTGACCAGCGAGGACAGCGGCACCATCTCGCCGCTGAGGTTGCGGGTCTTCAGTTGCAGGATGTCTTCCGGCTTGGCGCGGAACGGGGCGTCGGCTTGCGCTCGGACCTGATACACACGGCCGAAGCGGTTGAAGTCGTTGACGTACAGCGAGCCGAGATAAATCTGCATGGTGTCGAAGACATCGGTGATCGGCACGCCGAGCTGCTTGGCCTTGACGCGGTCGAGATTGACATCGAGCTGCGGCACGTTGATCTGGTAGCTGGAAAACATCGGGCCCAGTTCCGGCGCGGACTGTGCCGCTTTCATGAACGCTTGCGCAGCCGCATCCAGTTCCGCATAGCCGAGCGCGCCGCGATCTTCGATTTGCATCTTGAAGCCGCCCAGCGTTCCCAGACCGAGTACCGGCGGGGGCGGGAAGACGGCAATGAAGGCATCCTTGATGGAGCCGAACTGCTGGTTCAGTGCGCCGGCAATTGCTCCGGCGGACAGTGCTTTATCGCGTCGTTCCTCAAACGGCTTGAGCGAGACAAAGACGACGCCGGCGCTGGAGCTGTTGGTGAAGCCGTTGATCGACAGGCCGGGAAAGGCGATGGCGCTTTCCACGCCCGGCTGTTTCAGGGCGATGTCGGTCATGCGGCGGATGACGTTTTCAGTGCGGTCTAGCGTGGCTCCGCTGGGGAGCTGGGTAAATCCGACCAGGTATTGCTTGTCCTGCGCCGGGACGAATCCGCCCGGGACGATATAGGAAATCGCCACGGCGCCGATCAGCAACAGCGCATAGACGCCCATGGCTGCCGACTTGCGGGAAATGACGCCGGCCACACCGCGCCCGTATTGGTCGGAGGTGCGACCGAAGAAGCGGTTGAACGCGGCGAAAAAGCGGCCGAACAGGCGGTTCATGATGCGGGTCAGCCAGTCCGGTTTGGCGTCGTGCGGCTTGAGCAGCAGGGCGGCCAGCGCCGGCGACAGCGTCAGGGAGTTGAAGGCCGAGATGACGGTGGAAATGGCGATGGTCATCGCGAATTGCTTGTAGAACTGGCCGGTCAGGCCAGTCATGAAGGCCAGCGGCACGAAGACGGCAACCAGTGTCAGGGCGATGGCGATGATCGGTCCGCTGACTTCTTGCATGGCGCGATAGGTGGCGTCCAGCGGCGAGAGACCTTCGGCGATATTGCGTTCGACGTTTTCCACCACCACGATGGCGTCATCGACCACGAGGCCGATGGCCAGCACCATGCCAAATAGCGACAGCGCATTGATCGAGTAGCCAAACACCAGCAGCAGGGCGAACGTGCCGACGATGGAAATTGGCACTGCCAGCAGTGGAATGATCGAGGCGCGCCAGGTTTGCAGGAACAGGATCACCACCAGCACCACGAGCAGGATGGCTTCGAGCAGCGTATGCACCACGGCTTCGATGCTGGCGCGCACGAACTGGGTCGGGTCGTAGGCGATGCGGTATTCGATGGAGGCGGGGAATTCCGTCGACAGTTCCTGCATGGCCTTGCGGACTTGCTTGGAGACTTCCAGTGCGTTGGCACCGGGTGCCTGGAAAATCGGGATGGCAACGGCGGGTTTGTTATCGAGCAGTGAGCGCAGGCCGTATTCGGAGGCGGCCAGTTCGATGCGGGCGACGTCGCCTAAATGGGTGATGGCACCGTCGGGCGAGCTCTTGAGGATGATGTCCGAGAATTCGGCTTCGGTTTTCAGGCGACCCTGGGCATTGACCGAGAGTTGCAGGGCGGTGTCGCTGGTATTCGGTGTGCCGCCGATCACGCCGGCGGCGACCTGGATGTTTTGCTCGCGGATAGCGCGCACGACGTCGCTGGCGGTCAGATTATGTTGCGCGACTTTTTGCGGATCGAGCCAGACCCGCATGGCGTAGTTGCCGGAGCCGAACAAGCCGACTTCCCCGACGCCGGGGATGCGGGCGAGCCGGTCCTTGACGTTAAGGACGGCGTAATTGCGCAGGTAGGTCATGTCGTAGCGGTTGTCGGGCGAGATCAGGTGCACCACCATGGTGATGGTGGGGGAGCTCTTGATGGTCGTCACGCCGAGTCGCTGGACGTCGTCCGGCAGGCGCGGCAGGGCTTGCGAGACGCGGTTCTGCACCAGTTGCTGGGCTTTGTCGGGGTCGGTGCCGAGACGGAAGTTGACGGTGATGGTCAGGTTGCCGTCGCTGTTGGCTTGCGATTGCATGTACAGCATGTTTTCGACGCCGTTGATCGATTCTTCGAGCGGCGAGGCGACGGTTTCGGCGATGACCTTGGGATTGGCGCCGGGAAACTGGGCGCGGACGACCACGGAGGGCGGCACGACTTCGGGGTATTCGGAAATCGGCAGCTGGAACATGGCCAGCGCGCCGGCCAGCAGGATCAGGATCGACATCACGCCGGCGAAAATCGGCCGGTCGATGAAAAATTTGGAGATGTTCATGGGGACTCTGTTCTTATTGGGTCAGCCGGGTTCAGGCGGCGGGCTTGGCAGGCGCGGCGTTCGCTGCGGGCTGCATCGGCAGCAGGGTCGGCGTGACGGCATCGCCGGGGCGCACGCGTTGCAGGCCGTTGACGACGATGCGTTCGCCGCTATGCAGGCCGCTTTCGATAATTTGCAAGCCATCCTGACTGGCTCCCAGCAGCACTTCGCGGTAGGCGGTGTGATTGTCTTTGTTGAGCACCAGGACGAAGCGTTTGTCCTGATCGGTGCCGATGGCTTTCGGATCGATCAGGACGGCGTCACGCGGGGTGCTGCTGCCGAGACGGATGCGGGCATACAGGCCGGGCAGCAGTGCGCCGTCGGCGTTGTCGAAGACGGCGCGCACGCGGATGGTGCCGGAGGCGGGGTCAACGCGGTTGTCCACTGAGCCGACTTTGCCCTGACGCGAGTAGCCTTCTTCATTGGCCAGGCCGAGTGCGACGGGTGCCGCTGCGCCGCTGCGGGTCGGGTGGATGAATTTCAGATAGCTTTGCTCATCGACATTGAAGGAGGCGTAGATGGGCGCGATCGACACCAGCGTGGACAGCGCTTGCGAGGCGGCGCCGGCGGTGACGATATTGCCGACGGTGACTTCGGCGCGTGAGATGCGGCCGGCGACCGGGGCGACGATGTGCGTGTATTCCAGATTCAGCTTGGCCAGTTGCAGCGCGGCCCGGGCCGCTTGCAGGCTGGCGCTGGCTTCGCGTGCGGCATTTTGTTTTTCTTCATAGTCGCGGCGGGCGATGGCGTTGTCGGCCAGCAGGCGCTCGCCACGGGCGACATCGGTTCCGGTATAGGCGGCGCGTGCTTCGGTGCCGGCCAGTTGCGCCTGCGCCCGCGCCACTTCGGCGGCGTAGGGGCGGGGGTCGATGGTAAAGAGCAGGTCGCCTTTTTTGACGGTGCTGCCATCTTTGAAATGGACGGCGGTCAGCGTGCCGGAAACCAGCGGGCGGATTTCGACCCGGTTGAGCGCTTCCAGTCGTCCCGAGTAGCTTTGCCAATCGACGATCTTGCGACTGATGACTTCGGCAACATCGACGCCGGCCGCAGGGGGCGGCGTTTTGCCGGCGGTTTCGCTGGCATTGACGCCGATGGCGGCGAGGGTGCCGGCGACGGCAATGCCGATGACTGCGAGGACGGTGACGCTGAGGGCGATGCGTTTGCGCGTGCGGGGTGAGGCGGAAGCGAGCGGGAGTAATGCGTTGGACATGATGGGCCTTAGGCGGAAGTTGTTTTTTTTGATAATGCGAATCGGCGCAGCAAGGCCTTGAGGGCGAAAATTGCCGGCAGGAGTGTGTCCGTTCGCATGGGTTTTGGCGTTGGATGTTGCAACGCAATAGTTGATTGTGTCGGATTGTTACTCAAAGTGATGCTTCGGATAAAGATCTATAATTCGACAACACTATTCGGCTAATCCGAACAATCCTGGCCGCAAGGCTATTTCACTCTGGAAATCGTATGGATAAGTTTCAGGCAATGCAGGTATTTACCCGTGTGGTGGATGCAAATAGCTTTACGCGTGCCGCCGAAAGTCTGGGATTGCCGCGCACGACGGTCACGAATATGTTGCAGAACCTGGAAAGTCTGCTGCATGTGCGCTTGCTCAATCGAACCACGCGCCGCCTGAGTCTGACGCCGGATGGCGCGGCTTACTACGAACGCTGCGTGCGCATTCTGGGTGATGTGGAGGAGACCGAGGCCTTGTTTCTGGATGCCAAACGCGGTCCGCGGGGACGCTTGCGTATTGACGTGCCGCCGTCGATCGGTCGTTTGATGTTGTTGCCTAAACTGGGGGATTTTCATGCGCGGTATCCCGAGATTGAGCTGGTGTTCGGGATGAGCGACCGTCCGGTGGACATGGTGCGGGAGCAGGTCGATTGCGTTATCCGCATCGGGGAGTTGCAAGATTCCAGCATGGTGGCGCGCCGCATCGGGACCTTGCACAGCGTGACCTGCGCGGCGCCTGCTTATCTGGAGCAATACGGGGAGCCGCGCACTATTGCCGAATTGCAACAGCATCGTGCTGTGCATTATTTTTCCAGCCGGACCGGGCGCGATATCGACTGGGATTTTGTGGTCGATGGCGTGGCCACGGAAGTCAAGGTGAAGGGAGCGATCTCTGTCAATGACGGCGAGGCCTATGTTGCTTGCGCCTTGCAGGGCATGGGCATGATCCAGCCGCCGCTGTATATGGTGAAACTGCAGTTGCAGTCGGGCTTGCTGCGGGAAATATTGCCCCAGTGGTCGTCGTCGCCCATGCCGATTTTTGTGGGTTATCTGCACAACCGGCATTTGTCGCCGAAGGTGCGTGCCTTCGTGGATTGGGTGGCGGAGTTATTTGCCGAGTGCCCGCTCCTTAATGGTCGCGGTATCGATTACCTGAATGCGGCTGAGCAGGAATGTGTGTTTGCCGGTAAGCCGGGTGAAAATACCGTGCGCCAGGTGGTGCAGAAATATAATTTTGCTGAAAGCGTTCTGTAATCCCGGCCTTGTTTTTTGAGTCGGTTCCGATCAGGGCAGAATTTATAGCTCAGTGACATACACCCAGCTTGGTTTGGGAGGCGGTTCCTGCTTTTCAGCGACTTGCATCTGGACAGCCGAGAAGGTGCGAGGGCGAATGGCGCTCGATGATGTCTGGAGGTTGCCGGGATCGCTGATCGAGCGTTGCAGCATTGTGGGAGGCCTCTTCTTGTAGGCCGGTACGGATGTTAGCTGCGGTGATTTTCCCCAGAAGGCGCGTACTTTGAGCAGGCTTGCTACCACTGCGGGATGGTCGTTCTCCAGGGCCAGTTGGAGTGCGTTTTTGCCATCGGCGCGTGAGCCGCCACTGAGCATGTACTCGTTGCCGAGCAGCCCCGCATGCCGCAGGATGATATCGACCGCTTTGGCATTCCCCTGGGCGGCCGCCTCCATCAATACGGTATTTCCATCGAGCTGTTCACCCTTGAAATAAGACAAAAATAATTGCTCGTACTCGCGTTGCCCGGTTTTTATTTCGTGACTCATCTGGGGCGTGAGTTGGCGTCCTCTGGTGAGGGGTATGACAGGGCGGCCGCCTTTTTGAGGGACTTTTGTGATGGCGCATATTTCATTGACGACCTTCGGGAAGGCGGTCTCGCTGGCCAGAGCCGCATGCAGGACTGTCGGATCCAGGCAGAGTCTTTTATCGGGGCCCGGAGTGAGTCGGTAAGGAAAATGCCGGATGACCGGGCGCGGTGATGCGGTGTTAGCCGTCGTCTCTCTGGGGGATGTTTTTACCAGTTTGCACCACCATTTTTTCAGCGCGCTTGCAAGGCCGGGCTTTTTGATGCTGAGGGAGCGGGGTGTTTTCGCTGCCGTCTGCGCTGTCAGTGTCGTTAGTGTTGTCAGTGCCACCTGTGCCGCCTGTGATGGCGCCGCCGTATTTTTCTCGGTGCGAGAGAGGAGGGGCGGGAGCGTTTGGGGTAGCGGTGCTTTCAGGGGGCCTTGCTGGTGTGCGGTGTCGCGAGCGCGTGCGGTGTGTGGATTTTGTGCGTTTACCCATGCGGCGCGCGCGAGGGGTGTGCTGTTGGCGAGGGCTTCTTCGATTAATGCTTGATCCGGGGTAAAAAATCCGCATGCTTCGAGGTGCGCTAACTGCACGGCCTGGCGTTTTGCCGGTGTGTGGGCATCCGGCTGTGTTTCCGTCCAGAACAGGTCTCCGATGCGACATAGCCGCAAGGCATATATTTCTGGCGAGGGATGCTGTAGTTCATGCAGGCAGGTCGCCTGTTGCCGGACAAGGTTTTCCGGAAGAAATCGTAATGCCATCAGGTGCAAAGTGGCCAGGGGAGGCCGCTCGTCGGCAGTGCCGGGTTCAAGCAGGTCATCCATGTGGAGTCCATTGCTGTCGATGGTTGGCAGCAAGCATGAGGCGAGCAATGCGCTCATGCATTCCCTTATTTTTCCGCTTGCCGGATCGACGATGGGTGTCAGATAGCGTTGCATGAACTGCTTGCATGCGCCGGCGCGCTCTAGCGCGATATCGCAATGGTGTTTGATGTCAGCGGCGTTTTCCGCGCTCGTTTCCTGGAGGGACGATGCGCGTCGGAAATGGCGGGCCGGTAGTGGCGGGAGGAAGGAACTCATAGGGCGTTGGCAAGCATATTGACTATGCCTGCATCCGGAGAATAGGCCAGGGCGAGGTTATGCCTTTGTCTGCTCTGCGCCGGTCATGTCGGCATTGGCGAAGTTTTTCAGGATCAATGACGGTTTATAGGGGATGGCGGATTGGTACAGCTTTTGTATGTGACGCGAATCATGTCGTCGTCCGGAAAAGCTGTCTTGTACGTTTCGATTGCTCTTGCCGGGGAGGCAGGGCGGCTGCACGCGGTAGGAGGCAACGATAAGGCCGGCGCGGACGTTGGGATCAAATTAACAAGAGAAATTCGGACGAAAATGGTAGGGGGGTGAGGTGGGCTATGGAGGGACGTCAATCGGAATGTCGCTACGCTGCGCCACATTGGACGTCGATCCGTATCGGATTGCTCCCTTTGACTGCCGCACGGGACGGTGCGGCAGGTTCGTTACTCTACATCCGGGATCATGTGCCCCAGCTTGGCGGCTTTGGTGTCCAGATAGGCGGTATTGAATGGATTGCGGTTGACGATCAGGGGGATGCGTTCCACCACTTCGATGCCGATTTGCTGTAAGGCATCGACCTTGCGCGGATTATTGGTCATCAGGCGCACCTGGCGTACGCCAAGGTGTTCCAGCATAGGACGGCAGAGGGCGTAACTGCGCAGGTCTGCGGCAAAGCCAAGTTGCTGGTTTGCTTCTACTGTGTCGGCTCCGCCGTCTTGCAATGCATAGGCGCGGATTTTATTGAGCAAACCTATGCCACGCCCTTCCTGCCGTAGATACAACACCACGCCGCGCCCTTCGTGGGCGATGGCGCGCAATGCGGATTCCAGTTGCGCTCCGCAATCGCAGCGCTGGCTGAACAAGGCGTCGCCGGTCAGACATTCCGAATGGACGCGGGCCAGTACCGGTTCGCCGTCGCCGACATCGCCAAGACTGAGTAATAGATGTTCCTTGCCGGTCGCTGGTTCGGCAAAGGCGTGCAGGCGAAAGGTTGCCCACGGCATGGGGAGATCGCACGTCGCTGTGTAGACGAGGTCAGTGCTTGTCGTGGTGACCGGAAGGGCGTGAATGTCTGAGTGCATCATCGGTAATAAAAATGCTGAATAAAAAAGAAGGATACGGCACCGTCTGGTGGCTGTCACGCTTACACGGCGGCGATGCCCTTGGTTTTGCTGACGGTCAGTCGCAGAAAGCTGGCGATGCTGGCGGCACCGGCGAAGCCTGCGCCCAGTGCCAGAGCGATTTTGGCGCCATGTAAAGTGGAAGCGGAGAAGCAGAGTGCGACCAGTGCCGTGCCTAGCGTTTGTCCCAGCAGCCGTGCGGTGGCGACGATGCCGCTGGCGCCGCCACTACGATGCGCCGGGGCGCTGGTCATGAGCGCTTTCAGGTTGGGCGATTGGAAAAATCCGAAACCGGCACCGCACACGACCATGCGCCAGGAGATGTCGAATACGCTGGGAGAAGAGGGCAGCAAGGCCATCAGAATCATGCCTAAGCACAGGGTAATCAGTCCAAAGCCACCCAGCATTCCCGCCGGGTAACGGTCTGACAGTCGTCCCGCCAGCGGCGCGGCGATGGCTACCGCTGCCGGCCAGGGGGTGAGCAGCAGGCCGATTTCGACCTGGCTGCGCCCGAGATCATGGTGGAAGAAAAAGGGCAGCGATACGAATGCCAGCCCTTGTGCCGCAAATGAACACACGGCGGTAATCGCGGACAGAGAAAACACCGGGAGCTTGAACAAATCTACCGGCAGCATCGGTGCCGGATGCGAGGCTTGTCGCCGCAAAAGCAACAAGCCGCATGTTAGTGCCGCAATCAATTCAATGGCGACGGTTAATCCTGAGGCCTGATGCGCGCCCTCACCAATGGCAAGGATGAGCAGGCCAAAGGTGCCAGCGTTCAGGATGGCGGTTTGTATGTCGAAAGGATGGGTCGATAGCGGGGTTTGCGGCAAGGCTTTGACCGAAAAGGCAAGGGCCAGCAAGCCCAGCGGTACGTTGACGGCAAATAGCCACGGCCAGGGAGCGATTGCCAGGATGGCGGAGGCGACCGTCGGCCCGACGGTGAAGGAGACGGCCACAATCAGTGTATTGAGTCCGACGCCGCGCCCGAGTGAGCGGGTGGGATAGATGAAGCGAATCAGCGCGGTATTGACGCTCATGATCCCGGCGCCGCCTAATCCTTGCAGAAAACGTGCGGCAGCCAGCGTGGGCAGCGACCATGCGACGGCGCATAACAGCGACGCCAGCGTGAACACCGCGATGCCCCCTATATAGATGCGGCGATAACCCACAATTTCGCCCAGCGCGGCCAGCGGCAGTAGCGCGCAAATCATTGCCAGTTGGTAGGTGGTCGCAATCCAGACCGAAGAGGCCGGTGTGACATGCAGGTCGATGGCCATTGCCGGCAGGGCCGTATTGGCAATCGCGGTGTCGAGAGTGGCTAGTGCAACGGCGATCAGAAGGGCTGCAATAGCGAGTCCGCGCGTTTCGGGGGGGAGTCCGTCGCCTGCTTTGAACTGCACCGCGTCGAAAAGGGGGGCTGCCGCGGTGATCGACGGTGTGGTGGATGTGGTCATGGAAAGAGGTTCAGGTTGGAGGCCAGTCGGCAAAACTTACCGCCGGAGGCGCTATCAGAATCGGTTCATATGATAGCGTGGAACTCAGGGGCTTGCTGACGCCTTCCAGATAAGCTTAGTCGGAAAGGCGCGGGTATATCTTCCCCGGGATAAAATGGATGGGATTGAACTTACGCAAAAACCGGCTGGCATAGTCGCTTAACTTTGCCGTGCTGCTTATCCCTGCACTTGGCTAGCGGACTTTTGCGTAAGTCCTCATTACATTATCCAACCAGCGCAAAAGCGCCACCGACTCTGGAATACACCATGCCTGACAGCGAACTCTCACGCCAATTATCTTCCTGGATTGATCAGCACTTTGATGAAGAGGTCTCTTTTCTGCAGCAATTGCTGCGCATTCCGACGGATACGCCCCCTGGGGACAATGCGCCGCATGCGGTTGCAGTTGCCGCATTACTCAGTAGCTGGGGCTGGCAGGTTGAACAGTACGCTGTGCCAGAGCAGCAGGTGAAAGACTATGGGATGCAAAGCATCACGAATTTGATTGTGCGACGCCAATATCGCGAGGGTGGTCCGACGGTTGCGCTCAATGCGCACGGAGATGTGGTGCCTCCCGGAGAGGGCTGGAGCAAGCCGCCGTATGAAGGAGTCATTGAGAACGGACGGATATATGGACGGGCGGCGGCAGTATCGAAAAGCGATTTTGCAACGTACAGCTTTGCGGTAAGGGCGCTGGAGTCGCTGCAAGCGGATCTGGGCGGGGCTGTCGAGCTGCATTTTACCTATGACGAAGAGTTCGGCGGTTTGCTTGGGCCGGGCTGGTTGCTTGAGCAGGGGTTGAGCAAGCCGGACTATGTCATTGCACCTGGCTTCAGCTATCAAGTGGTGACTGCGCATAATGCCTGTCTTCAGCTCGAGATCACCGTCCACGGCAAAGCGACGCATGGGTCTATGCCGGAAACGGGACACGATGCGTTGCAGGCGGCAACGGCAATCTTGCAGGCAATCTATGAGGAAGTGCCGCGATTGCGTGAAATCAAATCCGCTGTGCACGGGATAGGTCATCCGACGATGATCGTGGGGCGCATTGATGGTGGGACGAATACGAATGTGGTGCCGGGGAAGGTGGTACTGAAAATGGATAGGCGAATGATCCCGGAGGAAGATCCTGCGGCGGTTGAGGCGCGACTGCGTGTTCTGATAGAAGCTGCGGTGGAGGGCATGCCGGGCATCCGGGTTGAAATAAAGCGATTGCTCCTGGCGCAAGCATTGCGACCTATGCCGGGGCAGCAAGTCCTGTTGGATAGCTTATTGCGCAATACGAGCGCCGTGTTTGGTGAGGCTGCGGAGATCTGTGGCTCCGGGCTGTATACGGATGCGCGTCTATATGGAGAGCGCGGCATCCCTGTCGTCCTGTATGGCGCTGGTCCCCGGACGCTGATGGAATCGGCGGCGAAACAGGCTGACGAAAACCTGTTATTGGACGATTTGCGGAGGGCGACGAAAGTGGTAGCGATGACACTGTTAGATTTATTTGAGGGTTCTGCAAAATAATTTACGATAAATGCTTGCAAAGAAGAGGGTGGGTTGCTATAGTTCGCCTCCCCGCTGAAGACAGCGAGTTGCAGCGGAAACGAAGCAGCGGAGCAGTAGAGAAAGTGGGGTACGAAATGAGTTGTTTTCAGGGTTGGATGAAAGCAGCGAAATGTAGTTGAAAAACAAAATTTAGCGATGACACAAAACGATGTGATTGCGGCATAAGCGGAAGTTCAGAGATGAATGAAAGCGATGCGAAGTAGCAGAGTATGTTGGGCGGCGAAGTGTGCGGCTTGGGTGCGATGAGACTGAAAGTTCTTTAAAAATTAACTGTCGATAAGTGTGGGCGTTTGATGGAACTGTGGCGATATTTCTTCGGAAGTGTCGCAAACTTTACACATTAAATGTTCACAAGAAATATAGGTAAGATCGAAAGAAATTATCTGTCAGTATTTTGAGTGAGCGATACCCGAGAGGGTAGGCAGCAATGCCACAAAACAGAGATTAAACTGAAGAGTTTGATCCTGGCTCAGATTGAACGCTGGCGGCATGCCTTACACATGCAAGTCGAACGGCAGCGCGGGAGCAATCCTGGCGGCGAGTGGCGAACGGGTGAGTAATATATCGGAACGTGCCCTAGAGTGGGGGATAACTAGTCGAAAGATTAGCTAATACCGCATACGATCTAAGGATGAAAGTGGGGGATCGCAAGACCTCATGCTCGTGGAGCGGCCGATATCTGATTAGCTAGTTGGTGGGGTAAAAGCCTACCAAGGCGACGATCAGTAGCTGGTCTGAGAGGACGACCAGCCACACTGGGACTGAGACACGGCCCAGACTCCTACGGGAGGCAGCAGTGGGGAATTTTGGACAATGGGCGCAAGCCTGATCCAGCAATGCCGCGTGAGTGAAGAAGGCCTTCGGGTTGTAAAGCTCTTTTGTCAGGGAAGAAACGGTCTGGATTAATACTCTGGGCTAATGACGGTACCTGAAGAATAAGCACCGGCTAACTACGTGCCAGCAGCCGCGGTAATACGTAGGGTGCAAGCGTTAATCGGAATTACTGGGCGTAAAGCGTGCGCAGGCGGTTGTGCAAGACAGATGTGAAATCCCCGGGCTTAACCTGGGAATTGCATTTGTGACTGCACGGCTAGAGTGTGTCAGAGGGGGGTAGAATTCCACGTGTAGCAGTGAAATGCGTAGATATGTGGAGGAATACCGATGGCGAAGGCAGCCCCCTGGGATAACACTGACGCTCATGCACGAAAGCGTGGGGAGCAAACAGGATTAGATACCCTGGTAGTCCACGCCCTAAACGATGTCTACTAGTTGTCGGGTCTTAATTGACTTGGTAACGCAGCTAACGCGTGAAGTAGACCGCCTGGGGAGTACGGTCGCAAGATTAAAACTCAAAGGAATTGACGGGGACCCGCACAAGCGGTGGATGATGTGGATTAATTCGATGCAACGCGAAAAACCTTACCTACCCTTGACATGGATGGAATCCTGAAGAGATTTGGGAGTGCTCGAAAGAGAACCATTACACAGGTGCTGCATGGCTGTCGTCAGCTCGTGTCGTGAGATGTTGGGTTAAGTCCCGCAACGAGCGCAACCCTTGTCATTAGTTGCTACGAAAGGGCACTCTAATGAGACTGCCGGTGACAAACCGGAGGAAGGTGGGGATGACGTCAAGTCCTCATGGCCCTTATGGGTAGGGCTTCACACGTCATACAATGGTACATACAGAGGGCCGCCAACCCGCGAGGGGGAGCTAATCCCAGAAAGTGTATCGTAGTCCGGATTGGAGTCTGCAACTCGACTCCATGAAGTTGGAATCGCTAGTAATCGCGGATCAGCATGTCGCGGTGAATACGTTCCCGGGTCTTGTACACACCGCCCGTCACACCATGGGAGCGGGTTTTACCAGAAGTAGGTAGCCTAACCGTAAGGAGGGCGCTTACCACGGTAGGATTCGTGACTGGGGTGAAGTCGTAACAAGGTAGCCGTATCGGAAGGTGCGGCTGGATCACCTCCTTTCTAGAGTGCACGGGGAAGTCAAGCGTCCACACTTATCGACAAGTTAATGAAGAAAAGAACAGTTATTTGGCTGCGCGACTGGGGCGCGATGTAAAGCGCGAGAGTTGGCCGCTGTGTACTGATCCAAGCGGGTCTGTAGCTCAGCTGGTTAGAGCACCGTGTTGATAACGCGGGGGTCGTTGGTTCGAGCCCAACCAGACCCACCAAGGTACAAGATTATCAAGCGAAGTTTGATAAGAAGTAAATGGGGGTTTAGCTCAGCTGGGAGAGCACCTGCTTTGCAAGCAGGGGGTCGTCGGTTCGATCCCGTCAACCTCCACCAAGAAATATCAAACCTAAGTCGAACGCGAAGAGCGTGCGGATTTAGGTTTGATCTTTTAGATCACTAGCTGTTTCGTTCTTTAACAATCTGGAAGAAGTAAAGATTTATCAATTTAAGCGGATTCACGCAAGTGGAGAAGTGGAGATTGATGGGTGTGATTGTATCAAATCAAAAAAGTATTATTTGAAGTGATCTTTAAGTTTTAGAAGACCGCTTTGGAAATACGGCAAACGCTAAACTCATAGAAATACCCTTGTAACCACTTTTTGTCTGCGAATGAACGGTAGTACAGCAGATGAGAAGCTAAAGTTATAGGGACAAGTGAATAAGTGCACATGGTGGATGCCTTGGCGATGTCAGGCGATGAAGGACGTAGTAGCTTGCGATAAGCTGCGGGGAGCTAGCAAACAAGCTTTGATCCGCAGATTTCCGAATGGGGTAACCCGGCCTTAGGGTCATTTAACACTGAATACATAGGTGTTAAAAGCGAACGCGGCGAACTGAAACATCTAAGTAGCTGCAGGAAAAGAAATCAACCGAGATTCCCAGAGTAGTGGCGAGCGAAATGGGACCAGCCTGCAAGATTTAGCATTATTGATAGTAGAAAGCTCTGGAAAGTGCTGCCATAGAGGGTGATAGTCCCTTATACGAAATCAGTAGTGTGGAACTAAGCTTGCGACAAGTAGGGCGGGACACGTGAAATCCTGTCTGAACATGGGGGGACCATCCTCCAAGGCTAAATACTCGACATCGACCGATAGTGAACCAGTACCGTGAGGGAAAGGCGAAAAGAACCCCGGAAGGGGAGTGAAATAGATCCTGAAACCGTGTGCATACAAACAGTAGGAGCGGACTTGTTCCGTGACTGCGTACCTTTTGTATAATGGGTCAGCGACTTACATTCAGTGGCAAGCTTAACCGTATAGGGAAGGCGTAGAGAAATCGAGTCCGAATAGGGCGATAGTCGCTGGGTGTAGACCCGAAACCAAGTGATCTACTCATGGCCAGGTTGAAGGTGCGGTAACACGCACTGGAGGACCGAACCCACTAATGTTGAAAAATTAGGGGATGAGCTGTGGGTAGGGGTGAAAGGCTAAACAAACTTGGAAATAGCTGGTTCTCTCCGAAAACTATTTAGGTAGTGCCTCAAGTATCACCATCGGGGGTAGAGCACTGTTATGGCTAGGGGGTCATCGCGACTTACCAACCCATTGCAAACTCCGAATACCGATGAGTGCGAGCTTGGGAGACAGACGTCGGGTGCTAACGTCCGGCGTCAAGAGGGAAACAACCCAGACCGCCAGCTAAGGTCCCAAAGATTGGCTAAGTGGAAAACGAAGTGGGAAGGCTAAAACAGTCAGGAGGTTGGCTTAGAAGCAGCCACCCTTTAAAGAAAGCGTAATAGCTCACTGATCGAGTCGTCCTGCGCGGAAGATGTAACGGGGCTAAGCCAGTCACCGAAGCTGCGGATATGTGTTTACACATATGGTAGGAGAGCGTTCTGTAAGCCTGCGAAGGTGTCTTGTAAAGGATGCTGGAGGTATCAGAAGTGCGAATGCTGACATGAGTAGCGATAATGGGGGTGAAAAGCCCCCACGCCGTAAGCCCAAGGTTTCCTGTTCAACGTTCATCGGAGCAGGGTGAGTCGGCCCCTAAGGCGAGGCAGAGATGCGTAGCTGATGGGAAGCAGGTTAATATTCCTGCACCGTCGTTAGATGCGATGGGGGGACGGATCGCGGAAGGTTGTCCGGGTGTTGGAAGTCCCGGTTCCTAACTCACAGAAGGCTACTAGGTAAATCCGGTAGCGTAATTCAAGGGGTTGGGACGAGTGAATTTATTCACGAAGCAATTGGAAGTGGTTCCAAGAAAAGCCTCTAAGCTTCAGTCTAACGAGACCGTACCGCAAACCGACACAGGTGGGCGAGATGAGTATTCTAAGGCGCTTGAGAGAACTCGGGAGAAGGAACTCGGCAAATTTGTACCGTAACTTCGGGATAAGGTACGCCCTAGTAGTTTGACTGGCCTGCGCCAGAAGGACAAAAGGGCTGCAATAAAAAGGTGGCTGCGACTGTTTAATAAAAACACAGCACTATGCAAACACGAAAGTGGACGTATATGGTGTGACTCCTGCCCGGTGCTGGAAGATTAAATGATGGGGTGCAAGCTCTTGATTGAAGTCCCAGTAAACGGCGGCCGTAACTATAACGGTCCTAAGGTAGCGAAATTCCTTGTCGGGTAAGTTCCGACCTGCACGAATGGAGTAACGATGGCCACACTGTCTCCTCCCGAGACTCAGCGAAGTTGAAATGTTTGTGATGATGCAATCTACCCGCGGCTAGACGGAAAGACCCCATGAACCTTTACTGTAGCTTTGCATTGAATTTTGAACCAATCTGTGTAGGATAGGTGGGAGGCTTTGAAGCGTGAACGCTAGTTTGCGTGGAGCCAACCTTGAAATACCACCCTGGTTTGTTTGAGATTCTAACCTTGGTCCGTTATCCGGATCGGGAACAGTGCATGGTAGGCAGTTTGACTGGGGCGGTCTCCTCCTAAAGTGTAACGGAGGAGTTCGAAGGTACGCTAGGTACGGTCGGACATCGTGCTAATAGTGCAATGGCATAAGCGTGCTTAACTGCGAGACTGACAAGTCGAGCAGGTACGAAAGTAGGACATAGTGATCCGGTGGTTCTGTATGGAAGGGCCATCGCTCAACGGATAAAAGGTACTCTGGGGATAACAGGCTGATTCCTCCCAAGAGTTCATATCGACGGGGGAGTTTGGCACCTCGATGTCGGCTCATCACATCCTGGGGCTGTAGCCGGTCCCAAGGGTATGGCTGTTCGCCATTTAAAGTGGTACGTGAGCTGGGTTTAAAACGTCGTGAGACAGTTTGGTCCCTATCTGCCGTGGGCGTTGGAAGTTTGAAGGGGGCTGCTCCTAGTACGAGAGGACCGGAGTGGACGAACCTCTGGTGTATCGGTTGTCACGCCAGTGGCATTGCCGAGTAGCTAAGTTCGGAAGAGATAACCGCTGAAAGCATCTAAGCGGGAAACTCGCCTTAAGATGATACTTCCCGGGAACTAGATTCCCCTAAAGGGTCGTTCGAGACCAGGACGTTGATAGGTCAGGTGTGGAAGCGTAGTAATACGTTAAGCTAACTGATACTAATTGCCCGTGAGGCTTGTCCCTATAACCTTAGCTGGTTATATTCGATGAGATTTGTGTTTGCCTTGGTCGGTACAACACACCCGGCGTCTCTGCCCAGAGATGCCAACTTTACTTCTTCCCAGATTGCGCTTTGTGCTGCTCCCGTTGGAGAGCACCGAGTGTTACAAGTTATGCCTGATGACTATAGCAAGTTGGTACCACCCCTTCCCATCCCGAACAGGACCGTGAAACGACTTCGCGCCAATGATAGTGCTGCAACCAGTGTGAAAGTAGGTCATCGTCAGGCTTTGTTTTAAATAAAAGGGCCCTAGCTTAACCGCTACGGCCCTTTTTCTATTTCAACTCAATAATCTTCAGCGTAGCGGCTTTGTGACCTGCCCCCAAGAATTAGCGACAGCGCGCAGTAGAATCCGAGTTTAAAAACTGTTTGGCAGCAAATGCATTTGACCTTCCCCCGCCAAAGTATCCCAATGTAAAGTTAGTGACTGTGCTGATGGAGAGCTAGTCATGAAAAAATCGAGATTTACGGAAGAACAGATAATCGGCGTCTTGAAGGAAGCCGATGCCGGAATGAAGGTGGCTGATTTATGCCGTAAGCACGGCATATCAGACGTCACGTTTTACAACTGGCGTAGCAAGTTTGGTGGCATGGAAGTTTCGGAGGCCCGGCGTTTAAAGGCTTTGGAAGAAGAGAATCAGAAACTCAAACGTCTGGTTGCAGAGCAAGCGCTGGATATCCTCGTATTGAAAGACGTCCTGCAAAAAAAGTAGCGCTGCCCGCGCAGCGCAAAGAAGTCGTGCAGCAGGTCATCGCGCAATACGATTTCTCTGAGCGGCGGGCCTGCAGCTTAATTGGTCTGAACCGGCGCACCTATCGACGACCGATACCTGTTGAGGACGATGCGCCTGTTCGTCAGAGGATGCGCGAACTGGCACAGGAGCGCCCTCGATTTGGATCGCCACGTTTGCACGTTATGTTGCGCCGGGAAGGCTTGGTCATCAACCATAAGCGTACCGAGCGTCTCTATCGTAAAGAAGACTTGTCGTTGCGAGGCAGGCGTCGTAAGAAGGGACCAAGTCACTTACGCGTTGTGTTGCCGATGTGACCTGCTCCACAATTTAGTCCGAAACCGACATAGAGTTTGCGGTTAAAAAACTATCTGCAAATCTGTTCGGTGTCAGGTAGCCAAGTGCGCTGTGGGGGCGCTCCTCGTTGTATTCCTGACGCCATGCGGCGATGACTTCCCGTGCATGACGCATTGATAAAAACCAATGCTCATTCAAACATTCATCCCGAAACTTACCGTTGAAACTTTCAATATAGGCATTCTGCTGCGGCTTGCCCGGTTCGATAAATCGCAATTGAAGCTGTTTTCGGTAAGCCCATTCATCGAGTACCTTGCTAATAAACTCGGGGCCGTTATCTACAGTCACCGATCTGGGCAACCCTCGATTTTCTGCCAAACGCTCTAAAACAGCCACGACACGGCGACCAGGCAGTGAGGTATCCACTTCTATTGCCAAACACTCTTTTGTGAAATCATCGACGATATTCAAACAGCGCAGGCGACGTCCGTCAATAAATCCATCCGATACAAAGTCCATCGACCAACTCTGATTCGGTCCCAGTGCTACTACCTTCGGCTGCCGTTCAACGCCAGCGATACGCTTGCGCTTGCGTCGACGCACCATCAAACCGGCTGCGTGGTAAACCCGATACGTACGCTTAGGATTAATCAACCAACCTTCCCGGCACAGCAGCACATGCAGGCGTCGATATCCGTAACGCCTCTTCTGACCAGCCAGTTCAGTCAATCGTCCTGCCAACTGTTCGTCGCTCGGGCGAGTCGATTCATACCGATATAACGACCTGGAAATGCCCATCAGCCCACAAGCACGCGTAACACCTATTCCGTGGTTTTCCATGACATAGGAAACGGCGTCACGTCTGGCTTGTGGGCTTACCACTTTCGGCCAACAACATCCTTGAGAGCTGCGTTGTCGAGCATTGATTCTGCCAGCAAGCGTTTCAACTTGGCGTTCTCTGCTTCAAGAACCTTGAGTCGTTGTGCTTCGGATACCGTCATCCCGCCGAATTTCGCTTTCCAGTTGTAATAGGTGGCGTCGCTAATACCGTGTTTGCGACAAAGCTCCGCTACTTTTACGCCAGTTTCCGCTTCTTTTAATACGCCAATGATCTGTTCTTCCGTGAATCGATTCTTCATGCTTGCCTCCTTAGGGGCAAACTCTACATTATGGCCGTACTAATCTCGGGGAGCAGGTCACATGATCCAGCTCCTTTCAGAGTTGGATTCTACCCAGGCTTGATGCTCATGTTGGGGGTAGGTCAATGTTTTCATGTAAAACTTCCTCAAAATCTGATTTAAGAAAATTCTACTTTTAAAGTTCACTTTTTTGTGAGGGCATTACCATTATAGTGCGGCCTCTTTTCGCTGGCGGCAGTGGGTTGGCAAAGGAAGTGGCGAAACAGGTAAGTTGTTTTAATAGTGGGACGAAAGCAGCGGATTCGCCAAATAGTTTAAAAAGGTATTGACTGAAGTCTAAGGATGTCGCATAATCTCGCTTCTGTGTTGTTGAGCAGGAAGAAAAAAGAAAAAATGTAGTTGAAAAACAAAATTTAGCGATGACACAAAACGATGTGATTGCGGCATAAGCGGAAGTTCAGGGATGAATGAAAGCGATGCGAAGTAGCAGAGTATGTTGGGCGGCGAAGTGTGCGGCTTGGGTGCGATGAGACTGAAAGTTCTTTAAAAATTAACTGTCGATAAGTGTGGGCGTTTGATGGAACTGTGGCGATATTTCTTCGGAAGTGTCGCAAACTTTACACATTAAATGTTCACAAGAAATATAGGTAAGATCGAAAGAAATTATCTGTCAGTATTTTGAGTGAGCGATACCCGAGAGGGTAGGCAGCAATGCCACAAAACAGAGATTAAACTGAAGAGTTTGATCCTGGCTCAGATTGAACGCTGGCGGCATGCCTTACACATGCAAGTCGAACGGCAGCGCGGGAGCAATCCTGGCGGCGAGTGGCGAACGGGTGAGTAATATATCGGAACGTGCCCTAGAGTGGGGGATAACTAGTCGAAAGATTAGCTAATACCGCATACGATCTAAGGATGAAAGTGGGGGATCGCAAGACCTCATGCTCGTGGAGCGGCCGATATCTGATTAGCTAGTTGGTGGGGTAAAAGCCTACCAAGGCGACGATCAGTAGCTGGTCTGAGAGGACGACCAGCCACACTGGGACTGAGACACGGCCCAGACTCCTACGGGAGGCAGCAGTGGGGAATTTTGGACAATGGGCGCAAGCCTGATCCAGCAATGCCGCGTGAGTGAAGAAGGCCTTCGGGTTGTAAAGCTCTTTTGTCAGGGAAGAAACGGTCTGGATTAATACTCTGGGCTAATGACGGTACCTGAAGAATAAGCACCGGCTAACTACGTGCCAGCAGCCGCGGTAATACGTAGGGTGCAAGCGTTAATCGGAATTACTGGGCGTAAAGCGTGCGCAGGCGGTTGTGCAAGACAGATGTGAAATCCCCGGGCTTAACCTGGGAATTGCATTTGTGACTGCACGGCTAGAGTGTGTCAGAGGGGGGTAGAATTCCACGTGTAGCAGTGAAATGCGTAGATATGTGGAGGAATACCGATGGCGAAGGCAGCCCCCTGGGATAACACTGACGCTCATGCACGAAAGCGTGGGGAGCAAACAGGATTAGATACCCTGGTAGTCCACGCCCTAAACGATGTCTACTAGTTGTCGGGTCTTAATTGACTTGGTAACGCAGCTAACGCGTGAAGTAGACCGCCTGGGGAGTACGGTCGCAAGATTAAAACTCAAAGGAATTGACGGGGACCCGCACAAGCGGTGGATGATGTGGATTAATTCGATGCAACGCGAAAAACCTTACCTACCCTTGACATGGATGGAATCCTGAAGAGATTTGGGAGTGCTCGAAAGAGAACCATTACACAGGTGCTGCATGGCTGTCGTCAGCTCGTGTCGTGAGATGTTGGGTTAAGTCCCGCAACGAGCGCAACCCTTGTCATTAGTTGCTACGAAAGGGCACTCTAATGAGACTGCCGGTGACAAACCGGAGGAAGGTGGGGATGACGTCAAGTCCTCATGGCCCTTATGGGTAGGGCTTCACACGTCATACAATGGTACATACAGAGGGCCGCCAACCCGCGAGGGGGAGCTAATCCCAGAAAGTGTATCGTAGTCCGGATTGGAGTCTGCAACTCGACTCCATGAAGTTGGAATCGCTAGTAATCGCGGATCAGCATGTCGCGGTGAATACGTTCCCGGGTCTTGTACACACCGCCCGTCACACCATGGGAGCGGGTTTTACCAGAAGTAGGTAGCCTAACCGTAAGGAGGGCGCTTACCACGGTAGGATTCGTGACTGGGGTGAAGTCGTAACAAGGTAGCCGTATCGGAAGGTGCGGCTGGATCACCTCCTTTCTAGAGTGCACGGGGAAGTCAAGCGTCCACACTTATCGACAAGTTAATGAAGAAAAGAACAGTTATTTGGCTGCGCGACTGGGGCGCGATGTAAAGCGCGAGAGTTGGCCGCTGTGTACTGATCCAAGCGGGTCTGTAGCTCAGCTGGTTAGAGCACCGTGTTGATAACGCGGGGGTCGTTGGTTCGAGCCCAACCAGACCCACCAAGGTACAAGATTATCAAGCGAAGTTTGATAAGAAGTAAATGGGGGTTTAGCTCAGCTGGGAGAGCACCTGCTTTGCAAGCAGGGGGTCGTCGGTTCGATCCCGTCAACCTCCACCAAGAAATATCAAACCTAAGTCGAACGCGAAGAGCGTGCGGATTTAGGTTTGATCTTTTAGATCACTAGCTGTTTCGTTCTTTAACAATCTGGAAGAAGTAAAGATTTATCAATTTAAGCGGATTCACGCAAGTGGAGAAGTGGAGATTGATGGGTGTGATTGTATCAAATCAAAAAAGTATTATTTGAAGTGATCTTTAAGTTTTAGAAGACCGCTTTGGAAATACGGCAAACGCTAAACTCATAGAAATACCCTTGTAACCACTTTTTGTCTGCGAATGAACGGTAGTACAGCAGATGAGAAGCTAAAGTTATAGGGACAAGTGAATAAGTGCACATGGTGGATGCCTTGGCGATGTCAGGCGATGAAGGACGTAGTAGCTTGCGATAAGCTGCGGGGAGCTAGCAAACAAGCTTTGATCCGCAGATTTCCGAATGGGGTAACCCGGCCTTAGGGTCATTTAACACTGAATACATAGGTGTTAAAAGCGAACGCGGCGAACTGAAACATCTAAGTAGCTGCAGGAAAAGAAATCAACCGAGATTCCCAGAGTAGTGGCGAGCGAAATGGGACCAGCCTGCAAGATTTAGCATTATTGATAGTAGAAAGCTCTGGAAAGTGCTGCCATAGAGGGTGATAGTCCCTTATACGAAATCAGTAGTGTGGAACTAAGCTTGCGACAAGTAGGGCGGGACACGTGAAATCCTGTCTGAACATGGGGGGACCATCCTCCAAGGCTAAATACTCGACATCGACCGATAGTGAACCAGTACCGTGAGGGAAAGGCGAAAAGAACCCCGGAAGGGGAGTGAAATAGATCCTGAAACCGTGTGCATACAAACAGTAGGAGCGGACTTGTTCCGTGACTGCGTACCTTTTGTATAATGGGTCAGCGACTTACATTCAGTGGCAAGCTTAACCGTATAGGGAAGGCGTAGAGAAATCGAGTCCGAATAGGGCGATAGTCGCTGGGTGTAGACCCGAAACCAAGTGATCTACTCATGGCCAGGTTGAAGGTGCGGTAACACGCACTGGAGGACCGAACCCACTAATGTTGAAAAATTAGGGGATGAGCTGTGGGTAGGGGTGAAAGGCTAAACAAACTTGGAAATAGCTGGTTCTCTCCGAAAACTATTTAGGTAGTGCCTCAAGTATCACCATCGGGGGTAGAGCACTGTTATGGCTAGGGGGTCATCGCGACTTACCAACCCATTGCAAACTCCGAATACCGATGAGTGCGAGCTTGGGAGACAGACGTCGGGTGCTAACGTCCGGCGTCAAGAGGGAAACAACCCAGACCGCCAGCTAAGGTCCCAAAGATTGGCTAAGTGGAAAACGAAGTGGGAAGGCTAAAACAGTCAGGAGGTTGGCTTAGAAGCAGCCACCCTTTAAAGAAAGCGTAATAGCTCACTGATCGAGTCGTCCTGCGCGGAAGATGTAACGGGGCTAAGCCAGTCACCGAAGCTGCGGATATGTGTTTACACATATGGTAGGAGAGCGTTCTGTAAGCCTGCGAAGGTGTCTTGTAAAGGATGCTGGAGGTATCAGAAGTGCGAATGCTGACATGAGTAGCGATAATGGGGGTGAAAAGCCCCCACGCCGTAAGCCCAAGGTTTCCTGTTCAACGTTCATCGGAGCAGGGTGAGTCGGCCCCTAAGGCGAGGCAGAGATGCGTAGCTGATGGGAAGCAGGTTAATATTCCTGCACCGTCGTTAGATGCGATGGGGGGACGGATCGCGGAAGGTTGTCCGGGTGTTGGAAGTCCCGGTTCCTAACTCACAGAAGGCTACTAGGTAAATCCGGTAGCGTAATTCAAGGGGTTGGGACGAGTGAATTTATTCACGAAGCAATTGGAAGTGGTTCCAAGAAAAGCCTCTAAGCTTCAGTCTAACGAGACCGTACCGCAAACCGACACAGGTGGGCGAGATGAGTATTCTAAGGCGCTTGAGAGAACTCGGGAGAAGGAACTCGGCAAATTTGTACCGTAACTTCGGGATAAGGTACGCCCTAGTAGTTTGACTGGCCTGCGCCAGAAGGACAAAAGGGCTGCAATAAAAAGGTGGCTGCGACTGTTTAATAAAAACACAGCACTATGCAAACACGAAAGTGGACGTATATGGTGTGACTCCTGCCCGGTGCTGGAAGATTAAATGATGGGGTGCAAGCTCTTGATTGAAGTCCCAGTAAACGGCGGCCGTAACTATAACGGTCCTAAGGTAGCGAAATTCCTTGTCGGGTAAGTTCCGACCTGCACGAATGGAGTAACGATGGCCACACTGTCTCCTCCCGAGACTCAGCGAAGTTGAAATGTTTGTGATGATGCAATCTACCCGCGGCTAGACGGAAAGACCCCATGAACCTTTACTGTAGCTTTGCATTGAATTTTGAACCAATCTGTGTAGGATAGGTGGGAGGCTTTGAAGCGTGAACGCTAGTTTGCGTGGAGCCAACCTTGAAATACCACCCTGGTTTGTTTGAGATTCTAACCTTGGTCCGTTATCCGGATCGGGAACAGTGCATGGTAGGCAGTTTGACTGGGGCGGTCTCCTCCTAAAGTGTAACGGAGGAGTTCGAAGGTACGCTAGGTACGGTCGGACATCGTGCTAATAGTGCAATGGCATAAGCGTGCTTAACTGCGAGACTGACAAGTCGAGCAGGTACGAAAGTAGGACATAGTGATCCGGTGGTTCTGTATGGAAGGGCCATCGCTCAACGGATAAAAGGTACTCTGGGGATAACAGGCTGATTCCTCCCAAGAGTTCATATCGACGGGGGAGTTTGGCACCTCGATGTCGGCTCATCACATCCTGGGGCTGTAGCCGGTCCCAAGGGTATGGCTGTTCGCCATTTAAAGTGGTACGTGAGCTGGGTTTAAAACGTCGTGAGACAGTTTGGTCCCTATCTGCCGTGGGCGTTGGAAGTTTGAAGGGGGCTGCTCCTAGTACGAGAGGACCGGAGTGGACGAACCTCTGGTGTATCGGTTGTCACGCCAGTGGCATTGCCGAGTAGCTAAGTTCGGAAGAGATAACCGCTGAAAGCATCTAAGCGGGAAACTCGCCTTAAGATGATACTTCCCGGGAACTAGATTCCCCTAAAGGGTCGTTCGAGACCAGGACGTTGATAGGTCAGGTGTGGAAGCGTAGTAATACGTTAAGCTAACTGATACTAATTGCCCGTGAGGCTTGTCCCTATAACCTTAGCTGGTTATATTCGATGAGATTTGTGTTTGCCTTGGTCGGTACAACACACCCGGCGTCTCTGCCCAGAGATGCCAACTTTACTTCTTCCCAGATTGCGCTTTGTGCTGCTCCCGTTGGAGAGCACCGAGTGTTACAAGTTATGCCTGATGACTATAGCAAGTTGGTACCACCCCTTCCCATCCCGAACAGGACCGT
The DNA here is from genome assembly GCF_034313965.1 of Herbaspirillum sp. RTI4. Lineage (NCBI taxonomy): Bacteria > Pseudomonadati > Pseudomonadota > Betaproteobacteria > Burkholderiales > Oxalobacteraceae > Herbaspirillum > Herbaspirillum sp. RTI4. The sequence goes on from NZ_JAVIWQ010000002.1 coordinate 756,295, forward strand.
GAAACGACTTCGCGCCAATGATAGTGCTGCAACCAGTGTGAAAGTAGGTCATCGTCAGGCTTTGTTTTAAATAAAAGGGCCCTAGCTTAACCGCTACGGCCCTTTTTCTATTTCAACTCAATAATGCCTTCGCCCAACAGCACGCTCAAGCGCTTGCTGGCCACCCTACCTAGACGCACTCAAGCGGCTTGTTAGATCAGATCGGATCGCGGTACTACAGTTTGCGTAGGTACTCGATCACAGTACATGCCGATCCAGAAGCCCTTGCTCGCGAACGAAGGCAATCACTTCATCAACACCGACTCCTGTACGCAAATTGGTAAAGATAAAAGGCCGATCACCGCGCATACGTTTTGCATCGTGCGCCATGACGTCCAGATTGGCGCCTACATACGGTGCCAAATCCACTTTGTTGATAATCAATAAATCAGAACGAGTAATGCCAGGCCCGCCTTTGCGAGGAATTTTTTCTCCACCCGCTACATCGATGACATAAATCGTCAGGTCTGACAGCTCCGGGCTGAAGGTTGCCGCTAAATTGTCGCCACCCGACTCCACCAGAATCAAATCCAGATTTGGAAAATCCGCACACATGCGGGCAATCGCTTCGAGATTGATCGAGGCATCCTCGCGGATAGCCGTGTGCGGACAACCGCCAGTCTCCACGCCCATCAAGCGCTCGGCGGGAAGCGCCTCCGCGCGCAACAGAATTTCCATATCTTCTTTGGTATAGATGTCATTGGTGATGACAGCCATATCGTAGTGATCGCGCATGCGTTTGCACAGCATTTCACACAGAGCGGTTTTGCCTGAGCCGACCGGACCGCCGATGCCGACACGAAGGGGATTGGAAGTGGAAGCAGTCATCATAAGAAAGGAAGAAAAATAAATTCAATGAAAATACGGAGGAATACTTTAATCGGACTTACGTAAAAGGCCGCTGGCTAAGCGCATTAAGTGGTGTGGCAGGCGATACAACAATGCCAGCTGGCTTTGGCATAAGCCTGATTTAAAATCTAACAGTAGCGTACAAGGAACCTAAAAAGCGCGTTATCAGGATCGATAAAGCCGACTATATTGCACCTCATGCTGCATGGACAAAAGCGAAAGCCCGGGAGACCAGTTCGACAGCTGATCGTCATCGAGCAATTGAGCCGACTCCGCCACCAAAGACAGATCACTTTGTAGCGAAAGCAGAAGCCGCTGACCGGCAACCTGACCAAGCGGCACCGATTTCACACAAACCAGCACCTGATTTTCAGCCCAGGAAAAAAGAAAACCCAACAACATGGCTGCCGGTGGAATCTGCAAAGCCACGCCGGCACAGGCAAAGGCCGTAGAAAATCCGACTTCCTCCTGCGCCACGAGAAGTTCACGCAAAGAGGCCTCGCCCATTTCCAGATCAATCATCAAACGTGCCAGCGAATAGCCCATCTGTACCGTTTCTGCCCGGAACTCCGCTGTGTCGCGCGCGGCAAGCAAGCAGGCATTCCAATGCGCGACCGCCGCACCATCCGATTCTGCAAAGGCCTGTAGCAAACGCCATAAAACCGGCGCATCGAAAGTCGCCACGACTTCATGCAGCATGGCGCGAATCCAAAGACGGGCAGTCTCTTCATTCTTGACGGACCCGTTTTCAATCGCACTCTCCAACCCCTGCGAATAACTATAAGCGCCCACGGGCAGAGACGGGCTGGCCAGCTGCAACAAGTGCAAAAGCGCGGAGGATGGAATCATGGCAATACCCGGTGCTTACGCTGCATCGGGTTTGTCGGGCTTGTCACTCGGCCGGTGAATGCGCTGACGCAAAGGCACCGGCGCCAGAAGATGCGAATGGCCCTCGTCACCATGTCGATGCCCGCCGCCATAAGCGCCGGCTTCCGGTTCAAAGACAGCGAACTCCTCACTGACCACCGCGCCTAATCCAACCAGCATTTCCTTGAGCACCGCATCCTGCCGAATCCGCAAAAAACCCGCGCCATCACTGCCAATGTGCGCTTGCGTGTGCCGATTTCCAAGATGAAATGCGCAGCGCAGCAACAGGTGCGGCGTCGCACATTCGACCCGATACGTGGCCTCATCGGCGGCAACGATACGCACAACGCGGCCATCGTCGCCGCGCAGCAAATCACCATCGCGCAGAACGGTGCCGCGCACCGTAAAGACGGCGACATCTTCTCCAGAAATCAGCTTTGCGCGGAGCCGGCTTTTTTCGCGCAAATCAAAGGGCAGGCGCAGCTCTCCATCGATGTGATCTGAATGCGGTAATTTGGTATGTAATGTCAACATAGTCGTCAGCATGGTCATGCGCCTTAAAACAGGAAATAGCGTTGCGCCAGCGGAAGCACCAGCGCGGGTTCGCAAGTCAATAACTCGCCATCGGCGCGCACCTCATACGTCTCCGGATCGACTTCCATGTGCGGTGTCGCGCCGTTATGAATCATGTGATGTTTGCGTAATTGACGCACGTCGCGCACCGCAATGACAGGTTTGTTCAGCTTCAAATGTGCGGGAATGCCACGGTCGATAGCGGCCTGCGACAAAAAGGTCAACGAGGTTTTCAGGCCGCCGCCAAAGGCGCCGAACATCATCCGGTAATGTACCGGCTGAGGCGTAGGAATCGAGGCGTTAGGATCGCCCATTTGCGCCGCCGCGATCATGCCGCTCTTCAAAATCATCGACGGTTTAACGCCGAAAAATGCTGGTCGCCACAACACGATATCCGCAATTTTCCCCACTTCCAGCGAGCCGACCACATGCGACACCCCGTGGGTAATCGCCGGATTGATGGTGTATTTGGCGATATACCGCTTGGCGCGGAAATTGTCGTTGCGGCTCGAATCTTCCTTCAGCGAACCACGTTGCACTTTCATTTTGTGCGCCGTCTGCCAGGTGCGCATGATGACCTCGCCGACGCGGCCCATCGCTTGCGAATCGGACGACATCATCGAAATCGCGCCCAGATCGTGCAGGATATCTTCGGCAGCAATCGTCTCGCGGCGAATGCGCGATTCGGCAAACGCCACATCTTCTGCAATCGCAGGATCGAGGTGATGGCAGACCATCAGCATGTCCAGATGTTCGTCTAGAGTATTGCGGGTGAACGGACGGGTTGGATTGGTCGAGGAGGGCAGCACATTGCTGTGACCAACTGCGGCAATAATATCCGGCGCATGACCTCCGCCCGCACCTTCGGTGTGGAAGGTATGAATAGTGCGATCCTTGAAAGCCGCCAGCGTGTGTTCCAGAAAACCGCCTTCATTCAAGGTGTCGGAATGGATGGCCACTTGCACATCCATGCGGTCGGCAACGCTCAGACAATTATCGATTGCCGCCGGTGTGGAACCCCAGTCTTCATGCAGCTTGAGTCCGATAGCGCCAGCTTCGACCTGCTCTTCCAGCGGACGGGGAAGGCTGACATTGCCTTTACCCAGAAATCCGAGATTCATCGGAAAGGCATCGGCGGCCGACAACATCGAATGAATATGCCACGGCCCCGGCGTGCAAGTGGTGGCCGCAGTGCCGACCGCCGGCCCGGTGCCGCCGCCGATCATGGTGGTGACGCCGCTCATCAGCGCCTCTTCGATTTGCTGCGGACAAATGAAATGGATATGCGTATCCACTCCACCCGCCGTAACGATGAGCCCTTCGCCGGCGATAATTTCCGTCGCGCCGCCAATGGCCATGGTCACATCCGGTTGGATATCGGGATTGCCCGCTTTGCCGATGCCCGCGATGCGGCCCGACTTGATGCCGATATCGGCCTTGACGATGCCCCAGTGATCGAGAATGACGGCATTGGTAATGACGGTGTCCATCACCTCCCGGTGATTGCGTTGCGACTGTCCCATGCCGTCGCGGATGACTTTGCCGCCGCCGAATTTCACTTCTTCGCCGTAGGTGGCGTAGTCTTTTTCGATTTCGATATACAGCTCGGTATCGGCCAGACGGATGCGGTCGCCGACGGTAGGGCCAAACATTTCTGCGTACGCCTGACGGCTGATTTTGCTCATGCTTTTGTGCCCACTTGTGCGCCCACTTTTTCTTCCAGTTTGCCCATCACCTGAGCGTTAAAACCGTAGACGCAACGCTCACCTGCCAGCGCGACCAGTTCCACCGTCCGATGTTGGCCGGGTTCGAACCGAACCGCTGTGCCTGCGGCAATATTGAGCCGCATGCCGTACGTGAGCGGACGATCAAAGACCAGCGCCGTATTGGTTTCAAAGAAATGGAAATGGGAGCCGATTTGAATCGGCCGGTCGCCGCTATTGGCGACCTTGACTGTCACGGTTGCGCGGCCGACATTGAGTTCAATGTCGCCGTCTTCAATCAGCATTTCGCCTGGAATCATGGCTGCCTCATTCGTCAATAAGAGTGTAGTTAAGGGATAGGATGATGCACGGTGACCAGCTTGGTGCCGTCCGGAAAGGTGGCTTCTACCTGAATGTCCGGGATCATTTCCGGCACGCCTTCCATCACGTCGGCGCGACTCAGAATAGTCGCACCGAAGGACATCAGCTCCGCTACCGTACGACCATCACGCGCTCCTTCCATGATGGCGGCGGAAATCAGCGCGACGGATTCGGGATAATTCAATTTCAAACCGCGTGCCTGCCGCCGTTCCGCTACTAATGCTGCGGTAAAAATCAGCAGCTTGTCTTTTTCTCTCGGAGTCAGTTCCATTATTTTTTCCTGTGGCAGAAGTCAAAGTGTTGCAGCAATTCAGTGCCGGTAGCGATTAAAGTAAGCGCTGCGCGGCAGTGTGGTCGGAGAGTTTTTCAATAAGCATTAGGTATTCCAGATGCGCGGAACCAGCGCCGGACGCTGCATGAATTCAGGGCGCAAAAATTGCCAGGCTAGTGTCAGCCATTGCCGCGCCAGTTCGCTGGAGTGGCCGAGATGGCGCAGGACGATGACGTCTTTTATTTGGCTGACGCCGCATTTGCCATTCGCGCCGATCAGATCGCTGGTGGCGGCGCGTAAATCGTTGACGAACTGATTGCGGTGCAGCGGTTTGCCCTCGTTGTTTACGGGTAATTTACCGACGGCAATCAGCGTCGCGCTCACGGTGTATCCGGCCAGCCCCAGCGGACTTTGCATGGCGTTGCCGGCCGCTTCCAGTGTCCCTTGTTCAAACCACAGCAGCTTGCCTTCGCGGTGCAGCGTCGTGCGTTGCAGGATGCGTCCCTGACGGAAAGTTTCGCCCGACGCCGTGCGGCCGAAACAGAGAATTTCGCCGCCGATATAGCTGGCATCCGCCGCCAGATGGACGGCGTGCTGCAAATGCACTTCGGAGCGATCGAAGAAAATGGTTTCCTGCGGCAGCCATTCCAGATGCGCGCCCGGGCCCAGTTCCAGCGCAATGGTCTGGCGCGATACCTGACCGTTGGCCTTGTACCATTTAGCCGCTCCCGGCGTGGTCAGCAGCGCCCGCCCGGCAGCACCGACGCTGGCCTTGATGTGCAGCTCATCACCGCCCACTACACCACCCGGCGGATGCACGATGATGGCGTGGCATACCGCAGCGCCTTCAGGATAGAGCGGCTTTTGTACACGCAGCGGCCCGAAATGCGCGCGCTCCACCAATCGTGTGGTGCCGCCGTCGTCGGCGAAGCGCAAGCTCAGGCGCGCTTGGCGGTCGGCGAGGGCGCTGTCTTCGCAAACAGTGGGGGACGGTGCGAGTGCAAGAAGATTCATCGACCTGATTTCAAAGGGTAAGGCCGCACTATACCGCCAGATGCCGCGCACCATGGACGCCATCCATCTGCGCCGGCACGCCAGTCGTGACGGCTACGATGCCGCAGCGTTGTCGGGCGTGGGACATGAGCCATCGATTTCGTCCTTGACGGTGGTGGTTTGCCGTTCTGAGTGGGCGGCCATGCCCATGACCTTGTTCGTAGTCAGGGGCGACTTATTTTTTGTTGCCTGCTCAATAAGCAGTTTGTATGCCAGCCGCTCCCCGTTTTGATGCGTAGAGGAGGCGCAGCGAGAGCGCAAAGACGATTCCAGTGCGCACCAAACTGGTGCCGCTTAGTTGGTGCGCAAGAACACCACTTAGCGAGTCCAGAGGAAAGTCGAGGGGGTTGGTTGCGGTAAAGGGGCAAGCCCGTGAGCGGAAGTCAGCGCAAAAACACGCGCTGCATGAAGTGAATGAGCGGGTACTGAACCATGCTTTGCAACATCGGCGGTAATTCCAGCGGCTTCATGATCATCTTGATGGTCGTGTCTGGCGTCAGGTGGGTGCGGACGGTGTGATTCATCGTCGCCAGCAGCCGCTGTCGCTGTGGCACATCGTCTGCGTGCAAGGGGTCGCGTATTTTGATGACATGGCGAATGGCGCAATCGGCATCTTCGCTTTTCAGCTCCAGCGTGCGGCGGCAGAGCGTGCCGAGGGTGCGCAGGCGTCCGGTGCCTTCCTGCTCCCGATAGCGGCGGAAACTGCGATAAAACTGCTTGTAGTGACTGACTTCATCGTCGGCGATGCGGTGCGCCAGTTGCCGCAGCACCGGTTCGCTCGTGCTGCGTGCCAGCGCCCGATAATACGTAGCGGTGCCGGTTTCCACCACGCAGCGCGCCGCCAGTTCCTGTGTTCGGGTCGATTCCAGCAGCTCGACCTTGCAATAGCCCGCATACTCACCGAGAAAGCTGCGATACGCGCGCTCCCAGTCGAACTCTGGCCAGACATAGTTAACATAGGCCCGCAAAGCCGCGCCATGCTGTAATTCTTCCACTTCCCAGTGATTGCGCAGCCAGTCCGACAGTTCGGCGTCGTTGCGATAAAAATCGACCAGGTTGCTGGCGTACACATTGGCACCGCTTTCCACGAAAGAGGCGCAGGCCAGCAGATAAAACAGGTTTTCATCGCGCCGTGTGGCGGGGATGTCGATGCACGAAAAATCCAGGTCGGTGATTTTCCAATGTCTTTTGTCTTGAAGGGGAATCGTCATATAGGTCTCCGTGTTGGAGTGGGATAAAAATCGCACACTAAATAAGACGGAGTGATGGAAGGTTTGGTTCAGGGGCGGGGCATAGTCGCGGGGTACGCTGACAGCAAAAGCGCCGATGTTGGTGTAGGATCAAGAGTTTTCCCGCAGGCCGGCCTTAAAAGCGCGTCTCCATCGGCGCCAGTCACTGCGGAAATGTTCACCCTCTGGATTTTATGCCCCCCGATTCTTCTTCCTCCCTTCAAGGCCGCGGCATTCCGCTGTGGCTGATTATGCTCGCCGTACTGACTGCATTCGGCTCTTTGTCGATCGATATGTACCTGCCCAGTTTTTCCACTATCGCCCATGAATTCGGCGTCGGCATCAACATGGTGCAATTGACGCTGGCGAGTTTTCTGGTCGGACTGGCGCTGGGTCAAATGTTTTACGGGCCGCTCAGCGATCGTTACGGACGCAAACCGCCGCTGTATTTCGGGATCGGTATTTACGTCGTGGTGTCGGCCGCGTGCGTGTTCGTTCACAGCATTGAGTCGCTGATCGTCCTGCGGTTTTTTCAGGGACTGGGCGCTTGCGCCGGGATCATCATTCCGCGTGCGGCCATTCGCGACAAGATGGGCGCAGCCGGTTCGGCCCGCGCTTTTTCGCTGCTGATGCTGGTGTTCGGTCTGGCACCGATTCTGGCGCCGTTTTTTGGCGGACTGGCTCTGCAGGCATGGGGCTGGCGTTCGATCTTTGTGATTCTGACCGTGTTTGGCGCAGGCTGTCTGATCGCCATGCACTTCATCATGGAAGAAACGCTGGACCGTCATCAGGCCAAGCCGCTGCAACTGGGACGGACGCTGCGCCAGTACCTGGATTTGCTGCGCCATCCGCAATTCATCGCCTACGCAGTCAACGGTGGCTTGATGCAAGCCGCCATGTTTGCCTATATTGCCGGCGCGCCCTTTGTGCTCATTGAGTTGCATGGCATAGCGCCGGAGCATTTCGGTTATGTCTTCGGTGCCAATGCCGTAGGGCTGATTATTTTTTCGCAGGTCAATGCGCGTCTGGTGCGCAAGCATCCGCTCGATTATTTGCTTAAACGCGCTTTGTGGGTGGCGGCTGGCGTGACGGCGACCATGGCGGTGCTGATTGCCGCCGGGGCGGATAGTCTGGCCGTGGTGCTGATTGGATTCTTTGGCTTTACTTGCAGCTATGGCTGTATCAGCCCGAATGTTGCGGCTATCGCTTTGTCGGAGCAGGGGCAGCAGGCCGGTACCGCGTCTGCGTTAATGGGCACGCTGCAATTCGGCATGTCGGTGCTGGCGGGCGTGGGCATCAGCATCTGGCACGATGGCACGGCATTGCCGCTGGCCATCATGATGGCCGTTTGTACTGTAGGCGGTTTGTGCTTGTATCTGGGTGTGGCCAGACGGCATGGGCTGAAGGCATCGAGTTAGTTTGTCGCCGGCTGCCGGGTTGCCCTACGCGCTCGCTTCGACCCTACGCGCAAATGCGTAATCGGCAGGCCCTGACGGTATACTGCGCGCAGTGTTTTTATTTCTCTTACTTTTAGGCAGATCCCAACTATGGCCCAATACGTCTATACCCTGAACCGCGTCGGCAAGATCGTGCCTCCCAAGCGGCAGATTCTGAAAGATATTTCGCTCTCCTTTTTCCCGGGTGCCAAGATCGGCGTGCTGGGTCTGAACGGCTCGGGTAAGTCGACGCTGCTCAAAATCATGGCTGGTCTGGACAAGGACATTCAGGGCGAAGCCACGCCGATGCCGAATCTGAATATCGGCTATCTGCCGCAGGAGCCGCAGCTTGATCCCGAGCAGACGGTGCGTCAGGCCGTCGAGGGAGGGCTGGGCGAGGCGTTTGAAGCGCGCGGCAAGCTCGATGAGGTGTATGCCGCGTATGCCGAGGAAGACGCCGATTTCGATGCGCTGGCCACCGAGCAGGCGCGGCTGGAGGCGATCATTTCCACCGCCGACGGCGGCAATCTCGATCAGATGCTGGAAATGGCCGCCGACGCACTGCGCTTGCCGCCGTGGGATGCGGTCGTCGGGGTTTTGTCCGGTGGTGAAAAACGGCGCGTAGCCTTGTGCCGCTTGCTGCTCTCGAAGCCAGACATGTTGCTGCTCGATGAGCCAACCAACCATTTGGACGCGGAATCGGTCGACTGGCTGGAGCAGTTCCTGCTGCGCTTTACCGGCACTGTGGTGGCCATCACCCATGATCGTTACTTCCTCGATAACGCGGCCGAGTGGATTCTGGAACTCGATCGCGGTCACGGTATTCCGTGGAAGGGCAACTACAGTTCCTGGCTGGAACAGAAGCAGGCGCGTTTGCAGTTGGAAGAGTCCAGCGAATCGGCGCGGCAGAAAACCCTCGCCAAGGAGCTGGAGTGGGTGCGTCAGAATCCCAAGGCCCGCCAATCCAAGAGCAAATCGCGGCTGGCGCGGTTTAACGAATTGTCCGAACACGAATACCAGAAGCGCAACGAAACCCAGGAAATTTTCATTCCAGTGGCCGAGCGACTGGGTAATGAGGTCATCGAATTCAAGAATGTCAGCAAAGGCTATGGCGACCGTCTGCTGATCGAAAATCTCGATTTCAAAATTCCCGCTGGCGCGATCGTCGGCATCATCGGCCCTAACGGCGCGGGTAAATCGACCCTGTTCCGCATGCTGGCCGGCAAGGAAACGCCCGATAGCGGCGAAGTGGTGCTGGGTTCGACCGTCAAGGTATCGCTGGTAGACCAATCTCGCGACGATCTGGAAAACAAGAAGACCGTGTTCGAAGATGTTGCCAACGGCGCGGATATTCTCACGGTCGGGCGTTTTGAAATGCCATCGCGGGCCTACCTCGGCCGCTTCAATTTCAAGGGCGGCGACCAGCAAAAAATCGTCGGTAATTTGTCCGGCGGTGAGCGTGGCCGTTTGCATCTGGCCAAGACCCTGCTGCAAGGCGGCAATGTCTTATTGCTCGATGAACCGTCCAACGATCTCGACGTGGAAACACTGCGCGCCCTGGAAGATGCCTTGCTGGAATTTGCCGGTACGGTACTGGTGATTTCCCATGATCGCTGGTTCCTGGATCGGATTGCCACGCACATCATGGCATTTGAAGGCGATTCGCACGTCAGCTTCTTCGACGGCAATTATCAGGAATACGAAGCCGACAAGCGCAAGCGTCTCGGCGAAGAAGGTGCCAAGCCTAAGCGGATTCGCTACAAGCCGGTTACTCGCTAAGACGAGTTAGTTCACTGCCTGACGGCAAACGGCGCGGCACAGTCATCAGACTGCACCGCGCCGTTTGTTTGTGTGCCGACCGCTTAGGTCGTGCCAGGTCTTGCTTCGTCTTAAATATGCAATGCCGCCAGCGCACCTAACACCAGACCCACGCCGCCCACGCTGAACGACATGCGCTTGAGCCAGTTCTTGCGCGTCAGCAAGGTAATGGCCGCGAGCGAAATCGCAATCTGAATCGCCGTCATCGCCTGCGCCCAACGGTGGTGCTGATGCATGCTGGCTTCGGATTTCTCATCCCAGGCCAGCGATTCGGCTTCCAGTTTTTCAGCGCCGATACGGATTTCTTCCTTTTCTTTTTTATAGCGCTCGGCCGAGGCAGCGTATTTGCTTGCATCGACACCGGGGATGGTCATCGCCAGTTCCGACAGGTTTTGCCGGCTCGATTTTGCCTGGTAGTAACTCCACTGATTGGCCGCCTCGGTTTTCTTGATGACCGCATTGTTCTTATTCATCGCTGCCGCGCTTTCAGTGGAGCCGACCTGATAGCTGAACATCGCCCCGGCAGTGGCCATGATGGCGGTGACCATGGCGATCTTGCCGGCAAAATTGTCGCCGCTGCCATGAGCGTGTTCGACGACGTGCTCCAACTGCTGTTCGTGCGGGCTGGGTACTTCGAATTCTGCGGCCATATTTTCTTTCTTTTAGTGAGAATTAATGAGAGTTCGTCCCCCGTTGACGGGCATATCCGGACATTAATGATGTTGTGTGCTGGCGCACATCAACGCTCACCAATGCGCAGATCGCCGTTTCCGTTGACACGCCCCTTGCATGTCCGGGATTTTGATACCATGGTGTTTTAGCCGTCCTGAGCACCATCTGCCATGAGTCAATACTGGAGTCCCATCGTCAGTCGCCTGACCCCCTACACCCCTGGCGAACAGCCAAAACTAAGCAAACTGATCAAGCTTAACACCAACGAAAACCCATATGGCCCTTCGCCGCTGGCGCTGGCCGCGATGGCGCGTGAGGTCAGCGACGATTTGCGTTTGTATCCCGATCCTGACGCCGCTTCGCTCAAACAAGCGATTGCTGCGCGCCATGGCCTGAAGCCAGACCAGATATTCGTCGGTAACGGCTCCGACGAAGTGCTGGCGCACGCCTTCCTCGGCTTGCTGCAGCACGGCGCACCGATTCTGTTCCCCGATATCAGCTACAGCTTTTATCCGACTTACGCCGGCTTGTATCAAGTCGACTACCGACTCGTGCCGCTGGCCGCTGACTTCAGTATCCGCATCGACGATTATCTGGACGCCAACGAAGCCATCGGCGGCATTATTTTCCCCAATCCGAATGCCCCGACCGGCTGCCTGCTCGCGCTCGATGAAATTGAACGCCTGTTGACCGTGCGCCGTGAGCGCGTGGTCATCGTCGATGAGGCTTACATCGATTTCGGCGGCGTCAGCGCCATTGAGTTGATCGAGCGTCACCCGAATCTGCTCGTGGTGCAAACCCTGTCCAAATCGCGCTCGCTGGCCGGCTTGCGCGTCGGCTTTGCGCTGGGGCACCGGGATCTGATCGACGGGCTGGAGCGCGTCAAGAACAGCTTTAATTCCTATCCGCTGGATCGCATTGCCATCGCAGGGGCCACCGCCGCGATGCAGGATGAAGCGCATTACGAAAAGACGCGGCAAGCCGTGATCGCCAGTCGTGAGCGCATGTCTGCCGCTTTGCAGGATCTGGGTTTTGAAGTGCTGCCTTCCGCCGCCAATTTCGTTTTTGCTCGGCATCCGCGTCACGATGGCGCCACGCTCGCCGCTGCTTTGCGCAGCGAAGGCATCATCGTGCGCCACTTCAAAAAAGCGCGTATCGACCAGTTCCTGCGGATTACGGTAGGGACTGATGAAGAGTGTGCCGCCCTGGTAGAAGCCCTCCGAACCCCTGATTAAGCTACTGCGCGGCGCAATCTCAGGACTGTGATGCTCACCGTACTCAAGTACGGTTGCGCTTCTCGCCCTGACCTTGCGCCGCTCGCTACGCTTACTCAGGGGTTCCGGTGCGGTGGGACATCAGGCTAGTGTGTGACGTAATTTTGGGGCGGCAATTATCCGCAATGGTTGCGTACAAGTGCAACGACGCAGGATCATCTCAGTGCTGCGCCAGCGGTCGCTGCCGCCACGCCAGCAGCGCGCCGGTCAGCAGCACCAGTGCAGAAAACAAGAGGCCGTTGCGTAATCCGCCGCCATGGTCGGCAATCCAGCCGACGATCGTCGGGCCGACGATCTGGCCAGCGGCAAAGACGATGGTGAAGGCGCTGATGCCGGCTGCCCAGTGGGTGTGCGGTAAATTGTGCCGCACCATCGCGGTTGTCGAGGCGACGACCGATAAAAATACGCCGCCGAACAAAATACCCGAAGCAAAAATGAGCGGTGTCGAGGCGGTCAGCGCAGGTAGTGCGGTGGCCAGTGCCAGCAGCGCACACAGGATTGCCATTGCCTCGCCGCCACGGAATTTGTCCAGCATGCGCGCCCATAGTCGGGTGGCCGCGATGACGGCGACTCCCAGCAAGGCATAAAACAGCGTGACCGTGGTGGCGCTCATGCCGTCCTCGCGCAACAGGGCGATGACAAAGGTCATGTAGCCGATGTAGCCCACGCCAAATAAAAAATACGCGGCCAGTCCGCAGGTGAAGCGGCGCAGCGGTGCGCGACTGGCGGATTTGTCGTGCGGCGGCAATGCCGGAATGCGACGTGCGGCCAGCATCATCAGGGCGGTGGCGAGTAATCCCAGCAGCCCCATCAGCAGCCACGCCAGTTGCCAGCGATGCGGCGCGGCGATGTGTTCCGCATACGTCAGTGACCACGGCACCAGCAGCGACGAGGCGATAATGCCGAAGCCGGTGCCGCCGTAAAACAGGCCGATTAAAAAGCCGGCGCGTTGCGGTTGCAGCATCGCCATGCGGGTCGCCAGCAGGCCGCCGGCAATGAATAACAGGGCGCTGGCAGCACCCGCCAGTATGCGCAAAATCAGCAGGGTGGTCGTGCTGGCGGTGAGGCCGGAACCCAGCATGAACAGGGCCGAAAAAATCGCCCCTGCCAGCAGCACCCGGTGCACACCCTGACGACGCAGTAGCCACGGTGTCAGTAGCGCGCCGATCAGGTAGCCGAGTGCGTTGCCGGTATTCATTCCCCCGGCGACGATGTAAGTCCAGCCCAGATCGTCGCGCATCGGCGTCAGCAGCAGCGCGTAGGAAAAGCGGGCGATACCAAGAGCGATCGCGGAACCGAGCGAGAGGGCGAGGGCGATCCAGAGCGGATGGTGGGGCGGTGTGGCGTGCGGCGGCGCAGGGATTGCTTGGGGCATGAGGCGGTCTCTGTCTTTCTGTTGTGGAGCTTCGCCAGACGGGTGGTCGCCGCCATGTTCGCTAGTGTCGGGATGGCGGCGACGTTTGCGCCGGGGAAGTTCTTATCGTTTTCGGTCGGTATGGCGCCGCCAGTCAGTATGCCACTGTCGCACGGGGGACGTATGCCGGCATCCGTGGGCGGTCGATGCGATAATGGACGCCGGCAATGATGCTTGCGCCGTCCTTCCTCTTTTCTTCCCCCGATTCCATGACCCACGGTTCCCTCCCCGTACTACCGCTGCGGCAAGCCTATGCGCGCCGCAACGCCTTGTTGTTCTTGTTTTTCATGCTGGGCGTGATTTATGCCAGCTGGGCCGCCCGGATTCCGGCGATTCGCGACGCTCAGGGTCTGGATGCGGCAACCTTGTCGCTGGTGCTGCTGTGCAGCGGCATCGGCGCGGTCGCTTCGTTTCCGCTGGCGGCGTGGCTGGTGGCGCATGTCGGGGCGCGGCGCAGTGCCTGGTTTTTCGGACTGGCGCTGTTGCTCGGTTTGCCGGCGCTGGCATGGGCGCCCGGGCTGTCCTGGCTGATGGCGGCCGGGGTGTTGTATGGCGCGGCCAGCAGTTGCTTCGATGTGGCGATCAATGCGCTGGGTGCGGCGCTTGAAAAACAGGAGCAGCGATCGCTGATGTCGACCTTGCATGCCTGGTTTTGCGTCGGTAGCTTTAGCGGAGCTTTGATGGGAGGGGCGATTGCCGCGACCGGCTTGACGCCGGGCTGGCATTTCACACTGATCGCGCTGGTCTGCGTCTGGCCCTTGCGACTAGCCTGCCAGATCTTGCCGCAAGATCGTCCGCAGCACGATCCTTCACGGCGGATTTTTGCCGTACCGCACGGGCACTTAGTGGCGCTGGGCATTATCGCGTTTTGCGGTGCGGTGATCGAGGGCTCGACCGCCGACTGGAGCGGGGTCTATCTGAAAGATCATTTGCAGGCCAGCGATGGCATGGCACCGCTGGCGTTTGCCGGATTCACCGGGATGATGCTGGTGGCGCGCTTGCTCGGCGACCGCTGGAAAGAAAGATTCGGTGCGCGCGCCGTTGTCGCGACCGGTGCATTCGTTGCCGCTATCGGCATCCTGATCGCTTCTGCTGCGCACTCGCTGCCGTTGGCGCTGGCCGGTTTTGCGCTGGCGGGCGCGGGTGCGGCGACAGTGTTTCCTTTCATTTACAGCGCCGCCGGACGGCACGGGCCGAGTGCGCTGGCAGGGGTCGCCACGCTCGGGTATAGCGGCAATTTATTGGGGCCGCCGCTGTTTGGTGTGGTGGCACATACGTGGGGGATATCGATGGGATTCGTCTTTATTGCGGCATTGTGTGTGGCGGTGACGCTGGCCGCTAGTCGTGCGCGGTGGCTGGAATGACGCGCGATATCGTGTTGCTGCCGGGCTTCATGCTGACCGCCGGTTTGTGGGACGACATGCGGGACGGTCTGGCGCGCTTAGGGCGTCTGCATTTTGGCGATATCGGGCAGGACGACACCATCGCCGCCATGGCTGCGCGGGTCTTGCAGCAGGCACCGCCGCAGTTTGTGCTGCTCGGATTTTCCATGGGCGGTTTCGTGGCGCAGGCGATGGCCTTGCAAGCGCCGGACAGAGTGCAGGGGCTGGCGCTGCTCAATACCTCGTCGCGGCCGCCGAGTGCGATGGAGTCTGCTGCCTTGCAGGAGCAAATCGCGTTAGCGAGCAGGTTGCCGTTCAAGGGGCTGACCTCACGCAAGCTGGCGTCGTCCCTGCATCCTGATCGGGCTGACGATAGGGTGTTGCTGGCGCGCTTGCAAGCGATGGCTTTGCACAACGGCAAAGATGTTTTCCTGCATCAGCTGGCAGCGCTGCGCGACGATAGCGTCGCCGCGCTGGAACAGATTGCCTGCCCGGCGCTGATTGTGGCGGCTAGGGAAGACCGTTTGCGGACGGTGGAAGAGTCCGAGGAAATGGCGCAGCGCATGCCGAAGGCCATGTTCAGGATACTGGAAGATAGCGGCCACATGACGCCCATGGAGCAGCCGCTGCGCTTGCAGATGCTGCTCGATGAATGGCTGGGTTTGGAGAGATAGCGCGGCAGATAATTTCTGGCGAACGTCGTTAAGTTGGGGGGGGGGCTTGCTGGCGGGCTGTCTGCATCAGCAGGCCAAATCAGCGCGGCAGACTATCCCGGTTTATCGGGGGGATGAGTTCGTCGCGCTGAAAGGACAGGGCGCTGTGTGGTGGGTAGGCATGCGGGGCTGCCCGGGGAAGTTGCCGTGCGGGCATGAAGATGTCAGCGCTTGTATTCTCGCCGCTCTGCTGCCTGTGGCGATGTTTGCTCTGCGCGTTTTTCGCGCTGCCGGTTGAGTTCGTCCAGATCACCGTTGCTGCGCAAAGCGGTATCAGTCTGACCTTCGGCATTGTCCCGAAATACATGCTGCATACCGTCACGCGATGTGGCGCGGGTCGGGCTTTGGGTGGGATTCTTTTGGGCCTGATTCCTTTGGGTCTGACTCTTGTATGAGGTATCGTCTTCGTGGGGCAGGAAGGGCTCAATCGCTTCGATTGATTCATATGGCTTGTCGATGGGAGTGCGTTTGACATACCGGTCTTTGCGGGTGCGGAGAAAGCTGCTGGCCATGAGGTACTCCAAGGGGATAATCGCAGTACGACACCTCGCCTGGATGATAAGTGCCGGGGTTTGGCACTCTTCACGGAAATTACAGACTTGTCTGTGTCGGAGCGGTCGATCAATGTGCTTTGACCCCGCTCCGGCTTGAACTATTTACAACATCAGACGCGCTCTTGCCGCACGATATTCAGTTTCCAGCCGATCAACCACTTCGGCAACCGAGGGGGCGTCATCCATCAGGCCGACGCCTTGCCCTGCACCCCAGATATCGCGCCAGGCCTTGGCCGCTCTGTCGCTGCCAAAATTCATATGTGTTTTATCTGCTTGCGGCAGATTGTCGGGGTCGAGGCCGGCGCTGATGATCGATTGCCTCAGATAGTTGCCGTGGATGCCGGTAAATAAATTGGTATTGACGATATCGGCGGCCGTGGCGGCAATCACGGCATCGCGGTAAGCATCGGTGACATTGGCTTCGCGTGTGGCTAACCAGCGCGAACCGATATACGCCAGATCGGCACCGGCGGCTTGCGCGGCCAGGATGGCGTCGCCGCTGGCGATCGCGCCCGACAAGATCACCAGTCCCTGATAAAAACGGCGCACTTCGCCTATCAGCGCAAAGGGCGACAGCGTACCGGCATGGCCGCCCGCACCGGCGGCGACCAGAATCAGACCATCGACCCCCGCTTCCAGCGCCTTGTGCGCATGGCGTATCGAAATGACATCGTGCAGCACAATCCCGCCGTAGGAGTGAATCGCCGCCAGCATCTCGGCCGGTGGCGCGCGCAGGCTGGAGATGATGATGGGAATTTGATGCCGCACGCACACTTCGACGTCATGTGCCAGACGGTCGTTGGACTGATGCACGATCTGATTGACGGCAATGGGGCCTATCGTGGCAGTCGGGTGTGCGGCACGATGCGCTGCCAGCTCCTCTTTCAATTGCGTCAGCCAGACGTCGAGCAGCTCGGCGGGACGGGCATTGAGTGCCGGGAACGAGCCGACGATGCCCGCCTTGCACTGTGCTGCGACCAGTTGCGGTCCGCTGGCGATGAACATGGGCGAGGCAATGACGGGCAGACGCAGGTTTCGCAGAGTTTCGGGCAGGAGCTGGGACATGGGGCGTTCTCGCTGTTAAGGGGGTAAAGACTCGAAAGTATAAGGGAAAAAATATTACGGTCGTGCTTTTAATTGCCAATGACTATTTCAGGTCTGCGAAGGGCGGGCATCTTGCGCATTAAATTAATGATCAAGACATCGCTGAGATTGCGCCGCGCATTCGCTTAAGCAGCGCCTAGCCGGCGTTGCAAAGAAGGCCATTACTGATACTGGCTGCGCCGGATTTCAGCAGTTGCGCCACGACCCATTCCGCCAGTTCCTGTTCGGAAAGATGCAGATAGCGGCGATTCGCATCGCCGATGAGGCGGATGCCGCCCAGTACCGCCGGCAGCGTTGCCAGCGGGATAGCCTGACGTTCCAGCAAGAGAAATTTGAGCAGTACCTTGACCGCATATTGCGCATTGCGCAGCGGATCGGCGGCGAGATAAGTCAGCCGCGAAAAAGCGCGTTCGAGCGCGGCATCGACATCCTCGAACAAAGCGCCATGCCCGGGAATGACCAGTCGTACATTGAGCCCGGCGATCAGTTCCAGTGTGGCGTGCGCGGCATCGAAGCCGGGTTCGCCTTCCAGCTCGGAAAAGATTACACCGAAGCCGTTGTGCCAGAGCGCGTCGGCAGAAATCAGAATAGCCTCCTGCTCGCAATAGAACATCAGCGAGTGCGGGTCGTGGCCGGGCGAACCCAGCAGCAGCCAGTCCAGCCCGCCTAATTGCACCGTGGCGCCGGCCTGCAAGGCCCCATCGACCGTGAAGCGCGGGCATTGCTGTCCGGTGGCGGCGAAGCTGAGCGCGCCTTCGTCCCAACTGCGCACCCGCTCTGTTTCGGGCAGGGGGATGCTGGTATGGCAGCCGTAGGCGGCTTGCAGCGCGGCGTTGCCGCCGCAGTGGTCGGAATGCAGGTGGGTGTTGAGCAGTCGCCGTAAGGGCCGCTCTTGCAGCGTGTGCTGCACCAGCGCTAGCGTCTGCGGTGCGTGCGCGACATAGCCGCTGTCGACCAGCGCCGTGTCGTCGTGGTCGATCAACAGGATGTTGTTCGACGATAGCCAGCCGCGCTCAAAAACATGCATGCCTGCCGGGAGTCGGAACGGGTTGGCTTGGTTGTGCTGCTTATGTTGAGTCATGCTCCGGGAAAACTGCCGTCGAGGTAGTACCAACGGGCGCGTCCGGAGGCATCCGGCTGGCGCACAAAACGGCTGATTTCATGCAGTCGCTGGGCCTTGCCGCCGACCTTGAAGCGGGCGATGAATTCGACCGTTGCCTCATCGCCGTTGTCCGGCTGCGCATGGGCGCGGATGTCCAGCCCGATCCACTTGACATCGTTTTCGCCGGTCAGGGGCTCATCCGGCAGTGTGTCGGGATGCCAGGTAGCGCGCAGCCAGGCTTCGTCGCAGCGGATATAGGCGGTGTAGCGCGAGCGCATCAGTTCGACTGCGGTGTCCGGCAAGGCTGCGCCGTCGAGAAAGCGGCCGCAGCAAGTCGCATAGCTGGCACCGCCGCAGGGGCAGGGCATTTTTGCCGCAGAGGAGGAGGGTGAGCGCGCCATTCAGATACTGCCGTTTTTCAGGAAGGCGGCTAATTGCTCGAAGCGATCCAGTCCCCAGAAGGCTTCGCCATCGACAATCACAAAGGGCGCGCCAAAGACGCCGCGTTCCAGTGCGGCTTCTATGGAGGCTTTCAAGGCATTCTTGATTTCGTCTTGTGCGAGGGCGGCTTCCAGTTGCGGGCGATCAGCACCGTTTGCAGCGGCGATGTCGAGGATGAGGGGCAGGCTGCCGATATCCTGATTGTCGTAAAAATAAGCGTGGTAAACCGCCAGCGCAAATTGGGTAGCGACGGCCTTGCCCAGGTGTTGTTTGATCCACAGCATGGCGCGAGCAGCGATCTGGGTGCTGACCGGGAACGTGTCCGGCATGCGGAAAGGGATGCCGTGGAAACGCGCGCTGCGTTGCATGTCATGCAGTGAGTACGGGCCTTTCAGTGGGACGGACACCAGCGACGCGGTGCCGATGTTCTTGAAGATCGCGCCGAGCAGGAGCGGATGCCATTCGACTTCCCGGCCAGCGGCGGCGGCCAAGGCTTCAATTTTGGTGGCGCCGAAATAGCCGTAGGGGGAGCTGAAATCAAAATAAAAATCGAGGGCGGTGGACATCGCTATTTCCTTGGTGGAGAGGCTTGAGGGGCAGATCCCGGCGTATCAGGCTTGCGCTAAGTAGTGACTAAAAAGTGGCTAAGGTGGCTGAAACGGATTTCTTGCGGATAAGGAAAGACATCGTACAGGTGACCTTCGGCAATCCGTTGCTGATGCTGCTGCCAGTAGGCGGCGCTGAGCAGATCGGCATGGTATTGGAGGAACAGGCGTTTGATGTCCGGGTTACCGAGCAGGAACGCGCCGAACTGCTCAGGGAATACATCGTTGCGGGCGATCGGGTACCAGGGTTCGGCGGCCATTTCGTCTTCTTCGTTGCGTGGCGTCGGAATGGTGCGGAAGCGGCAATCGGTCAGGTATTCGATTTCATCGTAATCGTAAAACACGACGCGGCCCTGCCGTGTAACGCCGAAGTTCTTGTAGAGCATGTCGCCGGGGAAGATGTTGGCCGCGATCAGTTCCTTGATGGCATTGCCGTATTCGATGATGCCGTGTTCCAGTTGCGCCAAGTTGCCGCTTTGTCCGGCCTCGGCCAGATACAGGTTGAGTGGCGTCATGCGGCGTTCGATGTACAGGTGGCGAATGATGATCTGATCGCCTTCTTCTTCGATCATGGACGGCGCGGCGCGCTGGAGTTCGCTCAGCAAGTCGTCCGGGAAGCGGGCGCGGGGAAAAGCGACGCTGGAATATTCCAGGGTATCGGCCATGCGGCCGACGCGGTCGTGGTATTTGACCAGCAGGTATTTTTCGCGCACCAGCGCCTGGGTGGTTTCCTTCGGCGGGGCGAAATGGTCGCGGATGACCTTGAATACATAGGGAAACGAGGGCAGCGCGAACACCACCATCACCATGCCGCGAATGCCGGGGGCGATATCGAAACGGTCGGAGGAATGATGCAGATGGCGTAAAAAGTCGCGGTAGAACAGCGCCTTGCCCAGTTTTTGCAGGCCGAGAAGGGTGTAAATCTCGCTGCGCGGTTTGCCCGGCAGCAGGGTGCGCAGGAATTGCACCGTGGCCGACGGCACTTCCATATCGACCATGAAATATGCGCGGGTAAAAGAAAACAGCAGCGAGAGCATGGCGGTGTCGGTCAGTACGGCGTCGATGAACAGTTCGCCCTGACGGTTGTGCAAAATCGGCAGTACGAAGGGGTATTCGCGGCCATCGTTGATGATCTTGCCGACCAGATAGGCCCCTTTGTTGCGATAGAACAGGCTCGACAACACCTGAATCTGGAAGTCGACTTTGAATTCCTGGCCCAGCAAGCTGTGCAGCCGCTGTTCGACATGGCCGACGTCGTGCTCCAGATCGGCGAACGGACAGTGCAACTGAAAATTGGTGAGGATGCGTGTGAGCGTGTAGTGCAGGCCGTCTGTCGCCGGGTAATAGGCGCGGTAGAACGGCGTCGGTTCGTCGCCGTCCAGATACTCGGTGGACACCGCGGGTCGGACGAAGATGAAATCGTTATTGAAGTAGGTACGGTGCAGCAGTTTGCAGCAGACCGAATTGAAGAAGGTTTCCGCCAGTTCCGGTTGCTTGTGTTCAATCAGCAGACCGATGTAATGCAGTTTGACTTCGCGCCAGACCTCGTCGCTGAGATCGACCGGTTCGTATTCGTCTTCCAGCGTTTGCACGCATTCCGCGACGCGCTGGTCGTAAAAGGCAATCCGGGCGCGGGCAGCGGCTTGGGCGGTGGGCCAGTCGCAGGTTTCAAAATAGCCTTGCGCCGCCTGACTGGCCGCGCGGAACAGGCGGTAATGCTTGTCGAACCCGTCCAGGATCGTGCGCGCCGTGTCGAACGCGATTTGCGACGATAGCAGTTTGGGGAAGGCGGTGGCGGGCATGGCGCTGGTCGGGGGCGGGATGGTGTGGGCTTAGCAGGTTTCGGCGAACAGTTCGCGGCCGATCAGCATGCGACGGATTTCACTGGTGCCGGCACCGATTTCGTAGAGCTTGGCGTCGCGCCACAAGCGGCCCACGGCGTATTCATTGATGTAGCCGTTGCCGCCCAGCGCCTGAATGGCTTCGCCCGCCATCCAGGTCGCTTTTTCGGCGGCGTACAGAATGGCACCGGCGGCGTCCTTGCGCAGGGCGCGTGCGGCACCGGGGGCGGTGGCGCGTTCACAGGCCTGACCGACCGCGTAAACATAGGATTTGCAGGCCATCATGGTCGAATACATGTCGGCGATTTTTCCTTGCATCAGCTGGAATTCACCGATGGCCTGACCGAATTGCTTGCGCTCGTGCAGGTAGGGCACGACGACATCCATGCAGGCCTGCATGATGCCCAGCGGGCCGCCGGCCAGCACGGCGCGTTCGAAATCGAGTCCTGACATCAGAACTTTGACGCCTTCGCCAATGCCGCCCAGGATGTTTTCCGCCGGAACTTCGCAATCGCGGAACACCAGTTCGCCGGTATGCGAGCCGCGCATGCCGAGTTTGTCGAGTTTTTGCGCCACGCTGAAGCCGGGGAAATTCTTTTCCACCAGGAAGGCGGTGATGCCGCGTGCGCCGGCGGCGAGGTCGGTCTTGGCATAGACCACCATCACATCGGCGTCGGGGCCGTTGGTGATCCACATTTTGCTGCCGTTGAGGACGTAGCGATCGCCCTTGAGGTCGGCCCGCAGTTTCATGCTGACGACGTCGGAGCCGGCATTCGGTTCCGACATGGCCAGCGCGCCGATGAAGTCGCCGCTGATCAGCTTGGGCAGGTAGCGCTGTTTTTGCGCGGCATTGCCGTTGCGCTGAATCTGGTTGACGCACAGGTTGGAGTGCGCGCCGTAGGAGAGGCCGACCGAGGCGGAGGCGCGGGAGATTTCTTCCAGCGCGACGATATGCGCCAGATAACCCATGCCGGCACCGCCGTACTCTTCGTCTGCGGTGATGCCCAGTACGCCCAGATCGCCCATTTTTTTCCACAGGTCCATAGGGAACTGGTCGTTGCGGTCGATTTCCGCTGCGCGGGGGGCGATTTCTGTCTGGGCGAATTGCGCGATGCTGGCGCGCAGGGCGGCGATATCTTCGCCGTGGTCAAAGGTCATGCCGGGTAAGTGGATCATCTGCGGTCTCCGAAGGGGAAGCGGGGCGACTCTGTGCTGGCGTCGCTTGGTATGGGTGGAGTGGGGATCATACGACACATTCGCCGTTGGTTGACGTTAACGTCAATTGGACTTGCGCAAAAGTCCTGGTCAAAAGGGCCTGGTAATCAAGCGGTCGGCTCCTGCGGCAGACCCCGGGCGCTGAGCAATTCCCGGCATTGCGCTTCATGGCCGCTGATTTCATCCAGCGTCAGATCGAGGTCTTCGCGTTGCTGTTCGAGTTTTTGCCTATGCTCGGCCAGTACCAGCAGAAATTGCTGCAGCTGGACGGTGGAGTCTTTCGGTGAGTCGTACATGTCGACCAGGGTCTTGATTTCCGAAAGCGATAATCCCAGCCGCTTGCCGCGCAAAGTCAGTTTGAGCCGGGTGCGCTCGCGGGCGGGATAGACGCGGTTGCGGCCGCCTGCGCCTTCGCGTTTCGGACTGAGCAGTCCCTGATCTTCATAGAAGCGGATGGCGCGCGGCGTGATGTCGAATTCTTGCGCCAGCTCGGTGATGGTGTAGGTGGGCATAGGTGTGTCTCAGGAAATGTCCGAAGGTGGTAAGCTGACGTTAACGTCAAGTCTCCGCAGTATATTCCAGCGCAAGGTCAAGCAGTCGGCGCTATTCCCTTCATTGCAAAATTTCCCCCGGGCGGTCTTATGAATGCACTTGAATCCCAGCTCGACTACGCTTTCGGCGATACGCTGCCCGCTATCGGCAGCACGCTCGAAGTCGCTCCCGGCGTCTTGTGGTTGCGCATGGCTTTGCCGTTTGCGCTGGATCACATCAATCTGTGGTTGCTGGAAGACGAACTGGAAGGGCCGAACGGCCTGCGCAAGGGCTGGACCGTCATCGATTGCGGCATTGCCAACGACGCCACGCGCGCGGCGTGGGAACACATCTTCGAGACCCAATTGCGCGGACTACCGATTTTGCGCGTGATTTCCACGCACTGCCATCCCGATCATGTCGGTCTGGCCGACTGGCTGTGCCAGCGCTGGAAGGTGGCGCTGTGGATGACGGGCGGGGAATACCTTGCTGCGCGTGTGATGTCGGCGGGTTTGCCGGGGGCGGATGGCACGGCCTCGTTACCGCATTTTCAGCGTCACGGCTTGAAAGACCCGGAACTGGTGACCAAGCTGGGTGGACGCAATAATTACTATGCGGCTATGGTGCCGTCGGTGCCGGAGTCGTATTTCCGGATGCACGACGGGCAGACGGTGCAGATAGGGGGGCGTGGCTGGAACGTCATTACCGGTTTTGGCCATGCGCCGGAACATGCGTCACTCTATTGCGCCGAGCTGGGCGTGCTGATTTCGGGCGACATGGTCTTGCCGCGCATTTCGACCAATATATCGGTCCTGGCGATCGAACCGGAATCCAATCCGGTGCAGCAATATCTGGATTCATTGAAAAAATACGCGACCTTGCCGGCCAATACGCTGGTGCTGCCCTCGCACGGCAAACCGTTTCGCGGCTTGCCTATCCGCATTACTCAGCTCAACGACCATCACGCAGCGCGTCTGGCCGAAGTGCTGGAAGCCTGCGCGATTCCTTGCTCGGCGGTCGACATACTGCCGGTGATGTTCAAGCGGCCGCTCGACACGCACCAGCTCTCGTTTGCGCTGGGCGAGGCGCTGGCGCATTTGCATCAACTCTGGTTTGTGGGTTTGTTGCGACGGGAATTGGGGACGGATCAGGTGTTTCGTTTTCAGGCGTTGGCCGCCTGATATACCCAATTTATACTGTGGACTTACACCGCAGACTTCGCCGTCCCATCCTTCTGGTGAAGATGCTTAGCGCTGATCGCGCTTGGCGTCGCGCTCTTCCTTGAGCATTTTGGTCTTGATGCGGTTGCGCTTGAGCGGTGACAGGTATTCCACGAAGACCTTGCCAATCAGATGATCCATTTCATGCTGGATGCAGACCGCCAGCAAGCCATCGGCCTCAATCTCGAATGACTTGCCATCGCTATCGTGCGCCCGCACCTTGATGCTGGCCGGGCGTTCGACGCCGTCGTAAATGCCGGGTACCGACAGGCAGCCTTCATCGTAGACTTTGGTTTCCGCGCTGGCCCAGATAATTTTAGGATTGATGAAGGCCTGCAAGGCATTGCCGGCGTCTGAGACGTCCACAACGATGACCTGCGAGTGGACATCGACCTGCGACGCGGCCAGACCGACGCCGGGGGCTTCGTACATGGTGTCGGCCATGTCGGCGATCAGCCGTTTCAGGCGCGCGTCAAACACAGTGACTGGCGCGGCGTGCTTGTGCAGGCGCGGATCGGGGTAGCGGAGAATATTAAGTAAAGCCATACGATGAGTGCGCTGTTGCGATGTAATTGAATGAGGGGGCGGCGCGAGAGAATATCTGCGACGACTAAACAAGTCTGAAAATGCGGGTGTTGGATTGCCAGTTCGACAATTTATCGTCAAAATCTGCAACCTTTTGCTGATTCCTGACTATGAAAAAGTGTAGCACGACTGTCAATCCGGCTGTTTTTCTCCTGCGTTTCGGGGCGCAGCGATGATGCCGCAGGGGCATGCTGTTGTGGGTACGGATGCAGCCGAGCTGGGTACCTGGTTGCGGTTGCAGCAAACGCCCGGCGTTGGCGCACTCACGGCCCGTCAACTGCTGAGCGCTTTCGGTTTGCCGCAGCAAATCTTCGCCGCATCGGTGGGCGACCTGAGGCAGGTGGTATCAGAGCGTATCGCGCTGGCGCTGCATGCCCCGCTTTCTGAAAAAGACAAGGCCCTGCTGGCGCGCAGCCTGGAATGGGTGGCGCAGCCAGATCATCATGTCCTCACGCTGGCCGACACCGCTTACCCACAGGCCCTGCTGGAGATCCCCGACCCGCCCTTGCTGTTGTATGTGAAGGGGCAGGCGTCCTTATTGCACGGTGCGGCGCTGGCGGTGGTAGGCAGCCGCAATGCAACCACGCAGGGCATGTTGAACGCCGAGCATTTTTCCGCCGCACTGAGTCAGGTGGGGATGACGATTATTTCCGGCATGGCGCTGGGCATCGATACCGCCGCCCATCTGGGTGCCTTGCGTGGCAGTGGCTCGACGGTGGCGGTGATCGGCACCGGGGCCGACCTGGTGTATCCGGCCCGTAACCGGGGACTGGCGCACAGCATTGCCGCGCAAGGCTGCATCGTGAGCGAATATGCGCTCGGCACACCGGCCATCGCCAGCAATTTCCCGCGCCGCAACCGGCTGATTTCGGGTCTGGCGCGCGGGGTGTTGGTGGTGGAGGCGGCGATGCAGTCGGGGTCGCTGATTACCGCCCGCATGGCCGCGGAACAGGGACGAGAGGTGTTCGCCATTCCCGGTTCGATTCACTCCCCTTTGTCCAAGGGCTGCCATGCCCTGATACGGCAAGGAGCGAAACTGGTCGAATCGGCCGAGCATGTGCTGGAAGAATTCGGCGCATTCCGGCGAGTGTGCGCGCAGCCATCTGCTGAAGTTGCTGCAAATAAATCGGTAACGACGCCAGAGACCTTGCAGTTTTTGCAAGGCATGGGGCACGACCCTGTAAGTGCCGATACCCTCTCCCTACGCAGTGGCCTGCCTATGGCGGCACTACAGGCGCGCTTG
The DNA here is from genome assembly GCF_034313965.1 of Herbaspirillum sp. RTI4. NCBI lineage: Bacteria > Pseudomonadati > Pseudomonadota > Betaproteobacteria > Burkholderiales > Oxalobacteraceae > Herbaspirillum > Herbaspirillum sp. RTI4. The sequence continues at coordinate 782,410 of NZ_JAVIWQ010000002.1, forward strand.
CTGGAACTGGAACTTGCCGGAGTGATAGAAATGTTGCCGGGCGGCTTATATAGTCGTTTGGCAATTGATCGATAAAGAGACGCTTATCGCCAGGTATTTGGCAAAAACTTAGAATTCCTGCGATACTAAGTTCGTAAAAAACCGTTTTAACACTCTTGGGACTGCACAGCCATGTTTGATGTCCTCGTCTATCTCTATGAAACGTATTACCGGCCCGACGCCTGCCCTGATTCCGCTGCGTTGGCGAAAAAGCTGTCGGCCATCGGTTTCGAGGAAGAAGAAATCAGTAAAGCGCTAGGTTGGTTAACCGATCTGGCGGAATCGACGCATGAGTATGCGATCACGTATCCGCAACAAACCGCCTTTTCCTTCGGCATCCGCATTTACGCCGAGCAAGAGATGGAAGCACTCGGCACGGCCGCCATCGGATTTATCCAGTTTCTGGAGTCGGCCAAAATGCTCAATCCGGTGCAACGAGAAATTGTGATCGACCGGGCGCTGGCCATTGGCGATACGCCGGTTCCGCTCGACAGAGTCAAAGTCATTGTGCTGATGGTCTTGTGGAGCCAGGGCAAAGAGCCGGACGGCCTGATGTTCGACGAGCTTTTCCTCGACGATGAAGACGCCGAGCCGCGGCTGCTACACTAAGCACGCAGCGTCGGCAGGCAAAACTCCAGTGCTGCCGTCAGGCGAATCCGGCCAGCGGCCACTGGCAAGCTATCGCCGCCACGCGAATTTTTCCGCTGTAAAATCAAGCCCCCGGTAACCGGCACACTTGCTCATTGCGCGATAACGCGCTTATCATTGCGCCGGTTTCTCGCAATGGCTGCATAACAACAGCAATGTTTTCTGCTGGCAGCATGAGCGCCACCCGCGCAACCGGGCGACGTCCCGACCGCAACAGCCCGATCCGGGCGCACCACCCTCTTTGAGACAACACTATGAGCAAGACCCTCATCATCGCCGAGAAGCCTTCTGTCGCGAACGACATCGCGAAGACGCTCGGCGGCTTTACCAAGCACGATGAGTACTTTGAATCGGACGAATACGTCCTGTCGTCGGCCGTCGGTCACTTGCTGGAAATCGCCGTTCCGGAAGAATTCGACGTCAAACGCGGCAAATGGAGCTTCGCCAATCTGCCGATGATTCCGCCGCATTTCGCCGTTAATCCCATCGTCAAGACTGAAGCGCGGCTGAAGGTGCTCAATCGCCTGATCAAGCGCAAGGATGTCACCGCACTGATTAACGCCTGCGATGCCGGACGGGAAGGCGAATTGATTTTCCGCCTGATTGCGCAGTACACCAAGGCAAAACAGCCGGTCAAGCGACTCTGGCTGCAATCGATGACGCCGGGCGCGATCCGCGACGGTTTCGCTCACTTGCGGGAAGATGCCGACATGCTGCCGCTGGCCGACGCTGCGCGCTGCCGCAGTGAAGCCGACTGGCTGATCGGTATCAACGGCACCCGCGCCATGACCGCCTTCAATTCGAAAGAAGGCGGTTTTTACCTGACGACCGTGGGCCGGGTGCAAACGCCGACGCTGTCGATCGTGGTCGAACGCGAAGAGAAAATCAAAAAATTCGTTTCCCGCGATTTCTGGGAAGTGCGCGCCGAATTCATTTGCGCCGCCGGTTTGTACGAAGGTCGCTGGCTGGACAAGTCGCACAAGAAAGACGAAACCGATCCCGAAAAACGCCCTGAGCGCTTGTGGAGCAAGGCGGCCGCTGAATCGATCGTCGCCGCCTGCCGCAACAAAATCGGCAACGTCACGGAAGAATCCAAGCCGACTACGCAGATGGCCCCCGGTCTGTTCGATCTGACCAGTCTGCAGCGCGAAGCCAACTCGCGCTTCGGCTTTTCCGCCAAGAACACGCTAGGACTGGCTCAGGCCTTGTACGAAAAGCACAAGGCGCTGACCTATCCCCGTACCGACTCCCGCCATCTGCCGGAGGATTACATCGACACCGTCAAGCAGACGGTCGATGCCTTGTCGGAAAACAATAATTACCAGCCGTTCTCATCGAAAATCCTGAAAAACGGCTGGATCAAGCCGAACAAGCGCATTTTCGATAACACCAAAATCAGCGATCACTTCGCCATCATTCCTACGCCGCAAGTGCCGAAGAATTTGTCGGAGCCGGAACAGAAACTCTACGACCTGGTCACGCGGCGCTTCATGGCGGTATTTTTCCCCGCGGCCGAATTTCAGGTCACGACCCGTTTTACCGAGGTGTCCGGTCATCAGTTCAAGACCGAAGGCAAGGTCATGACCAATCCGGGCTGGCTGGCGATTTACGGCAAGGAAGTGCAGGACGAGAAGGAAGAAGGCAGCGGCACGCTGGTCGCCGTGGCCAAGGATGAGAAGGTCAAGACCGAATCGGTCGTGGCCAACGGACTGGTCACCAAGCCGCCCGCCCGCTATACCGAAGCCACGCTGCTGTCGGCCATGGAAGGTGCGGGCAAGCTGCTCGATTCGGAAGAACTGCGCGATGCGATGGCCGGCAAGGGCCTCGGTACGCCAGCGACACGCGCCGCGACCATCGAAGGTTTGCTGTACGAAAAATACATCCTGCGCGAAGGCCGGGAAATTATGCCGACGGCCAAGGCGTTTCAGTTAATGACGCTGCTGCACGGCCTGGGCGTGCATGAACTGACCGAACCTGAGTTGACCGGCGAGTGGGAACAAAAGCTGGCACAGATGGAGCGGGGCAAGATCAGCCGCGAAGAATTCATGCGTGAAATCGCGCAGATGACGCAAGTCATCGTCAAGCGCGCCAAGGAATATACCAACGACACCATCCCGGGCGATTATGCGACGCTGCATACGCCGTGTCCGAATTGCGGCGCGGTGGTGAAAGAGAATTACCGGCGTTTTGCCTGCACCAAATGCGAATTTTCGATGAGCAAGGTGCCGGGCGGACGCCAGTTTGAAATTCCTGAAGTCGAAGACTTGCTCGAAAAACGGACCATCGGTCCCTTGCAGGGCTTCCGCTCCAAGATGGGACGGCCATTCGCCGCCATCCTGAAAATTTCACGCGACGAAGAAATCAAAAACTTCAAGCTGGAATTCGATTTCGGCCAGAACGATGGCGAAGGCGAAGATGGCGAAGCCGTCGATTTCAGCCAGCAGACTCCGCTGGCTCCCTGCCCGAAATGCGGCAATGGCGTGTTCGAAATGGGACTGGCCTATGTCTGCGAAATGAGCATGGCCAAGCCCAAGGCCTGCGATTTCCGCAGCGGCCGCATCATCTTGCAGCAGGAAATCCTGCCCGAGCAGATGGTCAAGTTGCTGACTGAAGGCAAGACCGATCTGCTGCCGGGATTTGTTTCGCAGCGCACGCGTCGGCCTTTCAAGGCATTCCTGGTGCGTGGCGCGGACGGCAAAGTCAGTTTCGAATTCGAACCGCGCAAAGCCAAAGCGCCGGCCAAGGGCAAGGCCGCTGCGGTGGCCGATGAGGGCGAAGACGGTGCTGCGCCGGTTGCCGCCAAGGCGACGAAAGCGGTTGCTAAAAAACCGGTGAAGAAAGCGGCTGTCAAGGCAGTCAAAAAGCCGGCCGCTAAAAAGCCCGCCCTGAAAAAACCGGTAGCTAAAAAAGTGGCTACGGCCTGATCGCGTCAATTGTTGTGAAATAGTCGATTTTGGAAAGAAAAGAAGGGTGAAGTGAGTATGATCGGCGAAGTTATCTTCAATGGATCGTATTTATGGCTTCCTGCTTTTCTTCTCCTCATGTTTCTGCCGCCAGTTTTTCATGCGGAGTAATCCGCGCGAATGGCAAGCCTTGGGCGGCGGCGGCTAACCGCAAGTCGCCGCTCTATGGCAACGTCGTGGACGATGTCGCGCTCTGTGCCGAGCAAGCCCGCAGCGGCTCGCGGCCGGATCTGGAACTCCTCATCAATCAGACTTTGCGCAATGACAGCAAAGGCGCTGCGGCCGAACAGGCACTGTTTTTCCTCTACCTCGACGCTTCACCCGACGTGCGTGGCATGCTCGGGAAAATGGCGGTGGACTTATATCAAATGAAAATGGCCGCCGAGCGCGATCTGAGCCCGGCAAATTACCGCGCCAGCCTGCTAGGCAGCGCCCTCAGTCTGAATCAGGCCGGACACTTGCTGTACATCGTGCGTGAGGCGGCGCAAGGCTGCCCGGGGATCACGGAAATGATTGATCCCTTGTTCGTCGAATCTGAGAAGGAAGACTTGCGCCAGATAGTGGACAGCAATCCGGCCGTTTTTTGGAATCGCACACGCTTCATTGACGGCGACGAGATCAATACCTTTGCTGCTCTGCGCAGTAATCCCCGACTGGAATGCCTGCCTTGCGTCAGCCTCGATTCGACCTCGGCGAGCGAGGAAATCCAGCAATTAGCCAATTCCAGCAGCAAGCTTTTGCTGGTGCCGTTTCTGCGCGCCGAACACTGGCAGTTGATGGTGATCGAGCCTAACCCGGAGGGCGGTCGGCCTATGTCCGCGCTGTTCAATTCCAATCTGGCGGAAAATGAACAGACCTTGCCGGTGGCTGAGCGCATCAAGGACTGGTTTGCCTGGACGGATGTGCGGCACCATGTGCGTGAAGCCATGCAAGCCACGACCCCCGACGGCTGCGGTTTGTTCGTCAGCTACATGATCGAACAGCTCATGGAGCAATATCGTCCGGGAATGTCGATTCTGGATATCATGCAAACCGCCAAACTGCAGCTTTTGCTGCGGTTGCAGCAGGAGCCGGATGCCTTCGGCCGTGAAATGCGCCTCCAGTTGATCGAGCCCTTCCTTGTGCGGCCGGAGAATCAGCGCCTCTTTAACCCTCTGGATGCGGATGGTCAGGCCCCCGGCGGCTAATGTCGGGGTGGCGGTGAGCAGGTTCTCGCCGGTGCGGTGGCGTGTCTGCTTAGCCCTGTTGAGTTCTGTTTATTCCGATTTATCCCGGTTTAGCGATAAGCAATGGTGAGCGGCGCATGGTCAGAAAAGCGCTGCTCTTTATAAATGGACGCGCTGTCCGCTGTTGCCGCGATGCCGCTGGTTGCAATCTGGTAATCGATGCGCCAGCCGACGTTATTGGCCCAGGCCTGACCGCGATTGCTCCACCAGGTGTAGGCGTCGCCAGTGGCTTCCGGATACAACTTCCGATAGACGTCGACGAACTCCAGCTCGTCGAATATGCGGGTCATCCAGGCCCGTTCTTCCGGTAAAAAGCCCGAGTTCTTCTTGTTGCTCTTCCAGTTTTTTAAATCAATTTCCTGGTGCGCGATATTCCAGTCGCCGCAAATGACGATTTCGCGGCCGCTGTCGCGCAAGCTTTGCAAATGCGGCAGGAAAGATTCCATGAAGCGGAACTTGGCTAACTGTCTTTCCTCGCTCGACGACCCGGACGGGCAATACAGTGAAATCACGGTCAAATCGCCAAAATCGCATTCGACATAACGGCCTTCTGCATCGAACTCGTCGTTGCCAAACCCTATCCGCACGCTATCCGGCTGGCGCTTGCTGTAGACGCCCACGCCGGAATAGCCTTTTTTCTCCGCGTAGTGAAAATGCCCGACATACGGTGCTGGCGCCAAAAATTGGGGCGTCATGTCAGCAGCTTGCGCCTTCAACTCCTGCACACAGAAAAAATCGGGCGAATACGTGGCGATCCACTCGAAAAAGCCTTTTTTTGCTGCGGAGCGAATGCCATTCAGATTGGCGGAAACAATGGTGGTCATCAGGAAGCCGTTCAGATAGAGGGGAATAGAGCGGACGTAGGATAACCGATTCATTTAAAATCGAGGTTTTATCGTTCCCATGTCCAACGGATGGGCAAGGAATGTCCGGCAAGCCTCTGTTTGTGAAGAGAATTTCTAGTCCTCCCCTTATTTCCCAGGAAGTTACCTTGAGCCAATTAAGACAAGAATTTATCGCTTTTGCCGTCAATGCTGGCGTTTTGCGTTTTGGCGAGTTCGTCACCAAGGCCGGTCGCACCAGCCCGTATTTTTTTAATGCCGGTTTATTCAACGAAGGCGCAACGCTCGCCCGTGTCGCCGATTTCTATGCGCAAACGCTGCTGGATTCGGGTATTGAATTCGACATGCTGTTCGGCCCGGCCTACAAGGGCATTACGCTGGCTTCGGCCACCGCCATGGCGCTTGCTGCCAAGGGGCGCAATGTGCCGTTTTCCTATAATCGTAAAGAAGCAAAGGACCACGGCGAAGGCGGCACGATTGTCGGCGCCAAGCTCGAAGGCCGGGTCGTCATCATTGATGACGTCATTTCTGCCGGTACCTCGGTGCGCGAGTCGGTCGACATGATCCGTGCCGCCGGCGCGACTCCGTGCGCAGTCCTCATTGCATTGGACCGGATGGAGCGGTCCGGTAAAGATGATGCGCTGTCAGAGCGTTCTGCCGTGCAGGAAGTCGCGAACGCCTACGCCATGCCGGTGGTCTCGATCGGCAATCTGAATGACTTGCTCGATTACATGGGTGGCCTGGGCGATAACGCCGAGCTGGATCAGCATCGGCGTGCGGTATCGGCATACCGCCAGCGCTACGGGGTCTGAAGCGATTTGATTGAGTGATGGCCGGTATTGAGGGATTGAGGGATTGAGGGATTGAGGCCGCTGATTTTCTCAGGGTGACGGTCAGCTGATGCCGCCATACAGAACGGGGTGGCATGCGCATTGAAGCTTGCCACCCCGTTCTGTTTCAGCGAGCCTGAGATCATGCCGCTAGCGGTACTTATTCAGCGCTTCTTTTGCTTCTTTTCGTGCAGCAAGGCATTCCGTACTGCACTCCGCACTCGCACTACTCTCCGCACTGTACCCCGCACTGCGCCGCTTATGCGGTCAATTTAGCCCGCAGCAATTCCGTCAGTTGCGCCGGATTGGCCTTGCCGCGCGTGGCCTTCATTGCTTGTCCGATCAGGGCGTTAATCGCCTGCTCTTTCCCCGCGCGGAATTCTTCCACAGATTTGACGTTGGCAGCCAGCACCTGATCGACGATGGCTTCCAGCGCGCCGCTATCGGAAATTTGCTTGAGACCCTTCTGATCGATAATTTCATCGGCCAGAGCCGGGCTCTCCGACCGTGCTTCCCACATGGCCGCAAACACTTCCTTGGCGATCTTGTTGGAAATGGTGCCGTCAGCGATCCGCTGCAACAACAAGGCCAGTTGGCTGGCGCTGACCGGCGCGGCGGCGATATCGGTATCTTCGCGATGCAGGGTCGAGGCCATATCCCCCATCAGCCAGTTAGCCGCCGACTTGGCTTGCGCATTCCCGGCAGCCGCTACGACAGCCTCGAAATAAATACTGGTCGCCTTCGATTGCGTCAGCACGACGGCGTCGTATTCCGACAGGCTGTAGTCGCGGATGAAACGCTCGCGCATGGCGCCGGGCAATTCCGGCATCGTTGCTTTGACGCGGGCAATCCACTCTTCTGAAATCATCAGCGGCGGCAGATCCGGATCGGGGAAGTAGCGGTAATCCTGCGAGTCTTCCTTGCTGCGCATCGAGCGCGTTTCCTTGCGGTCGGGGTCGTAGAGCCGGGTTTCCTGCACCACTTTGCCGCCATCCTCGATCAGTTCGATCTGCCGCCGCACTTCGTAATTGATGGCGTCTTCCATGAAGCGGAAGGAATTCAAATTCTTGATTTCGCTGCGCGTGCCGAAAGCGGCCTGCCCGACCGGACGCACCGATACGTTGGCGTCGCAGCGGAAAGAGCCTTCCTGCATATTGCCGTCGCAAATACCCAGCCACATCACCAGTGAATGCAGTGCCTTGGCGTAGGCGACCGCCTCGGCGGCGCTGCGCATGACCGGTTCGGTCACGATTTCCAGCAGCGGCGTGCCGGCACGGTTGAGGTCGATCCCGGTCATGCCCTGATAATCTTCGTGCAGCGATTTGCCGGCATCTTCTTCCAGATGGGCGCGGGTCAGTTCGACCGAGCGCAATTCCGGCTTGCCGTCTTTTTCCATGACAAATGGGACGTGTCCGCCCTGAACCACCGGGATTTCAAACTGGCTGATCTGATAGCCCTTGGGCAGATCGGGATAAAAATAATTTTTGCGCGCAAAGACCGAATGCGAGGCCACGGTAGCGCCGACGGCCAGACCGAACTGAATGGCGCGTTCGACTGCGCCGCGGTTAAGTACCGGCAATACGCCCGGCAGGGCCAGATCGACCGGACTCGCTTGCGTGTTCGGCTCCGCGCCGAAGCGGGTCGAGGAACCACTGAATATCTTGGAGACGGTTGAAAGTTGCGCGTGCGTTTCCAGACCGATGACGACTTCCCATTGCATAAAATTTCCTTGGCGGTATTGGTTCAAACCGGGGCGCGTAAGTGCCAGTCGGTGACTTGTTGATATTGATGGGCCACATTGAGCAAGCGGGCTTCGTCGAAGTAGTCGCCGATGATTTGCAAGCCGACCGGACGCCGGGAATTTTTTTCGCCCTGTCCGAAGCCGCAGGGAACCGACATGCCGGGTAAGCCTGCGAGGCTGGTGGAGAGGGTGTAAATGTCGGCCAGATAATTGGCAACCGGGTCATCGGTCTTGTCGCCCAGATCCCACGCCACGCTAGGCGCGACCGGGCCCATGATGACGTCGCACAGGCGGTTTTCGCCATGTAGCGCCTGCTGGAATTCCTGGGCGATCAGGCGGCGGATTTTTTGCGCCTGCAAGTAGTAGGCATCGTAATAACCATGCGACAGCACGTAGGCACCGACCAGGATGCGTCGTTTGACTTCCTCGCCGAAACCTTCCGCCCGGGTTTTGCTGTACATCTCGGCCAGATCTTTGTACTCGGCGGCGCGATGGCCGTAGCGCACGCCGTCGAAACGGCTCAGGTTGGACGAGGCTTCGGCCGGGGCAATGACGTAATAGACCGGAATCGACAGCTCGGTTTTTGGCAGGGAAATATCGACCAGCGTCGCGCCCAGTTTTTCAAATTCGCGCAAAGCGTCGCGGACGGCTTGTTCGACGTCGGCGGCTAATCCGGCGCTGAAAAATTCACGCGGCACGCCTATCCGCAAACCTTGCAGGCTGGTGTTGAGCGAGCGGTTGAAATCCTCTTCCGCGCGCGGCAGGCTGGTGGCGTCGCGGGCGTCGAAACCGTTCATGACATTGAGCAGCAGGCCGCAGTCTTCGGCCGTCTTGGCGATGGGGCCGCCCTGATCGAGCGATGAGGCAAAGGCGATCATGCCGTAGCGCGATACGCGGCTGTAGGTCGGCTTGATACCGGTCACGCCGCACAGTGCCGCCGGTTGGCGGATCGAGCCGCCGGTGTCGGTGCCGGTAGCTGCCGGGGTCAGCCGTGCGGCGATAGCGGCGGCCGAACCACCCGAAGAGCCGCCGGGGACGGCGGTTTTGTCCCAGGGGTTTTTAACCGCGCCGAAATAAGAATTTTCATTGCCCGAACCCATTGCGAATTCATCGCAGTTGAGTTTGCCCAGCGTGACGGTGCCGGCCGCGTTGAAGCGCTCGACGACAGTGGCGTCGAACGGGCTGACATAGTTTTCCAGCATCTTCGAACCGGCGGTAGTGCGCCAGTCGCGGGTGACGAAAATATCCTTGTGGGCGATCGGGATGCCGGTCAGGACGGTGGCGTCATTGTGCGCCAGCCGACGGTCGGCGATTTCGGCCTGGCGCAGGGTCAGTTCGGGATCGACGTGCAGGAAGGCGTTCAGATCGCTGCGGGCGATACGGTCGAGAAAAAGTGAGGCCAGTTCGCTGGCGGAAATTTTTTTGTCGTGCAGCAGGGCTGACAGCTGCTTGATGGTTTTGGTATGCATGGAATCGGAATGTGCTCGCGGGTTGTGCTTGCGTTGTTGTGCGGTGCCGTTCGCAACGGCCCGCAACAGGAATGGCGGTCGTCGGGGTCAGTCGAGTACTTGCGGGACCAGATACAGACCGTCGCGGGTGGCGGGGGCCGGCTGTTGGTAATCTGCCCGGCGGTTTGTCTCGCTGACTTCGTCCTCGCGCAGTCGGAGCGCCAGGTTGGGCGTCAGCGCGGCGATCGGGTGACTGAGCGGTTCAACGCCGCGGGTGTCGACCGCTTTGAGTTGTTCGACCAGGGCGAAGATGCCGTTGAGTTTGGTCAGGGTTGCATCGGCCTGCACTTCTGTCAGCTCTAATCGGGACAAATGGGCAATGCGTTTTACGTCGGAAAGCGTGAGGGTCATAGTAGGAGTGCGCCGCCGGCGCCTGAAGGTCAATGAAGGTCGGGCAGGGAAAAAGGTGCGCCTAAAAATACTGTGAGGTAACTCTGGCTGCTATTGGGAGTTTTTGCCTTTTTTGCTTGCGGGTATCGGGCAAATTATAAGGTAGAATGCGTGGTTAATGCCTTGCCGGTGTCGGGAATGCCTAACTATTGTTGTGCTGCACGGATCCAGGCCATGTCTGCGGTGCTTGTTGTGCCTCTGGTTATCGGTGTCCTTGCGTCAGCCTTGATCGTCCGTCGCGCACTCTGTCGGGCGCTCGCGATTCGTCTCATCCGCGCCGCCGCGGGCATGTTAATGATAAATCGCCTCCCCACTATTTACTTGCCTCGCGCTTTGCGCGCGGCGCATCAGGACAATTCATGTTTGGATTTTTACGTAGTTATTTCTCGAATGACCTCGCCATTGACCTGGGAACTGCCAATACGCTGATTTATGTGCGCGGACAGGGCATTGTGCTGGACGAACCTTCCGTTGTGGCAATTCGCCAGCAGGGCGGCCCCAGTGGCAAAAAAACCATCCAGGCGGTGGGCAAAGAAGCCAAGGCGATGCTGGGCAAAGTGCCAGGCAATATCGAGGCGATCCGCCCAATGAAGGACGGCGTGATTGCCGACTTCACCGTGACCGAGCAAATGCTCAAGCAGTTCATCCGCATGGTGCATGATTCCAAACTGTTTCGCCCATCGCCCCGCATCATCATTTGCGTGCCGTGCGGTTCGACTCAGGTTGAGCGTCGCGCCATTCGCGAATCGGCGCTGGGTGCCGGCGCATCGCAGGTTTATCTGATTGAAGAGCCAATGGCGGCGGCGATCGGTTCCGGTCTGCCGGTGTCGGATGCAACCGGTTCGATGGTCGTGGATATCGGCGGCGGCACGACCGAAGTCGGCATCATCTCGCTGGGCGGCATGGTGTACAAAGGCTCGGTGCGCGTTGGCGGCGATAAATTCGACGAAGCCATCGTCAACTACATCCGTCGCAATTACGGCATGTTGATCGGCGAACAGACTGCTGAAGCAATCAAGAAGCAAATCGGTTCCGCGTTTCCTGGTTCCGAAGTGCGGGAAATGGAAGTCAAGGGCCGTAATCTGTCCGAAGGCATCCCGCGCTCATTTACGATTTCCAGCAACGAAATTCTGGAAGCGCTGACTGACCCGCTCAACAACATCGTTTCTGCTGTTAAAAACGCTCTGGAACAGACTCCGCCGGAACTGGGCGCTGACATTGCCGAAAAGGGCATGATGCTGACCGGCGGCGGCGCATTGCTGCGCGATCTGGATCGTCTGTTGATGGAAGAAACCGGTCTGCCCGTGATTGTGGCGGAAGATCCATTGACTTGCGTCGTGCGCGGTTCCGGCATGGCGCTGGATCGGATGGACAAGCTGGGCTCGATTTTTTCTAGCGAATAATAATTTGTCCGTGCGCCGGCTGCCAGTTGCGGTCGGTCGTTGCGGATTTGGCTTCCATCACACCCTGTTTCTCGGTTAATGGATATTCCACCACTTTTTAAGCAAGGCGCTTCGGCACGCGTACGCGCGGGATTTTTTGCGCTGATTGCCGTTGCCATGCTGATCGTTGACTCCCGCATGCACAGCCTGATCGCCATTCGTCAGGCAGTCGGTAGCGCCCTCTATCCATTCCAGACCCTGGCCTTGATGCCGCGCGATGCGGCACAGGAAATGGCTGGCTATTTTTCTTCGCTGTCTTCGCTGCAGCAGGAAAATCAAAACCTGCGCCGTCAACAAATCACCAATGCTCAGGCCTTGCAGCAATGGCGGCTGCTGTCGGCTGAGAATGGACAATTGCGCAATTTGCTCAATATGCAGAAGCGCTTGACGGTTCGTTCATTGGTCGGAGAAATCCTCTACGATGCCCGCGATCCATTTTCTCGCAAGATCATCCTTAACCGCGGCTCCCGCGACGGAGTCGAAACCGGACAGCCGGTGATCGACGATATCGGGGTAGTGGGCCAAGTCACCAGAATTTTCCCCTTTAGTGCCGAAGTGACGCTTCTGACCGACAAAGATCAGGCAATACCGGTGCAGGTGCTGCGCAACGGCTTGCGCAGCATTGCTTACGGGCGCGGTCAGGCCGGGTCGCTCGATCTGCGTTTCATGGCGGCCAACGCCGATGTTCGTAACGGCGATTTACTGGTGACTTCCGGTATTGACGGTTTGTACCCTGCCGGGCTGGCAGTCGCCACGGTCAGTCAGGTGGAGGTCAAATCCAGTGATGCCTTCGCGCGCATTCTGTGTACGCCGGCGGCGGGCATTGACCGGCACCGGCAATTGCTGATTTTGCTGGCGCCACAGAATTTGTTGCCGCGCGCCGGGGCGGACGATGTGGCAGAGGCTAACGTCAAGGCTTTCCCGCGCCGGTTGCGCGAGGCGGTCCCGGCGATTGCACCGTTGCCAACGGCTGCGGCTACTTCAGTCACTCCCGCCACGGGGACTGCAACGGCCGCCATTCCGGGTACTGCGAATGCGCCGGTACCTGCGTTGCCAAAACCGAGTCCAACGCCAACGCCAACGCCAACGACTACGACTACAGCGGCACCGGTGTCAGCCGCTCCTGCTGCTCCTGCCGCTGTCACGCCTGCTCCTAGCGGAGCGGCTCCACGATGAACAATCCCCATTTTATTTTATTGCCTGTCAGCCCTTGGTTTATCGGCTTCAGTCTGCTGATGGCATTCCTGCTCAATTTGCTGCCTTGGGGCGGTATTGGGGTAGGTGTGCCGGATTTTGTTGCGCTGGTGCTGGTGTTCTGGAGCATTCATCAGCCGCGCAAAATCGGTATCTTCGCGGCTTTTCTGATGGGGGTTCTGATGGATGTCCATCAGGGAACTTTGCTCGGCGAAAGTGCCTTGGCCTATACCGTCCTCTCGTATTTCTCGATCATGATTCACCGCCGCATACTGTGGTTTCCTACCGCGACGCAGGCACTGCACATCCTGCCTTTGCTGGTGGTGGCGCAATTGATGCAAATGACGGTACATCTGGCGGTCAGCGGTAAATTTCCGCACTGGTATTACTTCCTTGGCAGTCTGGTCAGTGCAGTCTTGTGGCCGCTGCTGAGCTGGCTGTTGCTGGCGCCGCAACGGCGCTCGGTCAATCACGACGACAATCGTCCGATCTAGTCCAGTGCAGATCGGACGCCATGACTGAATTCAGAAATACCGAGCAAGAACTGCGCTTGTTCCGTGTGCGACTGTTGGCGGCGGCATTCCTGATCCTGATCTGCTTTTCGCTGCTGCTGGCCCGGTTTGTCTGGTTGCAGGTAGTGCGTCATAACGTCTACGCTTTGCAGGCCGAGGAAAACCGCATCTCCGTGGTGCCTATCGTCCCTAACCGGGGACTGATTCTGGATCGCAACGGCGTCGTTCTGGCGCGCAATTACTCGGCGTACACCCTGGAAGTCACCCCCTCCAAGATCAAGGTCAGTCTGGACGATCTGGTCGAACAGCTCAGTGCGCTGGTCGATATCTCGCCCAAGGACAGACGTCGTTTCCGCAAACTGCTGGACGAGTCGAAGAATTTTGAAAGCCTGCCCATCCGCACCCGCCTGAGCGATGAGGAGGTGGCGCGCTTCACTGTACAGCGCTACCGTTTTCCTGGCGTAGATATCAAGGCGCGCCTGTTCCGCCAGTATCCGTTCGGCAAGACTGCCGCCCATGTCATCGGCTATATCGGTCGCATCAGCAGGTCAGATGCCGATGCGCTGGAAGACAGTGATGACGAAGCCAACTACAACGGCACCGACTACATCGGCAAGGACGGCCTGGAAAAAAGCTATGAAGCGCAGTTGCATGGCACGACGGGTTACGAGGAAGTCGAAATTTCAGCCAGCGGCCGCGCTGTGCGTACCCTCTCTCGCACCGGTGCCACGCCAGGACGCAATCTGATTCTGTCCATCGATATCGAATTGCAAAAAGTGGTGGAAGAAGCCTTTGGCGATCGTAAAGGTGCGCTGGTGGCAATCGATCCGGCGACCGGCGATATTCTGGCCTACGTATCGCAACCCTCGTACGACCCGAACGTCTTCGTCGATGGCATCGATCAGCAAAGCTGGGATGAACTCAATAATTCGCCCGATCGCCCCCTGGTCAACCGGCCCTTGATCGGCACCTATGCACCCGGCTCCACCTACAAACCTTTCATGGCCCTGGCGGCGCTGGAGCTGGGCAAACGCAAGCCACAGGACGCCATTCGCGATCCCGGTTTCTTCTGGCTCGGCAATCATAAGTTCCGCGACGATAAAGAGGGCGGTCACGGGCTGGTCGACATGTACCGCTCCATCGTGGTCTCTTGCGACACGTATTACTACATGCTGTCGAACGACCTCGGCGTCGACGCCATTCACGATTTCATGGCGCCGTTCGGTTTTGGTCAATTGACCGGCATTGATCTGGAACATGAAAAGCGCGGCATTTTGCCTTCGACCGCATGGAAACGCGCGTCCTATCGCAAGCCGGAACAGCAAAAATGGTATGCCGGCGAAACCATTTCTCTGGGTATCGGCCAGGGCTACAACGCATTCACGCCGATTCAGATGGCGCATGCAGTAGCGACACTGGCCAATAACGGCATAGTGATGAAGCCGCATCTGGTGAAAATTCTGGAAGATGGCGTTACGCACCAGCGCACGGTGACGGTGCCGAAGGAAAGTGGCCGCATTCCGCTCAAGCAGGAAAACATCGATGTGATCAAGCATGCGATGGAAGGGGTCAACCTGGAAGGTACCGGTGCGAGGGCATTCGTCGGCGCCGGCTATACTTCCGCAGGCAAGAGCGGCACGGCACAGGTGGTAGCGATCAAGAAAAATGAAAAATACGACGCCAAACGACTGGCGACGCATTTACTTGATAACGCGCTGTTTACCGCCTTTGCACCGCTCGACAAGCCACGCATTGCGGTGGCGGTGGTGGTGGAAAATGGCGGCTTTGGCGCGCAAGCAGCCGCGCCGCTGGCGCGCAAGGCGCTGGATTATTACTTACTGGGAAAACGGCCGGTCAACAAGGATATCGCCCCCGCGCTTGATGCTCCAGCGGCCGCAGAGAGCGAGTCTGCGCCGGCAGAATCGTTTCCTCCGACGCGGGACTGAGCGTGACTACCGTCATGTCCTTTTCCGATTCGCATCCATTGACAGTCAGCTTCAGACCGGGCTTCCATGAACCTGCATAAACCTTCACTCTGGCAATTGATTCAGCCGCGACTGGCCGTGTTCGATGGCGCCTTGTCGCTATTTCTTTTTCTGTTGTTGTCGGTCGGCATCATTACCCTGTACTCGGCCGGCATGAATTTTCCCGGGCGGGTCGAAGACCAGTTGCGCAATATCCTGGTGGCTTTCATTGTCATGTGGATCGCCGCGAATATTTCGCCGCAGACCTTGTTGCGTTTCGCGGTACCGATTTATTCGGTCGGGGTAGCCTTGCTGATCGGCGTGGCCGCTTTTGGCTTGATCCGCAAGGGCGCGCGCCGCTGGATCAATATCGGCATGGTGGTGCAGCCGTCCGAAATCATGAAAATTGCCATGCCGCTGATGCTGGCATGGTATTTCCAGAAACGCGAAGGCATGCTGCGCTGGCATGCGTTTATTATCGCCGCCCTGCTGCTGGCGGTACCGGTCGGTCTGATCGTGCGTCAGCCCGATCTTGGCACGGCGGTGCTGGTGCTGGCCGCCGGTTTCTACGTCATATTTTTCGCGGGACTGTCCTGGAAAGTGCTGTTCGGACTGGTCGTCGCCGGTGCCGCCAGTCTGCCTGTGCTATGGTCCCTGATGCATGACTACCAGCGGCAGCGGGTCATGATGCTGATTGACCCGACGTCGGATCCCTTGGGAAAAGGTTTCCATATCATTCAGTCGACCATTGCCATCGGTTCCGGCGGGATCGCCGGCAAGGGCTGGCTCAAGGGTACCCAGACTCACCTGGAATTCATTCCCGAGCGCACCACCGACTTCATTTTTTCGGTCTATTCGGAAGAGTTCGGTCTGATCGGTAACATTGTGCTGCTGGTGCTGTACACCCTGTTGGTCGGACGTGGACTGATGATTACCGCCAATGCGCCGACCCTGTTTACGCGGCTGCTGGCGGGAGCCATCACGATGATCTTTTTCACCTACGCCTTCGTCAACATGGGCATGGTCAGCGGCATTTTGCCGGTAGTGGGCGTGCCCTTGCCGTTCATGAGTTACGGCGGCACCGCACTGGTGACACTGGGCATGGGCGCCGGGATATTGATGAGCATTCAACGCCATCGCAAATTGGTGCAAAGTTAGGGAGCAACACGGCCTAGCTTTGATCGAGGTGCTACGCGGGGCAATCGCGGGATGGCCATGGCTCAGCGGCGGTTGCTGATGCCCGCAACCCTGGGGCAAGCCGGCCCGCTCTTTTCAGAAGGAAGAATCATGCACACTATCGACTTACCATTTCGTCGTCAGAATTTGCGCAATCCGTTGTGCAATCCGTTATGCAATCCGATGCGCAATCCGATGCGCAATCCGTTTTGCAATGCGGCCTACCTGCTGCGCCCTCTTGCCGCACTGCTCGTGCTGGCGCTGGCCGCCTGCAGCAGCGCACCGAACCGACCCGCTCCCCCCGATGCCACCGGCAAAGCCGGCAAGTCCCCTTCGGCCAGTACCGGGCGAACCAATCCGGCATTGCCTGCGGCCGGTTCTGGCCGGGGGGGGTACTACCTTGACGATGGCCCGGGTGACAAGACGCCTGAAGGCTTGATGGATACTCCCGACGCCGAACCCCGCATCGAACCCTACTCCAAGAGTTCCGGGCGGCCCTACGTCGTGTTCGGCAAAACCTATACCCCGCTCATGGATGAGAAGCCCTTCAAGCAGCGCGGCATCGGTAGCTGGTACGGGAAAAAATTCCACGGACAGAAAACGTCCTCCGGCGAGCCTTACGATATGTACAAGATGACGGCCGCGCATCCCACTTTGCCGATTCCTTCCTACGCCAAAGTCACCAATCTGAAGACCGGCGCCCAGATCATCGTGCGGGTGAACGACCGCGGGCCATTCCATTCCAGCCGCATTATCGATTTGTCGTACACCGCTGCTTTGAAGCTCGGTTACTTGTCTAACGGCAGCAGCGAACTGGAAGTCGAGCGCCTGTTGCCGGACGACATTACCCAAATACTGGCGGATAAAAAGGCCGGTAGGCCAGTGCTGATGCAAGCCAGCGCAGCGGAACAGGGGGCGACGATGGAAGCCGTCAGCACCTCCCGGATTGAGACGCAGGGACTGATGGACGCCCCTGCCGACAAGGCTGCGCCAGCGCTGGTGGCGGGAGGGTCTCAGAGCATGCAGGCAGCCGCTGTCCCAGGTTTTTACTTGCAGTTCGGTGCGTTTTCGCAGGAAAACAATGCAGAAGCAGCGAAAGGGCGTTTGGAGCTGGGCCTGAGCGGGATCGTCGATCACATGCAAACGATGACCGTCAATGGGGTGTATCGGCTCTATGCCGGTCCTTACGCCAGTCGTGGTGCTGCGCAGGAGGCTGCGCAGCAGATACGCCAGCGTGGCGTGGTAACGCCGTTTATTGTTGAACGGTAAGCGTATGCATCCTTATGTCTATCTTGGCATCGCCATCGTTTCGGAAGTGATTGCCACCTCAGCGCTGCGTGCGGCCGACGGATTTACCCGACTGGTGCCATCGCTGTTGGTGGTAGTTGGCTATGCGATCGCCTTCCTGTTTTTGTCGCTGACGCTGAAAACCATACCGGTGGGGGTTGCTTACGCTATCTGGTCAGGGATGGGGATCGTACTGATTTCACTGGTGGCGTATTTTATCTACGGACAAACGCTGGATGCACCGGCGCTGATTGGCATGGGCCTGATTGTGGCCGGCGTGCTGGTACTGAATCTGTTTTCCCACTCGACGACGCATTAAAATCGCAAGCCGCCGCCTCAAAGTGAGCGGCGCTGAGTGGGGATTTAGCCCTGCTCTGCGGCAGCGTCGTCCGCGTCACGCAAGGCCAGCGCTTGCTGGTAGAGCGCATTTTTTTTCTGTCCGGTCAATTGTGCGGCGAGCGTGGCGGCCTGCTTGACCGGCAATTCGGCCAGCAGAATACGCAATACGCGCAAGGCCTCAACGTCATCGTTGTCCGCCTGCTGCGGCGCTCCCTCTATCAACAAGACGAATTCTCCGCGCTGATGATTCGCATCAGCCGATAACCAGCCGGGCGCTTCGCTCAGGGGGCAGCGGTGAATCGTTTCAAACAGCTTGGTCAGTTCGCGGGCAAACACGATCTGACGCAGCGGACCAAAGACCTTCAATAGCGCATCGATTGTGTCGACGATACGATGCGGCGCTTCGTACAGCACCAGGGTGGCCGTATCGGTGGCAAGGCGCTCCAGTTGCTTGTCGCGCGCGCCGGCCTTGGGTGACAGGAAGCCGATGAAATGGAATTGATCGTTCAGCAAGCCGGAGGCCGATAAAGCCGCAATGCCCGCCGAAGCGCCGGGCAAGGGAATCACGCGCAGTCCGGCGTGCAGCACCGCATCGACAATGCGCGCACCGGGGTCGGAAATGGCCGGCGTGCCGGCATCGGAGACTAAAACGATACGCTCCCCCGCTTGCAGGCGGGCGACGATTTTCTCGGCAACTTCGCGTTCATTGTGTTCATGCGCCGCCAGCAGCGGTTTCGATACCCCATAGCGGTTGAGCAAATGCGCGGTGTTGCGCGTGTCTTCGCAGGCGATGGCATCGGCCAGACTCAGCATGTGCAGGCCGCGCAGGGTGATATCGCAAACATTTCCGATGGGAGTGGCCAGCACATATAATGCCGACACCGGGTAGGTCTGTTGCGCGACTTCATGCATGACCGGCATGGCAGTAAGAAGGGGAGGGCTTGTTTGACTCATCGGAGATGCATATGTTGTTGAAATTACGGATAGCGCTGACGCTTGGCACCGCCTTGCTCGGCGGACTGAGCGGATTGTGCGCCCACGCGCAGGCAAATACAACCGTCGTCACCGATCCGGCCCCCATAGCGGCTGGGCCGGTCAGGGTTGCGCTGCTGCTGCCCTTGCATTCCGGTGTGTTTGGCGCGGCGGCCGATGCGGTACGCACCGGTTTTTTAACCGCGTATGAATTCGATAAACAGCAGATCACCGTCAACATCGTCGAAACCGGCGACACGGCGCAACAAATGCTGACTGCCTACACCGCGGCCATTGCCGCCAACGATATCGTGGTTGGGCCGCTGTCGCGCAGTGGTGTGACGGCAGTGGCGCAAAGCGGTCAGGTCAGCAAGCCGACTATCGCACTGACGCAGCCCGACCTCGTCAGCGAGGTCGGAATCGTCTTGCCGCAGCAATTGCTCTTGCTGGGTCTGTCCGTCGAGGATGAGGCGCGGCAAGTGGCGCAATGGGTGGAGCGGGAGAAAACACCGGGCAAGATATTTACCTTGTCCACGTCTTTGTCCTGGCAGCGGCGTGCGGCCAAGGCGTTCTCGCAACAGGCGCAGCGAATGGGCATGCAAGTGGAATCGCTGGAAGTAACCAGCGCGGGCAATGCTCTCAATGCAGGCGGGCTGGCGCAATTGCAGCAACGCTTGCAGGCGGAAAAGCCAGCCCTGATTTTTGCCGCGCTCGATGCGGCACAGGCCAAGCAACTGCGCAATGCGATCGGCGGCGAGATACCGGTGTATGGCACGTCACAGCTCAATCCGCTGACTCTGGCGGATCAGGCGACCGCCGTCGCGGCACCAAAGGCAGACGAGATCTCGGGGGTGGCTGCGATTGCCGACAATCCCGTGAGTGAAAAACTTGCCGATCTCAATGGCGTCCGCTTTGTCGACATTCCCTGGCAATTGCAGCGCGATTCGGTGGCGGTCACCACGTATCCGCGCCGTATTGTCAGCGCCGGCGAAAAGCACGACGCCGATCTCGAACGCTTATATGCGCTTGGCATCGATGCTTACCGCGTGGCGCGCCAATTGGCGGGTCGCCGTTACGTATTTGACCTCGATGGTGCTACCGGCAAACTGAGCATCGACATGCAGCATGGTGCGACCAGCATGCAGCGCATTGAAACTCCGGGGGTGTATCAGGACGGCTTGCCGGTGCCGCTGGCGGATCAGCGTTAAACGGCGTGGCACTACCTGCTTCTCGACCATCAGGGCAGACCGACCGCCAAGTGACCGGTGCTGCCGCCGAGCAGTCTGCGCTGGATTATCTGGCGCAGCAGCACCTGCGCTTAGTGATGCGTAATTTTCGTTGCAAGGGCGGCGAAATTGACCTTGTCATGCAAGACGGCGAGGTGCTGGTCTTTGTGGAAGTACGCTGGCGCGCCAGCGCGCAATTTGGCGGGGCGGCCGCCAGCGTAACCCGCAGCAAGCAAAACCGGCTTATCATTGCAGCGCACACATTCCTCGCGCGCTACCGCGCACCGCCGCCGTGTCGCTTCGATGTGGTGGCCTTCGAAAGCGGCCGGATGGTCTGGTTAAAAAACGCCATCGAAGCCGGCTGATGTCCATGTGGACGATGGTTTTACCTCTTTTCTTCTTATCTCTATCCCTATGACAAATCAACGAATCATTGCCCACTTCCAGGAAAGTGCAGAGCTGAAAATACAATCCGCTGCGGTCCTGGCACAACCGATCGCCCAGGCGATTGACGTGATGTTCGTCGCCTTGTCGAACGGTAATAAGATTCTTGCCTGTGGCAATGGCGGCTCGGCCGCCGACTGTCAGCATTTCGCCGCTGAACTGGTGGGACGCTTCGAGCGCGAACGTCTGCCGCTGCCGGCAATGGCGCTGACGACCGATACCTCCATCCTGACGGCCGTTGGCAACGACTACAGTTATCTGGAAATTTTTTCCAAGCAAGTACAAGCTTTTGGTCAGGCCGGCGATGTATTGCTGGCGTTTTCAACTTCGGGCAATTCGGCCAATGTGCTGGCCGCTATCGACGTGGCGCTGGAGCGCGACATGCGCGTCGTGGCGTTGACCGGCAAGGGCGGCGGCGCAATCGGCAAACGGATTACCGAGGCGGATGTCCATATCTGCGTACCACACGACCGTACAGCGCGCATCCAGGAAGTGCATCTGGTGACGCTGCACTGCATCTGCGACGGCATTGACGTCGCTCTATTTGGAGGTGATTTGAATGATTGAAGTAACTACTGCAACAAACGCAATGAAGGTGAATGTACCGACGGCATCGCGCGTTAATCGCTTGAAACGGCCACTGGCTACCTTGGCCATCTGCGGCATGCTGGGACTGGGTTTGCAAGGTTGTTTCGGGGTGCTGGCAGGTGGCGCACTGGTGGGGGCGTTTTCCGCCTCTGATCGCCGCACGGTGGGCGCGCAGACGGAAGACAAGGGCATCATCATCAAGGGCGAATCGCGCATCCCCGGTGTGGTTGCTGCAGGTTCGCACGTAAACGTGACCAGCTACAACCGCAAGGTATTGCTGACCGGTGAAGTGCCGGATGAGAAATCGAAACAGGCTGCCGCGGCTGAAACAAGAGACATTCCTAACGTGCAAGGGGTGTTCAATGAATTGCAAATATCAGGCGCTAGCAGCTTCGGTTCGCGTTCCAGCGATGCGCTGATCACGAGCAAGGTACTGGCCAGCTTTGTCGATGCCAAGGATGTTTTTTCCAACGCCTATAAAGTCGTGACGGAAAATGGCGTCGTCTTTCTGCTGGGTCGGGTCACGCAGCGCGAAGCAACGCGCGGTGCTGAAATCGTCAGCGGTGTGAGCGGTGTGCAAAAAGTGGTGACGCTGTTTGAAATTATTTCCGAAGATGATTTGAAACAAAACGACCGCCAATCAGGTAAACAGGCGGAATAATCGTCTGAGGTCGTAAGCAAGGCCGCTCGCGTCGGATTCGTCCGGGCGGCCTATAATGACGGCAGACAGTATTCCCGCCTCCTTTCAGGATATTCCCATGGACTCCCCGACTACCGTTGTTGCCGTATCGCGCAATCGCCTTTGGATCAAGCTGGCTTGCGCCATGGTCGCTACCGCGCTGGCGGTGTTTGCGTATTCCACCATGTCAGGCCACAAGGCTGCGCCGGATGTGAGTTTCGTCCAGCTGGACGGGCAGAAGCTGGCATTGAAGGATTTGCGCGGCAAAGTGGTGATGGTCAATTTCTGGGCGACCAGCTGCACCACTTGCGTGGGTGAAATGCCGAAAATGGTAGAGACCTACAACAAATACAAAGACCAGGGCCTGGATTTCGTCGCCGTGGCCATGAGTTACGATCCGCCGAACTATGTGCTGAACTATGCCCAGACACGCAAGCTGCCGTTCCGCGTGGCGCTCGATTCTACGGATCAGCTGGCGAATGCCTTCGGTGATGTGAAGCTGACCCCCACCACGTTTCTGATCGACAAGCAGGGGCGGATTATCCGCAAATTCGTCGGCGAACCGGAATTTGCGCAGTTGCATCAATTGATAGAAAAAGAACTGGCGGCCTGATTTACTGACCGTGAAAGAGGGGAAGGCAAGAGCGCATTCCCCCGCCGCCGTGAGGCGGTTTTTTTTCGCCCTTACATCCCCTGCATCTGCTGCAGGCGCTGCACCCGTTCCTCTTCCTCCTGGCGGGCGAGTTCGATTTCACGGATCACCGCGCCGACGTCAGCCGGGCGGGTATCGAGCTGGACGATGCCGGTCAGCACGGTATCAGGCGTCAGCAATCCGGCGGTGTACAGCGCCCAGATTTCCTTGCCGTATTGGGTCGCGGCCAGTTGCGGGGCGACATTGCCGAAGAAGGTGGCCAGATTGGCGACATCGCGTTCCAGCATCGGTTGCGCTTCGGTATTGCTGGCGGCATCAATGGCTTGCGGCAAGTCGATGATGACCGGGCCGTGCTCGTCGACCAGGATGTTGTATTCCGACAGATCGCCGTGGATGATGCCGGCGCACAGCATCAGCACGACCTGCCGCAGCAGCTGCGCGTGATAATCGAGCGCCATTGCTTCCGTGAGTTCGACATCGTTGAGGCGCGGCGCGGCGTTGCCGTCGGCATCAGTCACCAGATCCATCAGCAAGACACCCTCGAAGCAAATGTAAGGCGTCGGCACGCGCACGCCGGCAGCGGCCAATCGATAGAGCGCATCGACTTCGGCGTTCTGCCAGGATTCTTCTTGCATCTTGCGACCGTAACGGCTGCCTTTTTCCATGGCGCGCGCCTGACGGCTGTTCTTGACCTTGCGGCCTTCCTGATAGGCGGCGGCCTGATGGAAACTGCGCTGGTTCGCCTCCTTATAGACTTTGGCGCAACGCGTTTCTTCGCCGCAGCGCACGACATAGACGGTGGCTTCCTTGCCGCTCATCAGCTGGCGCAGCACTGAATCGATCAATCCTTCTTCGACCAATGGCTGGATTCTTTTTGGTATTTTCATAGATAGGGCAGCAATGTAGGTAAAGGAACATCTGATGAAACTATTGCGCGGCGCGATCTCCGATTGGTGCGCGCATCAGGTGGCCGCAATGAAGCGCATCTTGAAATTCCGGCCCTTGATATTGCCTTCGCTCAACTGCGCGTAGGCTTGCTTGGCGCTGTCGCGATGCAAGGCGACATAGGTGATGAATTCGAACACATTGATCTTGCCGATCTTGTCCTTGCTCAAGCCGGCGTCGCCGGTCAATGCGCCAAGGATATCGCCCGGGCGCAGCTTGTCTTTTTTGCCGCCCATGATGAGCAGCGTGACCATAGGCGCTTGCAAGGCCTGGCCCGGAGCCGCTTCCAGCGGAGCCAGATCGAACCACTGCACCGGTCCCTTCTGATATTGCTCGATCAGCTTGACCCATTTCTTTTCATTCGGCGCGCACAGACTCAGCGCCAGTCCCTTTTCCTGACCGCGCCCGGTGCGGCCGACGCGATGGATATGGACTTCGGTATCTTTCGATACATCGACATTGATGACCGCACCCAGCGACTGAATATCGAGTCCGCGCGCGGCGACATCGGTGGCGACCAGCACCGAGCAGCTCTGGTTGGAAAACAGCACCAGAATTTCATCGCGCTCCTTTTGCTCCAGTTCGCCATACAGCGCCAGCGCGGAAAAACCCTGCGCGCGCAATTCCGCCGCCAGTTCGCGGCAATGGATTTTGGTGTTGCAAAAAGCCAGTGTGGAAACCGGTTTGTAATGGTTCAGCAGCTGCGCCACGGCCGCATTGCGGCCCTTGTCGCTGACGTCATAAAAACGCTGTTCGATGCGCGCGCCGTCATGCTGCGCTTCGACTTTGATTTCGGTCGGATTTTGCAGAAAGGCAGCGCTGGCCTTGCGGATATCCTCGGCATAGGTAGCGGAAAACAGCAGCGTCTGGCGACGCGTCGGGCAGGCGCTGACAATGCCGGAAATTTCTTCGTGAAATCCCATATCCACCATACGGTCGGCCTCGTCCAGCACCAGTGTCTGCACATGCGACAAATCGATGGTGCCGCGGCCAATATGGTCGCGAATCCGGCCCGGTGTGCCTACGACGATATGCGCGCCATGTTCCAGCGATGCGATTTGCGGACGCATAGGCGCGCCGCCGCACAGGGTCAGCACCTTGATATTGTCGGCAAAGCGCGCCAGCCGGCGCAATTCATTCGATACCTGGTCGGCCAGTTCCCGCGTCGGGCATAGCACCAGCGCCTGAATCGCAAAATAAGTCGGATTCAGTTTGAACAGGATGCCGATACCGAAGGCGGCGGTTTTCCCGCTGCCGGTTTTGGCCTGCGCAATCAGATCGCGGCCTTCGAGAATCAGCGGCAGGCTCTTGGCCTGAATGTCCGTCATCTCGTGATAGGCGAGCAGCTCGAGGTTGCTCAGGAGTGCCTGCGGTAATGGCAGGTCGGAAAAGGGGGAAACGGTCATGGTGATAGCGCTGGCAGCGTGAAGAAGGAGGCAGTCTAACAGGCGCAGGGACTCGCCGCGGCGGCAAACGGATGAAAGCGCTGAAAACAGGCCCGGCATTGTTGTCTGGGGGCACGTTTAAGGCTGGAATGGCGCGTCGATACGTGTCAGACGGGTGGACGGCCGGTCACAAAAAAACAGGGCCGACTATGCATCGGCCCTGTTCTTATTTCGTCTTCGCCATCCAGTGAGGAGAATTACCTAGCTTTGATGATTTACCTTGGATTGCTTGCCTTATTGCCAGCCTTAGAAGGTTTCCCAGTCGGACTCGTTGGACGGTGCGGAAGGGGACTTAGGTGCCGCCTTTTTCTCGATCGCGATGCTGGATTTTGCCGCCGTTACCTTGGGTGTGGCAGGGCTGACGTCGATCGTTCGCTTGGCCATGGCGGGCGCTGGTCGTGCAGACGCGGCGGGTGCGGCGGGCTGCTTCCGTGCGGGTGCCGATGTGGTCGATGGTATCGATGAATCAATCTGGAACTGACTGACCAGTGCTTCCAGCGTGCTGGCCTGATCTTGCAGCGATTGCGCCGTCGATGCCGCTTGCTCTACCAGTGACGCATTTTGCTGTGTCGTCTGATCCATCTGGGTAATCGCCTGACCGACCTCATTAATACCGATGCTTTGTTCTTTGCTGGCTGAACTGATTTCCGCCACGATGTCCGTGACCCGCTTTACGCTGGCAACCACTTCGCTCATCGTGTTGCCGGCCTGCGCCACCAGCTTGCTGCCGCTGTCGACCTTATCTACCGAGTCATCGATCAGGGTTTTGATTTCCTTGGCGGCAGCGGCGCTGCGTTGCGCCAGACTGCGCACTTCGCTCGCCACCACCGCAAAGCCACGGCCCTGTTCGCCGGCGCGCGCAGCTTCCACCGCGGCATTGAGCGCGAGGATGTTGGTCTGGAAGGCAATGCCGTCGATGACGCTGATGATGTCGACGATCTTGCGCGACGAGTCATTGATCGAACCCATGGTTTGCACCACTTGCCCCACTACGCTGCCGCCCTGGACTGCCACCTCGGAAGCAGAGACAGCCAATTGGCTGGCCTGCTGCGCGCTGTCGGCATTTTGTTTCACCGTTGCGGTCAGTTGCTCCATTGCCGAGGCGGTTTCTTCCAGCGAGCCTGCCTGTTGCTCTGTCCGGTGCGACAGGTCAACGTTGCCTGCGGAAATATCACGTGAGGCAGAAGAAATCGTGTCGGCAGCGACTTTGATATTGCGGATCGTTTGCGCCAGTGCGTCGCGCATGCGCTTCATGGCGTAGACCAGACTGCTGTTATCGCCGGCCGGGACGTTAATCTGCACCGACAGGTTGCCGCTGGCAATGCGGTTAGCGATATCCGTTGCATATTCAGGGTCGCCGCCCAGCATACGCAGGATGCTGCGGTTGACCAAAGAAATCAGTGCGAACAGCGCCAGTGTAATGAGCAGCAGGATGATGCCGGCCTTGTACAGGGCTTGTATGAAGGCACTGTCGATATCATCGATATAAGTACCGACTGTAAACACCCATCCCCATGGCTGGTAGTTGAGCGAATACGACGTTTTGGGCGAGGACTCTGTCGCGCCGACATGCGGCCAGACATAGTTGCTGAAACCGCCACCCGGTTGTTTTGCCGCTTTGGCGGTGTTGACGAACACGGAATTGCCTGCGGTATCTTTCACATCCGTCAGTTTTTTTCCATTCAGTTCCGGCTTGATCGGATGCATCAGCATCACTTCGCCTTCGCCCGCAACGGAAACATAGCCATCTTTTCCGAAGCGCATGGCCTTGATGGTATCGAGCGCTTGTTTTTGCGCATCGGTCAGACTCAGTTTGCCGCTTTGCGCCAACTCTGCATAATATTTGGTAACGCCTACGGCGACCTCGACGGCGCCAGTCAGTGCTGTTTTGCGTTCTTCCAGGCGGATTTGTCGGACAGTATTGGCGTCATAGACCGAAATGGCGAATAAGGCGATCAAGCTGGCGATGAGGGGGAGCCAGAGTTTCTGGCTAAAGCTGAGTTTATTCATGGCGAAGGTTCTGGCGTGTATCTTTTAGTTGTTTAAAGTCGGAAAAATTGAATCCTCCGTCGAACTTTCGTCTTGCTCAATTGCAGTTCCCTGCTAGGGCTGAGTAGGTTAAATCGAGAATCCGGGGATTGCAATCATTGCCATAAAAAATCTGCCAAAATCTTTTAAATCGTCTTTTTGGTGCAAGTGGCTTGAGAAATATTTACTTGCTTTGAATTTTTTATGCTTATTTAAAATTCCTGCGAATAGTGGTGATTCGAATTGCCGCCCGCACCGGCCACCGGCCTATACTGTCTCAATCAGGGAGCAAAACTCTCCCGCAAAGGCGTGCCTGCCAGAATGGCTGCGCTTCATTTCACCCTCAGGAATCGAATGAAATACAAGGACTATTACGAAGCGCTGGGCGTTGAGCGGACGGCGACGACCGACGACATCAAAAAAGCCTATCGCAAGCTGGCGCACAAATATCATCCTGACGTTTCCAAGGACCCGCAAGGGGAAGAGAAATTCAAGACCATTGCCGAGGCCTATGCCACGCTCAAGAATCCCGAGAAGCGCCAGGAATACGATGATCTCGGCAAGCATCAGGCGGAAGAAAGTTTCAGTCCGCCGCCCGAGTGGCGGCAGCAATATGGTGGCGGCGGCGAGGCCCGTTACGACGATGTCGATCTGTCGGACCTGTTCAGTTCTTTCCGCTCGGGCGGACGCGGCAATCCCGGCGCGCGCAGGCAGCCGCGTCCGCAACCGGGCGAAGACTACACGGCCAATATTGCGGTGTCGTTTGAGAAACTCTATAGCGGCGGCGAAACCGATATCAGCGTCGATGTGCCCGAATACGACGAGCATGGTTTGCCGCATCGCGTCGCGCATACGTTTCGCGTCACCATTCCCAAAGGAGCCAGTCCCGGGCAGCGCTTGCGGCTGGGCGGCAAGGGCGGTCCCGGCCAGCATGGCGGTAAAGCAGGGGATTTGTATGTCGTCCTGACGCTGGCCTCGCATCCGCTGTACCGCGCCAGCGGTGCCGACATGACCCTCGACCTGCCACTGACCCCGTGGGAAGCCGCGCTGGGCGCCGCCGTCAAGATTCCGACGCTGGGCGGCGAAGTGGAACTCAATGTCAAACCCGGTACGTCTTCGGGGCAGCGGCTGCGGCTGGCCAAGCGCGGATTGCCGGCCTCGGACGGGACTTTCGGCGACCTGTACGCCATCGTGCAAATCGTCGTGCCCAAGGATATGAGCGCCGCTGAAAAAGCGCTCTACGAACAGCTCTCCACGCTCGGCGGAGCCAATCCGCGCGAGCATTTCAAACAAGGTGCGAAATGAAGATCGACATCTCGGAATGGGTCTGGCTTAACGATAGAGCGGTGTGTTCCGCCGCGCACTTACTGGAAGTCTCCGGCTTGTCGGAAGACGAACTCAGCGACCTGATGGACGCCGGCGTCATCGCAGCGGCTGCTACTGATGCCGCTGCTGACGACATGACCGCGCCGCAACAGAGTCTGGCGACGGCCTCGTTTCATTTGCACTATGTGGTCGTCGCCCGGCGCGCTCGCCGCTTGCGTGACGATTTTGAGCTCGATAAAAATGGCGTGGCGCTGGCGCTCGCGCTGATACAACGCATCGATGCTTTGCAGGCAGAACTGGATGCAAAGCGGGCGGGTTGATGCGCTGAGGTGTCCTTATCGCCCCTAGCGGATCGATGCCTGACGCGCCAGACGCCACTCCATGAAAGTTTTCAGTATCAGCGTAACGACTGCCATGCACGCCAGCAATGCGGCGGCGGTAAAGGCCGCCGTTGTCTTGTAGTCATTATTGAGTTGCTCGACCAGCAGCGGCAGGGTCAGGGTCTGATTCATGATGGTGCCCGACACAACGGACACCGCGCCAAACTCGCCAACTGCGCGCGCACTGCTCAGCACCGCCCCATATAACAGACCCCATTTGATGTTCGGCAGCGTCACCTTCCTGAAAATCTGCCAGCCGCTTGCGCCAAGCGAAAAGGCGGCAAGCTCTTCTTCGCTCCCCTGCACCTGCATCAGCGGAATCAGAATGCGTGCGATATAGGGGGATGTGACGAAGATCGTTACCATCACAATCCCCGGCCAGGCAAACATCAGCTGTATGTCATGCCCGTAAAGCCATTTGCCTACCGTGCTTTCCATCCCGAACATCACCAGATAGCAAAGTCCGGCCACGACGGGCGAGGTGGCATACGGAATGTCCACCAGCACCATCAGCAAGGCGCGTCCTTTAAAGTCGTAATGCGTCACGCACCACGCCAGCAAGATGCCGAAGACCAGATTGCAGGGAATGGTCAGTGTCGTGACTATCAGCGTGAGCCAGATAGCGTGATGCAGATAGTCCTCACTGAGGTTGCTGAGAAGCGCGTCCCATCCTTCGCTGAACGCTTTGGAGAAGATCAGCACAAGCGGCGTCGCCAGCATCAGCAAGGCCAGAGCGATTCCGAGCAAGACCAACAATACCTGTACGGCCCCTTCGGGAGCCTTGCGTCGATTCGGGGTCATCGCGCATGCCTTTGAAATATCTTGACCTGTACCAGCTGCAACAGGAACAGCAAGAGCAATGAGGCCACCAGCACCACCGAGGCAATGGCGGCCGCCGCCGAATAATTAAATTCCTGCAGTCGCACAAAAATCATCAGCGACGTCACTTCCGTTTGAAAAGGGATATTGCCGGCAATCATGATCACCGCGCCGAACTCTCCCAGGCTGCGAATGAAGGCCTGCGACGATCCGGTAATGAGGGCGGGGACCAGCGTAGGGAAAATGACCTTGCAAAATATCTGCCACTTCCGTGCGCCCAGCGTTGCGGCCGCTTCTTCCTGCTCGGCTTCGATTTCTTCCATTACCGGTTGCAGCGAGCGGACGATAAACGGCAGCCCGGTGAAAATCATGGCCACCACGATGCCGGGAAACGCATACGCAATTTTCCAGCCGAACAGTTCGAACCATCGTCCCAGCCAGCCGGAAGGGATAAATAAGGCCGACAGGGTAATGCCCGCCACCGAGGTCGGCAAGGCAAACGGCAAGTCAACCAAGGCGTCGATCAGCCTCCGGCCGGGGAACTCGTAGCGCGTGATGATCCATGCCAAGATCACGCCAATCAGCGTGGCGGCCACGGTGGAATACAAAGCCGCCGTCAGGGTGACGCGGTAACTTTGCAAAACCCGGGCATCGGTGATCGCGGCCCAGTAAGCGGCCCAGCTCATGTCGGCAGCATTCACGAGCAGCGCGGACAGCGGAATAAGAATAACGAAGCTGATATACAGCGACGAAAACCCGAAACTCAGCGCGAAGCCGGGCAGGATGGGCTTGCTTCTAAAGAAAAACAAGGGAGCTGGCACAGTGGGGTGTACGCCTGTTCAATAGGGCATTAGGACTTACGCAAAAGCCCGTCTGACCGGCAAAGTCGGGTCAGACGGGCCGCCTGGTCAGTGCGGGTGAGGAGAAGCAAGAAAAATCAGCGCTGTCCTAACAGCTGATCCAGAATCGCGCCGGACGCAAAATGCGCCTGCTGGATCTGATCCCAGCTGCCAAGCACCTTGGTCGGGTCGATCAGACGTACCTTCGCATAGCGATCGGCCACCACCTTGGCGACATCGGGATGATTGACCCGGTAGTGGAAGGTCGTCAGCAATAGCTGGATTTCACGCGAATACTCATATTGAAGATAGGCGGTGGCGACTTTGCGCGTGCCTTTTTCGTCGACTACCTTGTCGACCACGGCGACCGGAAACTCGGCCAGCACAGAGACGGCAGGCACCACTACCTCAAAGCCACCGGCTTTGAACTCGTCGCTTTGAGCGATATTCAAGACTTCCGATTCAAACGTCAGCAATACATCGCCTTGTCCGTTTTGCGCAAAAGCGACCGTCGCGCCGCGACCTCCGGTGGCAAAGTTGACCACGTTGTGCAGCAGACTGCCGACGAACTGCTTGGTCTTTATCGGATCGCCCTTGAATTTTTCATTCGCATAGAGCCATGCGCCAAGATAGGTATAGCGCGCATTGCCCGATGTTTTTGGATTAGGGAACACCAGTTTGACGTCATCCCTGACCAGATCGTCCCAGCCTTTGATGTGCTTGGGATTGCCCTTGCGCACCAGAAAAGCGATCGTGCTGTAATACGGCGAGCTATTGTTGGGGAAGGCCTTTTGCCAGTCTTTTCTGAGCAAGCCGCGTTGCGCGAGGATGTCGATATCGGTGACCTGATTGAAGGTGACGGTATCGACCTTCTTCCCCTGAATAATGTCTTGCGCCTGACGCGAGGTGCCGGCATACGACTGGTCGATGCGCAAATCCTGCCCGGTCTGGGCTTTCCAGAACGCATTGAATTTGGGATTGATCGCTGAAAACACTTCGCGGGCGACATCGTAAGAGGCATTCAGGATTGGCTTTTCCTGCGCTTGGCATACGCCAGTCAATAACATCAGTCCGGTGAGCGTATAGCGGATAGCCTTGATCATTGTTTTCCCTTAAGGATAAATTTTTATGTAGGTAGCGGAGGCTAAATGACGGGCCTGAAAGACTTGCCCCAACAATTTAACAGCATGCGTCGTGCGCATGAACAACAAATTTCGACTTTGCTTATGCAAGGGCGGGCTAATAGTAGCAAAGGGCGGACGACTGCGTCTGAAGAGGAGCGATGCGGAAGTGAGGCCGTCCAATCGGTCAGTGCGGTCAGTACGGTCAGTGCGGTCGATGCAGTAATGCGGATATTAGGCAAACTGCGCAATGATGCGCTCGACTTTGCTGAGTCGGGTCATTCCCGATGCGGTCTGAGGCTTCCTACGGGACACGGCTTAGTGCGGAAACAGCCAGTACAGCAGCAGTGAGACGGTCAGCAGCGAGCCCAGCGTTGACAGCAGAATGGCGCGCGACATGCCGGATGCTTCCCGACCGTACAGTTCGGCCAGCATGAAGGGGCCGCTGCCTATCGGCAAGGCGGCCAGCAGAACCGCGATACCGGCCACGGTGGGCGGCAGATCGAATACCCAGTAAGCCAGCACAGCCGCCAGCGCCGGTTGCAGTAATAACTTGACCAGCAGCAGCAGAGTCACCGGCTGGCGGGTCGCGTTGACTGGCGCGACGGCCAGAAAGACGCCGATCGAGATCAAGGCGCAGGGCGTGGCAGCCGCTCCCAGCAAATGCACCACCTGTTGCAGGCCCGACGGCAAGGTCAGACCCAATGAGGCAATCGTCAGTCCCAGCAGCGGCGCGACCACTACCGGATTGCGGCACAGTGAGAGGCCGACTTTTTTCAGTGCGCGACCCAGCGGCTGATTGGCGTGGGCGACACTTTCCAGCATGACGATGGTGATGGCAAACAGGACGCACGCGGTCATCACCGTCGCTACGACGGCCGGTGCGGCGTCTTTGGGGCCGAATGCCAGCAGGCAAATCGGCAGACCGATGAAGCCGACGTTGCTATACGAGGACGCCAGTCCGTCCAGGATGGCGTCGATGGCCGGGACTCCTTGTCGCAGGCGGATCAGCAGCGTCAGCAGGAACGCGCCGACAATGCTGAGCCCGAAGACGGCGATGAATGGCAGATTGCCGAGCTGGCTCCAGCGCATTGTGGAAATCAGATCGAACAGCAGCGCCGGCAGGCTGACATAGATGACGAAGCGGTTCAGTTCCGCTGCGGTAGACAGGCGGAAGACTTCTTTCCGTTTGAGAACATAGCCTAGCAGGATCAGGAAAAAAACCGGGAAAATCACATTCAGCAATGCGCTCATGATGCAGCCTTGCCTATGGCCTGTTGACGTTTCATTTACGAGTGCGAACGCGCGGCAGGCGGTGACTGCCTAGGCTATCCCTTATTCCTGATGAGGTGGTGTTCAATGCCCGTCGTAGAGCCGGCCGCGGGAGGCGGGTGGTGCCGGTTCGTTATTGCCGCTGCCGTTGTTGGCGGGGGCTGCCGCAGGTTTGTCGAACCCGAAAAACTCGGCGACGGCGGCGGGGAACGAGCTGGCCTCGACCCCGAGCGATTCGACGAAGCCGTTGCCCGGAGTGAAATTGTCGTAATACGGTTCGCCATTAATGACCGTTATTCCTGCCGGCATGGGCATTTGCTGCTGAGGCACGTTTTTCAGAGCGCGGCCCATGTATTCGACCCAGATCGGCAACGCGAGTTGTGCGCCGAACTCTTTGCTGCCGAGGCTCTTCGGTTGGTCGTATCCCATCCAGGCGACTGCCGTCAGCGAACGCTGATAACCGGCAAACCAGCCATCGACCGCGTCATTGGTGGTACCAGTTTTACCCGCCAGATCGGTACGGTGCAGCACGTTGCTGCCAGCTGCCGTGCCGCGCTGGGCGACCGATTGCAGCATGCTGGTCATGATGTAGCTGTTACGCGCATCAATGGCGCGCGGGGCATTTTGCTCGGCTATCAGCGGTTGCGCTTTCGACAGTATCTTGCCGTGGGTGTCGGTGACTTCGCTGATCAGGTAAGGGTTGACCGTGTAACCGCCATTGGCAAATACGGCGTAAGCAGCCGCCAGTTGCAGCGGTGTGGTTTGTCCTGCGCCCAGTGCCAGCGGCAGGTAGGGCGGCGTTTTTTCAATGTCGAAACCGAAATGCTGGGTGGTGAATTCCTGCGCATAGTTGACGCCGATGGCGGCAAGCAGACGGATGGCGACCAGATTGACCGATTTTTGCAGGGCGGTGCGGATGGGCGTCGGGCCGGCAGGCGGATCGTCATCGCGCGGTTCCCAATTGTCCTGACCCGGGCCGGCCGGATAGGACACCGATGCATCGTTGACGATGCTGGCCGGGCCATAGCCTTTTTCCAGTGCCGCCGAATAGATGAAGGGCTTGAAGGTGGAACCCGGCTGACGCCAGGCCTGCGTCGCGTGGTTGAATTTGCTTTGCGCAAAATCGAAACCGCCGACCAGCGCCCGGATCGCCCCGTCTTGTGGCGTCAGGGCGATGAGGGTTGCCTGCACCTGCGGCGCTTGCGTGATCTGCCAGTTCTTTTTAGCGTCCAGTACGACGCGGATGATCGCGCCGGGCTGGATGCGCAGCGCGGCGCTGGCTTTCGGGCTGAGGCCGGCGGCGGCGAAGCGCAGGCCATCGCCAGTGATGACGACTTCAGTGTCGTTGCGCAGCATCGCCTTGACTTGTTTCGGTGAAACCTCGGTGACCACGGCGGCCAGCAGGGTGTCGTCGTCGGGGTGATTGTCGAGGACGTCGTCGATCGCGTCCTGACGGTCGTCCTCATCGGACGGCAGGACGATATTGCCTTCCGGGCCGCGATAGCCATGCCTCCTGTCGTAATCGAGCACGCCCTTGCGCACGGCATCGTAGGCAGCCCGCTGATCTTCGGCCTTGATGGTGGTAGTGACGCTGATGCCGCGGGTGTAGGTGTCTTCCTTGTACTGCGCGTACATCATCAGCCGGACCATTTCGTTGACGTATTCGGCGTGGACGTTGTATTGGCTGCCGGGTGCTTTGACCTGGATGTCTTCTGCCATCGCGGCGTCGTATTGCTGCTGCGTGATGTATTCCAGCCCGAGCATGCGCTTGAGGATGTATTGCTGGCGGATCTGGGCGCGTTTCGGATTGACCACCGGGTTGTAGGCGGAAGGCGCTTTGGGCAGCCCGGCGAGCATGGCGGCTTGCGCCAGTGTGATGTCTTTGAGTTCTTTGCCGAAGTAGACGCGGGCGGCGGCGGCAAAACCGAAGGCGCGTTGGCCGAGGTAAATCTGGTTCATGTAGAGCTGAAGGATATCGTCCTTGCTCATGGCGGCTTCGATTTTGCCGGCCAGCAGTACTTCGTAAATTTTACGTGTGAGGGTTTTTTCATTCGACAGGAAGACGTTGCGCGCCACCTGCATGGTGATGGTGCTGGCCCCCTGTTTGGCTCCGCCGCGAATCAAGTCAGCGCCGACGGCACGCACCAGACCCAGATAGTCGACACCGCCGTGCTGGTAAAAGCGCGCATCTTCGATGGCCAGCACGGCGTTTTTCATATTGGCGGGGATGTCGGCCAGTTTCACCAGACTGCGCTTTTCTTCGCCGAATTCACCGAGCAGAACATGGTCCGCCGAATAAATGCGCAAGGGTACTTTGGGCTGGTAATCGGTAATCACGTCGAGCGCGGGCAGTTGCGGGCGCATGACGATGAGGGCGTAGGCGGTGATCAATGCGCCGATCAGCACCAGCGTCAGCACGAGCCCGCCGATCATGAATAGCAGCCGCCGGCCGGAAAAACCTGCTTGTGTTCTGGATTTGCTCAAGGGGATGGGGGGATCGAAAGTTGGGGGAATTGACATCGGGCTGCCTGGCAGCGACCGGGGATCTGTCCGGTATGTCCGGTATCTTACAGCATCCTCAGGGGGAGCCCGCGGTGCTTGGCCGGGCCTGAGGATGCGGAGGGGTTTGGTCAGGAGTTTAGTCGCTCAAGGCTTCGTTGGCGGCCTGTTGCGGCGTCATGCCGTCGATGAACAGATCGGTGAACCAGTCAATTTCTTCTTCAATATGTTCCTGCGCCTGTTTCAGCGTTGCGCCGCCGGCCACCAGGAAGCCTTCGACTTCGGTGCACCATGCAATGAGCGCGGCCATCTCAGGATCCAGCTCATTTTTTTTGCCATTTTATTTCTCCGATCGGTAGTGCGGCGGTATGCCTGCGGTAAGGATAAGCCAAGCGTCCGGTCGGCGCTACAGAATACTCAGTCTGGCGAGGTATTGACATGGGGTAATACAAGGGAATGCGGTCGGTTTGAGGCGGGGAACGCCCCATTCGAAGCAAGCTGCGGGCATTAAAAACGCCGTTTGCAAGGACTGATGTATGCACTGGTTGGCCTTTAGGCAAGTTTTTCGTGGAAATCGGCAGCGCCATGTTTCCAGTATGCAGAAACGCGCATGGCATCCTTGGGATGGCGTTTTTCGTCGGTGAGCAAGGTTCTGAGTTCCTTCATCGTGCTGGTTTCGCCCGCGGCCCAGATATAGCCTTCGCCAGCGGGCAAGGCCAGATTGCGAACCGTGGCAAGCAGCTCATCGGCCGACTTTACCCAATGCGGCTCGACATCGGCGCGGGTGTCGAATGCGCGGATATCGTCTGCATGCGCGATTTCAATGACGCTCAACGCCTTTGTGCCGGGCGCGAATTCCTGGAGGCGACGGTGGATCGCAGGCAGGGCAGACAGATCGCCCACTAGCAGATGCCAGTCATAATTTTGCGGAATCACCATGGAGCCGCGTGGACCCGCAATAATTGCGTTCATCCCGACTTTGGCCTGACGCGCCCATTCCGTGGCGGCACCTTGGGCGTGCAGGGCAAACTCCAATGTGAGCTCGCCGCGTTGTTTGTCATACCCTGTTGGCGTATAGTCGCGGCGGGTCGGGGTGCCGTCGCTATCCGGGAAGATGAATTTGATGTGATCGTCAAAGGAATGGGAAATGAAATCGCTCAGGGCCTCCCCTTTGAAACGTACGCTGAGCATGTTGGCGCCGATTTGGTGGACGCCGGCAACGCTTACTTCACGGGATTTGGGCTCTTGGCGGATGCGTTGCACCGACCGGGATGTTGAATTGGTATCCATACTGATAATATTTAGTTGATAAAGTCCTCATTATGAAAATAAAGCTTGATAAAGTCAATCAATCTCCCGCTGCCGATGCGGTCTTTGAAGCGATTCATGCCGTGATGCATCTTTACCGGTCGAGTCGGTCACAAGCCTTTCGGGAGGATGAACGCGACGTCACGCATATGGAAAGTCGTGTGCTGGATTATTTCGCGCGCCATCCCGGTGCCGCCCAAAGCGATCTGGTGATCCATTCCGGACGGGACAAGGCGCAAGTCGCGCGACTGGTGCGCGGACTGCGGGAGCGAGGCTATCTGGATGCACAGGAAGATGAAAAAGATAGACGTAGCATCCGGCTGCAACTGACGGCCGAGGGCCATGACTTGCATCAGCAGTTCCGGCGGTCCGGCAAACAGATACTGGAACATGCGGTGGAAGGCTTGTCGCCGCAGCAGCGCGAGGACTTGGTGCAATTGCTGAGAACCGTACAGGCCAACCTGGAAAAGCAACGCTAGTTGTCGGCTTGGCGTGGCGCTCGCAGCGGATCTAGCAGATGCCGCAGGGCATTGTGATCCAGCTCATACATCAGCGCCAGCAATGTACCCAGGTCCCCCTTCGGAAACCCTTCGCGCGCGAACCAGCCGAGATAGTGTCCGGGCAGGTCGGCCAGCAGCCGTCCCTTGTATTTGCCGTAGGGCATGGTGAGGGTGACGAGGCGCGTCAGGGATTCCACTTCCATATTCACGCCTGCCATACGCCGTAACCGGCTTCGCGCAGGCCGATGGCCAGTTCCACTTCCATGTCGCGCGCGCCGTCGTAGGGCATGGGGTTGTACATCTGATACAGGTGCGGCAGCAGGCGCAGTCCGAATTCCCGGGCGTAGCGGTTCGACTGGATGCCGGCTTTGTGCTTGTCAAAGCGCAGATCGGGATTGAGGCCGGTCATGCCGACGTAAACACAGGGCTTGCCAGTCTGATAATCGGGATTGGCTTTGCGAAAACGGGCTTCATACATCACATCTCCATTGAGTTCGATGACGTAGACGGAGTAATGGTAACCGCGGCGCATGCGGGCCTCAGGCCGATGGGCGGCTGCGACGCCGTTGCGGCAGGGTTGCCAGCACCATGCCGCTGACGGCAAGACCGAACGCCCACAGTTGTCCGCCGCTGAGAGATTCACCCAGCACCAGCACGCCGGTGAGTGTGGCGCTGAGCGGCAGCATGACGGTGAACACGCCGGCTTGCGCGGCCGGGATAGTTTTGAGACCGGTCATCCAGAGCCAGACGGTCCATACGCTGGCGGCCATGCCATAAAACAGCAAGAGCAGCCAGATATCGGTTTTCACCGGAGAAAAATCGAAATGGAGCGCCGTCCACAATCCAAGGGGGGTCATCAGCGCCAGGCCCCAGAGATTGATGAGGGCGCTGATGCGCTTGGGGCTGAGTACGGCAGTCAGCTTTTTGCCGATGACGGTGTACGCGGCTTCGCACACCACGGCGCAAAAGACCAGCAGATTGCCTAGCCATGCCGGTGCTTGCGTCGTCCCGGCGGCCAAGGTGGGAAGTGCGTGCGGCGCGGTGTCTTGCGTCAGTGCCAGCAAGCCTATGCCGATGGCGCTCAGGGCAATCGCGGCCCAGGTGCGCGGGGCAATGCGCTCCTTGAGCAGAACCCAGCTCAGCAGGGCGGCGACGGCGGGGATGGCCGACAGGATGATGCCGGCAGAGACGGCGCCGGTCAGGCTGACGCCGTAAATCATGCACAGCGTGAACAGGAAATTGCCGAGGAAGGATTCGATAAATACCAGGCGCTTGGTCTGGCGCGTCATTGCGGGGACGATGGCAGGTTTCTTCAGCCAGCGCAGCATGGCCACGGCACCGATACCGAAACGTAGCCACGCCAGCAGAAAGATGGGTAGGGCGACTGCCAGCGGCTTGGAGAGAGCGACATAGACGCCGACTAAGGACATGCTCAGCGCGAGACACAAAATAGCCAGTGCGCGATTGGGGACGTGATTCATTGACCGTTTCTTTGGTGAGCTTCCCGCGCGGGTGGATAAAAAGAGGCGAGAGAAAAGAGGCGAGGAGCTGCCTATTTTTGCATTTTTACAGTGCGTCCGCGCATTCGGCACGGGTGTTGGCGCAGGATTCCTCTATCGGGACGCTATTGGGACGCTATCGGGAGCGGATGGAGAGGGGCGGAAAGAGGAGAGTTAGTAAGAGATGTAAGCAAATCAATGGAAACCGGACGTTGTCGGCAAACAGTTCTATATTGGGATCATGACGCGGTTAAAAGCGTCTTATTCTAAGGAGTGAGTCATGTCTAACTATAAAATTGTTTCTGCCTTGTTGATTGCCGGAGTGCTTGCTTCCTCCGTGTCGACAGCGGCGTATGCCGACGGACGCGGGCATGGTGGTGGGAATGGCGTTGCGCTGGTTGCCGGCATTCTCGGCGCAGTGGCCGTCGGTTCCATCATCGCCAACTCAGGGCCGGTGTATCAGGAAGCGCCGCGCTATTATCCGCCGCAGCGGGTCTATCAGGAGCCACAACCTGTCTATTACCAAGCGCCGCAACAAGTGTATTACCAGCAGCCGGGCTATTACCAACGGCCTGTGGTGTACGTTGAGCCGGAACATCGCCGTCATCATGGGTATTACGAAGATTCTTATTATGGCCGACGTCACGGCTACGATGATGATCGCCGCGACCGTTGAGTAAGTTAGTGCGAGTGCGCGGCATGCATCGCCTGTCGCGCACTCGCTAATGAAGCGTCACAGACCTATAGTCCGTTGTAAAGAAAGGGCGTGGCGTCGATAGGCGTGGCGCGGCCGCCGATGTGCGCGGCCAATAGCGCTGCGCTGCCACATGCCAGCGTCCAGCCGAGCGCGCCGTGTCCTACGTTGAGAAATAGTTTGGGGACCGGCGAGCGACCAATGAGTGGCACGCCGGTCGGTGTCGCTGGGCGAAATCCCATCCATGGTGAAAGTGCGGCTTCATCGTCGAGCGCGCTGCTGGCGGGGAACAATTCGCGCACACCCTGTTTCAGTTGCGCGATGGCGCGCGGCGAAATCGTGCGGTCATGGCCGACCAGTTCCACCCGTCCTGCCACTCTGAGTTGGTCGCCCAGGCGGGCATAGACGATTTTTCTGGATAGATCGGTGATGGAGACCTGCGGCGCTGCGGCGCGGGCGACGTCATCGGTCAGCGGCACGGTAATGCTATAGCCCTTGAGGGGGTATACCGGCAAGGCAAATCCGGCATGGGCGGCAAATGCGGCGCTGTTGGCACCCATGGCCAGCACAAAAGCGTCGGCTGTAAATTGCTGTTCTCCGGCCAGCACGGAATGCAGTTCTCCCCGGGACATCACGGCAGCGGTAATCCGGGTGGCGGGGACGAAACGGAAGCCCGCTTGTTGTTCCATTGCCAGCACCAGTTGACGGCAAAACAGAGGGCAGTCGCCGACGGCTTCGCTGGGGGTATGCACTCCTCCGGCCCAGCGTTTTGATGCAGCGGCCAGCGCCGGTTCGATTTCCAGGCAGCGTCGCATATTGACGATTTCCTGCTCACATCCATATTGCGCTTGAAATTTGATTTGACC
Source organism: Herbaspirillum sp. RTI4 (assembly GCF_034313965.1). Classification (NCBI taxonomy): domain Bacteria; kingdom Pseudomonadati; phylum Pseudomonadota; class Betaproteobacteria; order Burkholderiales; family Oxalobacteraceae; genus Herbaspirillum; species Herbaspirillum sp. RTI4. Next base: position 822,613 of record NZ_JAVIWQ010000002.1, read on the forward strand.
GGCCGCTGCGGCCAGTCCTGCGGCATCGCTGTACATCACCAGTTTGCCAGGGGTCTTGTGCGCAAAATCGAGCGAGAGCCCTTCTTCCCAGGTCGCGAGTTCTTCGCGGCTCAAGCATGCCAGTTGTAATAATTCCTGCGTAGTGCGTTTGACCCGGCGCGAGTTGCTGGCGGCCAGAAACTGCGCCAGCCAGCGCAGTTGCCCGCTGCCTGCGCCCAGGCGCAAGCTCAGCGGCGATGAACTGCTCAACAGATAGTGGGGCCATTGCGTCCAGATCGAGGGATCGGCCAGCGGTGCGACGTAGGAGTAGCTCAGTTGCGCGCCGTTGCCGTAGCTGGTCTGGCTGCCGGCGGTGGGCTCGGCGTCGATGAGGGTGACTTGATGTCCGTCTGCCAGTAGCCGGTAGGCCGAGCTGACGCCGATAACTCCGGCTCCCAGTATGCAAACGTGCATGTGTTTCTTCCTTGTAAAGTGGCGTGGCGGGGGAGGCCCGTCACTTCTGACGCACTATATAACGCAGCGCTGCGGATGTCGCATGCAAAATCGGCATGAGGTATCCACCGTGCATCAGTGACGCATCGCAGGCCGGGAGTGGGCTACAATGGCGCCCGAAGCAAGCCAGACAGTCGCTGGCCGGCGTTGCAAGACGCTGGCGGGAGGAAGGTCCGGACTCCATAGAGCAGGGTGACGGTTAATGGCCGTCCGCTGAAAGCCGCAAGGTATAAGGCGAGGAATAGGGCCACAGAGACGAGCGTATTTAGTTACGGTGAAACGCGGTAACCTCCACCCGGAGCAATTTCAAATAGGCACGCATTGATGCTGCTCGCGGAGCGTGCGGGTAGAAAGCTTGAGCGCTGGAGTAATTCAGCGCCTAGAGGAATGGCTGTCATAACGGGCAACCGTCGTAACAGAATCCGGCCTATCGGCTTGCTTCACTTTTTTCTGAGAGTTGGACGATTTTGGGTTGATTTGACCTATTTTTGTCTGTTTTTCATTTGTTTTCGTTACTGTTGCCGCCAATCATCATGGACGTTTACGCTGTCGCTCCCGTTTTGTTTGAGGAAATAAGCTGCGCCAACGGCCGTCGCATCGGCGTTGCCACACTTAATGCCGAAAAAACGCTCAATGCACTTTCGGCAGACATGACAGCCTTGCTGACAAGGCAACTGCAAGCATGGCGTGAGGACGCCGCCATTGCCATCGTGGTTTTGCAGGCGGCCGGTGAAAAAGCGTTTTGCGCTGGCGGCGATCTGCAACAGTTGTACCGCGCCATGCAGCAACACCATGCCTCGGCCGAGCGGGACGACATCCGCGGCAATCGCTACGCACTGGATTTTTTCGAGCATGAGTACCGCCTCGATTATCTGATCCACACTTATCCGAAACCGATCTTGTGCTGGGGGCACGGCATTGTGATGGGCGGCGGTATTGGTCTGATGGCCGGTGCCAGCCATCGCGTGGTGACGGAGCGGTCGCGTCTGGCCATGCCGGAAATCACTATCGGCCTGTTCCCGGATGTGGGCGGTAGCTGGTTTCTGAGTCGTATGCCGGGTCGGCTCGGTCTCTTTTTGGGTTTGACCGGGGCGGCGATGAACGCCGAAGACGCGTGTTTCGCCGGCCTTGCCGATTACCGGATTGCCCATGCCGATAAGTCGGCGGTGATCGACGCATTGCGGCAGCAAAACTGGAGTGGTGACGGCGATGCTGCGCTGCTCAGTCAGGTGTTGCTGGAGGCGGAGCAAAGCGCTTTGGGGCAGGCGGCGTTTGCGCCGTCACAGCTCCGCATTCATTACGATTTGATTGATCGCGTCTGCCGGGCGCCCTTGCTCGGTGGCGTCGTCGATGCTATCGCTCACATCGGCGGCGATGATGCGTGGCTGCAAAAAGCCGCTAAAACGCTGGCGGCCGGCGCGCCCGGTTCTGTCTGGCTGATTGCGGCCTTGCAGCAGCGCGCACGTCATTTGTCGCTGGCAGAGGTATTTCGCCTGGAGTTGGTGACGGTGCTGCATTGCGCGGCTCGTCCTGATTTCGCAGAAGGCATACGCGCTCTGATTATCGACAAGGACCAGCAGCCGCGCTGGCAGCACGCCAGTCTGGCGGAGGTCAGCACAATCTGGGGCGAAGGTTTCTTCGTCGACCCCTGGTCTGCCGCTGAGCATCCGCTCGCTGATCTGGGGCGCTGAGCCAGGTACTATCCCCGCGTCGTTGTAGTCCCCGCTTCTGCTTGGCGTATTTTCATTCGTATGTACGTCGATTCCACTCGGAAAAGTCTCATTTTTTGAGGCGTTTCTCCCAGGCGCAACATTGATTTTCCCCTCCTGCTGGAAGTGGTTTTCAGATAAACCCATGTGTTTATCTCGCCCATTACATTCACTATCCTTCCTAAGTCCTTCATTTCCCTCAGAAAGCAATATAAGCATTTTTCGAATTAGTTGCGCTAAGTCGTTGACTTCATTCGAAAATCTCTTATTTGCAATGCCGAATATTGCTTGACCTGTATTAGTGCATCCACTAAAGTGGGCGATAGTGTGAAAAAGTGTTTTTTTGTGGGTTGTTTTCAAACAAAAAAACAACACTTTTCGCGATCACCCACTGTGTGTACCTGTTTCAGGCCAAGGATTTCACTGTGTTTCAAGGCGCTTCAGCTCTCAATCTCGATGCCAAAGGACGGATGTCTATTCCGGCCAAGCATCGTGACGCCTTGTCGGTGCAGTGCGAAGGGCGCGTCACCCTGACCCGCCATCCGCATGGTTGTCTGCTGCTTTTCCCGCGCCCGACGTGGGAAAGCCATCGCGAACAAATCGCCGGCTGGCCGATGTCAGCGCGCGCCTGGCAGCGCATTTTTCTGGGCAATGCCTCTGACGTGGAGCTGGATTCCGCCGGTCGCATCCTGATTGCGCCGGAACTCCGCTCGGCAGTTGGTTTGCAGCGCGACGTGATGGTGCTGGGCATGGGTAGCCATTTCGAAATTTGGGATGCCGCCCGGTTGGCGGAAAGCGAGTCGCAGGCGATTGCCTCCGGCATGCCGGATGTGTTGAGCGATTTTTCGTTCTGACGGCGGCGCGATGACTTTGCAAACGGTGCCCGATTTGCAGCACCGCACGGTGCTGCTAGAACAAGCTGTGGCTGGACTGGCGATAGAGGGCTCCCGCGCCGACGGCGTGTATGTGGATGGCACTTTCGGTCGCGGCGGTCACAGCCGGCGCATTCTGGAACTGCTGAGCCCGCGTGGTCGCCTGATTGCGTTCGATAAGGACTTGCAGGCTATCGCCAACGCACAAACGATCACGGATTCCCGTTTCAGTATCGTGCACGACAGTTTTGCCACGTTCGGAGAAGCTCTTTCGGAGCGTGGTATTGCGCAGGTGGATGGCGTCTTGCTGGATCTGGGTATTTCGTCGCCGCAGGTAGATGACGCCGCCCGCGGTTTCAGCTTCCGTAACGACGGTCCGCTGGACATGCGCATGGATACGACCCGAGGTCTGTCTGCCGCGCAGTGGCTGGCAGAAGCTCCTGAACAACTCATTGGAAAGGTCATACGCGAATATGGAGAAGAACGGTTTGCTGTTCAGATTGCAAAGGCGATTGTTGCTCGCCGCGCAATCGAGCCGATTTCGGGCACACGACAGCTTGCCGCGATCGTGGCACACGCCGTCAAAACCCGGGAAAAAGGCAAAGATCCGGCAACTCGGACCTTTCAGGCTATACGGATTTTCATCAATCAAGAGCTTGAAGAACTCGAGATAGGTTTGGCCGGGGCATACGCACACATGGCGGCGCAGGGGAGAATGGTAGTGATCAGCTTTCACTCGCTCGAAGACCGTATCGTCAAGCAATTCCTGGCCTCCAAAGCCAAGGTGCCGCAGCCGGATCGCCGCCTGCCGATTCGTGCGGTTGACCTGCCGCAGCCAGAAATGACGCTGATAGGGCGTCAGATGCCCGATGAGGAAGAAATCTCCCTGAATCCGCGCGCGCGCTCTGCCGTCATGCGGGTGGCCGAGCGCTTGCCTGCCGGAGCGCCGCGATGAGCGCGCGTTTCAACCTCCTGCTGACCGGCATCCTCGTAGTTTGCGCCCTCTCGCTCGTCAATTCCCAGTATCAGGCGCGTCAGCTGTTCATCGAGCAGGAGCGCGCTCAGTCTGAAATGCGGCAACTCGATATCGAATGGGCGCAATTGCAGCTCGATCAGTCCACTTTGGGCAAGAACTCCCGTATCGAAGCGATCGCCCGTAGCGAGTTGAGCATGATGCCGCTGACCCCGGCCCGCACTGAATATCTGACGGCAGGTGGAAAATGACGCGCATGACGCGTACGCCATCGCGCGCCAGTGTCGCCGGCGCGCGTGTTGCTGCGGGCAAAGGCGTGGCCTTTACGGCCAGTCCTTTGCTTGAGGTCAAGCTGCCCAGCTGGCGTTCGCGCGTCGTATTGTTCATGCTGTTCGTCGCCTTCCTGGCGTTAGCATTGCGCGCCTTGTGGTTACAGGGAATGACGACCGATTTCCTGCAAAAGCAGGGTGCATCGCGTTACGCGCGCACCTTGGAACTGCCCGCCACGCGCGGGAAAATTACCGACCGTAACGGTCAGGTATTGGCGTCATCGGTCCCGGTCAAGGCGATCTGGGCGATTCCGGACGATCTGGTCGACGCACCCAAAGAAAAACTGCACGCGCTGGCAGGATTGCTCGGCATGAGCGACAAGGATCTGGCCAAAAAACTCAGTTCCGACCGTAGCTTTGTCTATCTCAAGCGTCAGGTCGAGCAGGATGTTACCGACAGCGTGCTGAAACTCGGCCTCTCTGGAATCGAAACCCGCAAGGAATACAAGCGCTTTTATCCCGAAGGCGAAGTCATGGCTCACGTGGTCGGCTTTACCAATGTCGAAGACGCCGGTCAGGACGGCATGGAACTCGGCTCTCAGGCCACGCTGGCCGGCACGACCGGCAGCCGACGCGTCATCAAGGACCGCCTGGGCCGTATCGTCGAGGACATCCGGGCAGTGCGCGAACCGCATGACGGCAAGGATCTGGTGCTGTCGATCGACAGCAAAATTCAGTACATCGCCTTTACTCAGTTAAAAGAGGCGGTAGAGAAAAACAAGGCCAAGGCCGGTGGCATTATCGTCATCGATACCCGTACCGGCGAAGTGCTGGCGCTGGCCAACATGCCGACCTACAATCCCAACGATCGCTCAGTGCTGACCGGCGCGCAACTGCGCAACCGGGTGCTGACCGATACCTTCGAACCTGGCTCCACGCTCAAGCCATTCACGGTTTCGCTGGCACTGGATACCAACCGGGTCACGCCTGCAACAGTGTTCGATACTTCGCCCGGCAAGATGACGATTGGCACCGCGACCATCGGCGACTCGCACGCGCATGGTGTGCTGAGCGTGGCGCAGATCATTGAAAAATCGTCCAACATCGGCACGGCCAAGATCGCACTGGGTCTGCCGCGCCAGGAAATGTGGGAAATGTTTACCGCCGTCGGACTGGGTCAGCAACCGAAATTCGGTTTCCCCGGAGCGGTCGCCGGGCGCGTGCGGCCTTACAAGTCATGGCGGCCGATTGAGCAGGCCACCATGAGTTACGGTCATGGCATTTCGGTTTCCCTGATTCAGCTGGCGCACGCCTATCTGATCTTTGCCCGTAACGGTGACCTGATTCCTCTGTCGTTCCAAAAGTTGACCAACGCGCCGGTAGGACAGCGCGTCATTTCCTCCAATACCGCTTTGCAAATGCGCCGGATGCTGGAAACCGTGGTCAGTCCTACCGGCACAGCCCCTCAGGCGCAAGTGCCTGGATACCGGGTCGGCGGCAAAACCGGTACCGCCTACAAAGTAGTCGGCGGCAAATACGTCAGAAAGTACGTGGCATCGTTTGCAGGCATTGCGCCGATGTCCGACCCGCGCATCATTGTGGCGGTCATGATCGACGAGCCTAGCAACGGCTCGCACTTTGGCGGAACGGTTGCCGGCCCGGTATTTGCCAACGTCGTGGCCAGCGCATTGCGCGCACTGAACGTCGCTCCCGATTCCAGCGTGACCAACATCATCATCCCTAAAGATGGATATGAGGAGGGCGTATGAACAAGGCCGTTTCTACCGCTAACGAGATTCTGAACTGGTTGCAAAGTCAGCGGGATGCAGGCGCAAGCGAGCCTCAATGCGTGCCGCAGTTAAGCGCCGATTCGCGCCGCATCAGCGCCGGCGATATTTTCTTTGCTTATCCGGGCGACGAAGCCGATGGCCGTCGCTATATTGCCGATGCTATTGAGCGCGGTGCTGCTGCCATCGTGTATGAAGCCGCCGACTTCGTCTGGGATGCCGCACTCGATTTGCCCATGCCATTGCCACGTCTGGCAGTACAGAATTTGAAGCAACTGGCCGGACCAGTTGGCAGTGCCTATTACGGACATCCTGATAGTTCGCTGTTCACCGTTGCCGTTACCGGCACCAATGGCAAAACCTCCTGCGCATGGTGGCTAGGCGCAGCGCTGTCGAAAATCGAGGGCGCTCCGTCCGCCGTGATCGGTACTTTCGGTGCCGGACTGTTCCGCGAAGGCGCATCGCAGGGTTTTGCTGCCACTGGCTACACCACTCCCGATGCGTTGCTATTACAGCAGCAGCTCGATGTGTTGGCGCGCGCCGGAGCGACTTCGCTGGCGATCGAGGCGTCCTCCATCGGTTTGCATCAGGGCCGTATGTCAGGCCTGCATGTCGATGTCGCTCTGTTTACTAATTTCACCCGCGATCATCTCGATTATCACGGCGACATGGACGCCTACGAAAGTGCGAAGAGCGCGCTGTTCGACTGGCCCGGTCTGCGCCAGGCGGTAATCAATAGCGACGATCCGATGGGGCAGCGCCTGATTGCCCGTCTTGCTGCGCGGGGCTTGCCGCTGATCGCTTACAGCATAGGACCCGCCGCCGGTATCCCGGAGACTGCCGGCGTACAGCAGTTACGCGCCAGCGCGATTCGCAGCGGACCGGCCGGTACCAGTTTTCATGTGGAATCGCCGTTCGGCAATGCGCTGGTCAAAACGCAACTGGTGGGTTTGTTCAACGTCAGCAACGTGCTCGGTGTGTTGGGAGTGCTGCTGGCCAGAGGCGTGGCATGGGATGCGGCTCTTGTCGCGCTCGCTGCATTGACGCCGGTTCCAGGACGCATGCAACAGGCGGGTGGACAGGAAGCGCCGCTGGTGGTGATCGACTATGCGCATACTCCGGATGCACTGGAAAAAGCACTGGCAGCGCTACGCCAGATCGCTGCCCAGCGCGGTGGACAGCTCTGGTGCATGTTCGGTTGCGGCGGTGGTCGCGATTCGGGAAAACGCGCCGCGATGGGACAGGCAGCCATGATGGCCGATCGCATCGTACTGACCAACGACAACCCGCGCTACGAAGATCCGGCAGAGATCATTACCCAGATTCAAAGCGGCATCAGTGGGCTGGTACCGCATGTGATGGCCGACCGCGCCGCCGCCATTCTGTGGACTATCCGGCATGCCGGCAAACACGATGTAGTGCTGCTGGCAGGCAAGGGCCACGAAAACTATCAGGAATTCAACGGCAAGAAATTGCCCTTCCTCGACGCCGACCATGCCGCGCTGGCGCTGGCTGCGCGGGTCACGATGGGAGGGGCGATCTGATGCGCGCCACGTTCGCTCAATTGTTGCAGGCATTGCCGCAGGCGCAATGGCAGCCGCACGATGCGGCAGCGGATCAGGTTTCTGCTATTGATGGCGTCACCACCGACAGTCGCGCAGTCAAGCCCGGCATGTTGTTCGTGGCCTTGCGCGGCGAACGGTTCGACGCGCACGATTTTCTAGCGGCAGTGCAGGAGCAGGGTGCGGCCGCTGTGGTGGTCGAGCGTCTTGTGCCCGGACTAAGCATTCCCGCGCTGGTAGTGCCGGATGCACGACTTGCATTGGGTCAGCTGGCGCACTACTGGCGCGGGCAATTCGCGTTGCCGCTGATCGGCGTGACCGGCAGCAACGGCAAGACTACCGTCAAAGAAATGCTGGCCTCCATTCTGGCGGCTGCCTACGGTGAAGACTATCTCGCAACGCGCGGCAATTTCAATAACGATATCGGCGTGCCGCTGACGCTGTTCCGCCTGCAAGCCGGACAGCGCGCCGCGGTGATCGAACTGGGCATGAATCATCCGGGCGAAATCGCTGTGCTGTCGCGGATGGCGCAACCGAGCGTGGCGCTGGTCAACAACGCCCAGCGTGAGCATCTGGAATTCATGAGCAGCGTCGCGGCGGTCGCGGATGAAAACGGCGCCGTCCTCAGCAGTCTTCAGGCCGACGGCGTTGCCGTGTTTCCAGCCGACGACGAATTCACCGCGCGCTGGCGCGAACTGGCCGGTGCGCGTCGCACGCTGACCTTCGGTCTGACGGCTGCGGCCGATGTCAGCGCCACATATCAGACCACCGGTTTCGGTAGCGCCTTAGTGGTCGCTATTCGGTCCCAGCTATCAGGTCAGGCGACGGCGAATTTCGCGCTGCAATTGGCCGCAGCCGGTGAACACAATGTCAGAAATGCACTGGCGGCGATTGCCTGTGCCTTCGGCGCAGGTATTGGTATCGAATCGATTGTTGCCGGGCTTGAAGCGTTCGCGCCGGTCAATGGACGCTTGCAACGTAAGCATGCGGCCTGCGGCGCATTGGTGATCGACGATACCTACAACGCCAATCCTGATTCCGTACGTGCTGCCATCGACGTGCTGGCGCACTCCGGCGAACACTCCATTCTGGTGTTGGGCGACATGGGCGAAGTGGGCGACGAGGGGCCGCAGTTCCATGCGGAAATCGGCGCTTATGCGCAGCAGCGCGGTATTTCTCGCCTGTTGGGCCTGGGCGCATTGATGTCGCATGCCGTCGCCGCGTTCAATACGGCCGGTGAAAACAAATTTCCGGCGCAGCATTTCGCCACGATCGAGGCGCTCAATGCTGCGCTGGCAATTGTGGTTGAGTCCGATACGCCGGTGCTAGTCAAAGGCTCGCGATTTATGCAAATGGAACGCGTGGTGCAGCAATTGGCGGGCGCCGCATCCGGCACGACCGCACAAAATAAACAAGGGAATCACTAAGATGTTGCTCTGGTTGGCACAAATGTTTCAGCAGGACTTCAGCGCACTGCGGGTGTTTAACTTCATCACCTTCCGCGCGGTGTTCGCGACGTTGACCGCGCTGTTGATCGGCCTCGCGGCCGGTCCGGCAGTGATCCGTATGCTGGCCCGACTCAAGGTGGGTCAGGCAGTGCGTACTGATGGTCCGCAAACGCATCTGATCAAATCTGGCACGCCGACCATGGGCGGTGTGCTGATTCTGATCGGCATCGGCATATCAACACTGCTGTGGGCTGACCTCAGCAACCGCTTCGTCTGGATTGTACTGATCGTGACGCTGGGTTTTGGCGCTATCGGCTGGGTCGATGATTACCGCAAGGTGGTCTACAAAGACCCTAACGGCATGCGCTCACGCGACAAGTTTTTCTGGCAATCACTGATCGGTATCGTGGCTGCGTTTTACCTCGCGTTTTCGGTGTCGGAAGTGACGAATGCAAAAGTACTTGAACTGTTTTCCGCGTGGGTGCAATCCGGCTTCAATCTGGAGCTGTCGCCCAAGGCCGATCTGATCGTACCGTTTTTCAAGACAGTCAGTTATCCATTGGGCGTCTGGGGATTCATTGCGCTGACTTATTTTGTGATTGTCGGCACCAGCAACGCGGTCAATCTGACCGACGGGCTGGACGGTCTGGCGATCATGCCGACGGTGATGGTGGGTTCGGCGCTGGGCATTTTCGCGTATCTGACCGGTAACGCGGCCTATGCCAAATATCTAATTATTCCTCACATTTCCGGCGCCGGTGAATTGTTGATTTTTTGCGGAGCGATGGCGGGTGCCGGACTGGCCTTCCTCTGGTACAACGCCTATCCGGCACAGGTCTTCATGGGTGACGTCGGCGCGCTGGCATTGGGCGGAGCGCTAGGTACTGTCGCCGTGATCGCGCGGCAGGAAATCGTGCTGTGCATCATGGGCGGCATCTTCGTGGTGGAAACCTTGTCGGTCATGTTGCAGGTCGCGTATTTCAAAATCACCAAAAAACGGACTGGCGTCGGCAAGCGCGTGTTGCTGATGGCGCCGCTGCATCATCACTACGAACAAAAGGGCTGGAAAGAAACACAAGTGGTCGTACGGTTCTGGATCATTACCATGATCCTGGTGCTGTTCGGCCTGTCGACACTGAAACTCCGCTAGATAAGGCGCAATGAATTATTCAGGCAAACACGTTCTGGTACTCGGGCTCGGTGAGTCGGGACTGGCAATGGCACGCTGGCTTCTGCACTGCGGTGCCAGCGTGCGCGTGGCCGATACCCGTGATCAGGATGCGGTCGCCGCACGCCTGCAGGTATTGCGCGAAATTGCCCCGGATACGGAGTTCATCGGCGGACGCGCTTTGGATGCGGCACTGTTGAACGGAGTCGATTTCCTTGCGCTCAGTCCTGGTTTGTCGCCGCAGCATGAGCTGGCCGAAATCGTTGCTGCAGCGAACGAAAAAGAAATACCCTTGTGGGGCGAGATCGAATTGTTCGCGCAGGCGCTGGCCTCCTTGCAGGAGCAAGAGGGCTATGCGCCGAAAGTACTGGCGATCACCGGTACCAATGGCAAAACCACGGTCACGCGTTTGACCGGGCTGCTGTGCGAACGCGCCGGTTTGAGTGTCAAAGTAGCCGGCAATATCAGCCCGGCAGCGCTGGATGTGCTGCGCGAAGCGCTGATACAAACTGCGCCGCCGGAAGCAGAGCAGGATGCGCCACTGGCGGTGTCCGCAGAATCCGCAGAATCCGTTGAACCAATGGAACCAATGGAACCAACGGAACCAACGGAACCAGCAGAGCCAGTGGACCCCGAAGAACCAGCCGCATTGGCAGAGACGGCGGAACCAGAAAATGTCACAGAATCAGTAGAGTCAACAAACACCACAGAACCCGCGTCAAAAACAGCGCAACAAAAATGGCCGTCGCTACCCGATGTATGGGTACTCGAGTTGTCGAGCTTTCAGCTGTACGCCACGCAAAGTTTGCAGGCGGACGCCGCTGTGCTGCTCAATATTACGCAAGACCATCTGGACTGGCATGGCGATATGGCGGCGTATGTCGCGGACAAGGCGCGCATTTTCGGTGCGCGCACCATACGCGTCCTCAATCGCGACGATGCGCGGACGATGCAACTGGCGAGCCCTGCCAACGGCACCGTCAGTTTCGGGATGGATGCGCCCAACCGGGCAGACAATTTCGGTCTGGTCGATGACAACGGCATGCTGTGGCTGGCACAAGCAGTCGCGCAGGACGAGACCGATGGCACTCCGGATCGGCGGCGCAAGAAAAAAAATCAGCAGGAATTGATCGAACAGGCTTTCATCGTGCAGCGCTTGATGCCGGTCGACGCCCTGCACATTCGCGGCATGCACAATGCGCAAAATGCCCTGGCGGCGCTGGCCTTGTGCCGCGCCATCGATTTGCCGTTAGCGCCCTTGCTGCACGGTCTGCGTGATTATCGCGGCGAGCCGCATCGGGTGGAGTTGGTGGCAGTGCTGCAAGATGTCGAGTACTACGACGACAGCAAGGGCACCAACGTCGGCGCGACGGTCGCCGCACTGAACGGACTGGGGCATGGCGGTCGTCCTAACCGCTTGCTGCTGATTGCCGGTGGCGAGGGTAAGGGGCAAGACTTTACGCCGCTGGCGCAACCCGTCTCCAAATATGGACGTGCCGTGTTTCTGATCGGCCGCGATGCGCCTCAGATCCGCGCGGCACTGGCCGACAGTGGCGTGGCGCTGATCGATTGCGCGACCTTGGAGCAGGCCGTGCAGCAAGCCGCTTTGCTGGCGCAACCGGGCGACGCCGTGTTGCTGTCGCCAGCCTGCGCCAGTTTCGATATGTTTAAAAATTATGCGCACCGCGCCGAAGTGTTTGTCGAAGCAGTGCGCGAACTGGCTCTGGAACATGGCGAGGTGCTGGCATGAAACTAGCCCTGCCAATCATCGGCAAGTGGTTCGCCGAACCTGCCAACATCGGGCGGGATAGCCGGGCCGTGGGAGATTTTGAACAGCGCTCGAAGATGATGGCTTACGACCAGGCGCTGGTCTGGGTAGTGCTGCTGCTGATGCTGTTCGGCATGGTGATGGTGTATTCCGCTTCGATCGCTCTGCCGGATTCGCCAAAATACGCTAATTACACGACCTCGCATTTCCTGGTGAGGCAAGCGACGTTCGTGGTGATTTCTCTGTTTGCCGGGTTACTGGTGTTTCGCATCAAGATCGCCACCTGGCAAAAAATGGCTCCCTATTTATTCGTCTTTACGCTGATTTTATTGGTGCTGGTATTGGTGCCGGGCATTGGCAAGGGCGTCAACGGAGCCAAGCGCTGGTTATCGTTCAAAGTATTCAATTTGCAGCCATCTGAACTGATGAAGCTGTTCATCGTGATTTATGCGGCCGACTACACCGTGCGCAAGCAGGAAGTCATGCACAAACTGACCAAGGGCTTTATGCCGATGACGATTGCGGTCGGCGTGGTCGGTTTGCTGTTGTTGCTGGAGCCGGATCTGGGTGCATTCGGCGTCATCGTTTGCATTGCGATGGGAATTTTGTTTTTGGGCGGCATCAATGGCGTGTGGTTTGGCGGCATTGGTGCCACGCTGGTGGGTATTTTTTCGCTGGTCATTGTGATGTCTCCGTGGCGGCGCGAGCGGATTTTCGCTTACCTCAATCCCTGGCAAGAAGATAACGCCCTGGGCAAGGCCTATCAGTTGTCGCACTCCCTGATTGCCTTTGGTCGTGGCGAATTGTTCGGCGTCGGCCTTGGTGCCAGTGTCGAAAAATTGCATTACTTGCCGGAAGCGCATACCGATTTTCTGCTGGCAGTCATTGGGGAAGAGCTCGGATTCGCCGGTGTGCTGGTCGTCGTGGCACTGTTTTACTGGTTGGTCAAACGCACTTTTGATATCGGTCGTCAGGCCATCGTGCTCGATCTGACTTTCGCCGGACTGGTCGCCAAGGGTGTCGGCATCTGGTTGGGTGTGCAGACCTTCATCAACATGGGCGTCAACCTTGGTTTGCTGCCGACCAAGGGCCTGACATTGCCGCTGATGAGTTATGGCGGTTCCGGTGTCCTGCTCAATTGCGTGGGTCTGGCGATTGTGCTGCGCATCGATTACGAAAATCGCATGCTCATGCGCGGAGGTCGCCCATGAAGCTACGACAACGCGGCAAGCACTTGCAAATCATGGCGGCCGGTACCGGCGGTCATATTTTCCCCGGCCTGGCGATTGCGCAGACGATGCAGCAGCGCGGCTGGACAGTCAGCTGGCTAGGCACGACGCACGGCATGGAGCGTGAGCTGGTGCCGCAGGCCGGACTGCCGTTCGACACCATCGTTTTTTCCGGCGTGCGCGGCAAGGGATTGCTGCATACCGTACGCGGCGTGGGACGTTTGCTGGCCGGATTCGTACGTTGCTTCCGTATTCTGCAACAGCGCAAGCCGGACGTCGTGATCGGCATGGGCGGTTATGTGACGGTTCCCGGCGGTGCCATGGCGCGTTTGCGCGGTATTCCACTGGTGCTGGTCAATGCCGATGCGGCGCTGTTGTTATCGAACCGCGTGCTGGCACCACTGGCGCAGCGGGTGTTGTTCGGTTTCCCCGCCGATTTCGGCGCAGCCGCTGGTAAAGCAGAAGTGACCGGTAATCCTGTGCGCGACGAAATTATCGCCCTGCCGCCACCGGCACAACGGTATGCGGGTCGCAGCGGACCCTTGCGCGTCCTGGTGGTTGGCGGCAGTCTGGGCGCGCAAGTGCTCAACGAATGCGTGCCGGCAGCACTGGCTTTATTGCCGGCAGGCGTGCGGCCACAAGTGATTCATCAGTCCGGCAAGCGGCATATCGAGGCTTTGCGCAAGGCTTATAAAGCAGCGCAGGTGGACGCCGAGATTGTCGATTTCATCGACGACATGGCGCAGCACTATGCGCAAGCCGATCTGGTGATTTGCCGCGCCGGGGCGATTACCTTGTCGGAATTGACGGCGGCGGGGGTTGCCAGCGTGCTGGTACCGTTCTCGGCATCGACCACTTCGCACCAGCGCAATAACGCCAGCTGGATGGCGGCGCAGCATGCCGCAGTGCATTTGCCGCAGGCGGAAATGACGCCGCAGGCATTGGCTGATTTGCTGCAACGATTAGACAGGACGGCTTGCCAGCAACTGGCGCAGGCCGCATACGAACAAGGCCGGCGCGACGCCAACGAGGCGATCGCGAAGGTACTGGAAAGACTGGTAGTGACATCATGAAATACCGCGTTAAAAATATCCATTTCGTCGGCATAGGCGGTTCCGGCATGAGCGGCATCGCTGAAGTCATGCTCAATCTGGGCTACGGCGTATCCGGCTCGGATCTGGGCAGCAATGCCGCGACTCAGCGTCTGCTGCGCCTCGGTGCGCGCGTGACGCGCGGCCATGCCGCGGAAAATATCGACGGTGCCGACGCCATCGTCACCTCGACTGCCGTCAAGGGGGATAACCCGGAAGTCATGGCGGCGCGCAAAAAACACATTCCGATTGTGCCGCGTGCAGTGATGCTGGGCGAACTGATGCGCCTCAAAAAAGGCATCGCGATTGCCGGCACGCACGGCAAAACCACAACGACGAGTCTGGTCGCCAGCGTGCTGGCCGAAGGCGGGCTTGACCCTACCTTTGTCATCGGTGGACGGCTGACCAGCGCCGGTGCCAATGCCAAGCTCGGCTCCGGGGAATTTATCGTGGCCGAAGCGGATGAGTCGGACGCCTCGTTCCTGAATCTGATGCCGGTGATTGAAGTCATCACCAACATCGATGCCGATCACATGGAAACGTATAACCACGATTTCGCCCAGCTCAAGCAGGCTTTCGTCGAGTTCACGCAGCGCCTGCCGTTTTACGGTGTGGCCGTACTGTGCATCGACGATCCGCATGTGCGCGAAATCATGCCGATGATTTCCAAGCCGATACTGACTTACGGCTTCCGTGAAGACGCCGATATCCGCGCCATCGACGCCAGCGCGGTGGGCGGACATATGCAATTTACGGCGATACAGGAAGGTTATGCGCCGATGCAAATCAGCCTGAACCAGCCGGGCATGCATAACGTGCAGAACGCCTGTGCCGCCATCGCTATCGCGCGTGAACTGGATGTCAGTGACGCCGCCATACAAAAGGCCCTGACGGAATTCAACGGCGTGGGTCGACGCTTTACCCGTTACGGCGATCTGGCGTTGCGGGATGCCGAAGGCAATCAGACTGGCAGCTATACGCTGGTTGATGATTATGGTCACCATCCGGTAGAAACCGCCGCCACGATTTCAGCGGCGCGTGGTGCCTATCCGGGCCGTCGTCTGGTGTTGGCGTTTCAGCCGCACCGCTACACGCGCACCCGCGATCTGTTCGAAGATTTTGTGAAAGTGTTGTCCAGCGCCGATGCCTTGGTGCTGGCAGAAATTTATGCCGCAGGCGAAACGCCGATTGTGGCCGCCGATGGTCGTGCGCTGGCACATGCCTTGCGCGTGGCCGGCAAAGTGGAGCCCGTGTTCGTTGAGGATATCGCCGAAATGCCCGATACCTTGCTCGCCATTTTGCGCGACGGCGATGTGGTCGTCACGATGGGTGCGGGTTCGATCAGCGGCGTGCCTGCGCAACTGGTAGCGCATGCCGACGGCAGCGCAGAAAAAAGGGAGCAAGCATGACGAATCCATCGCAAAGCAGCGCTTCCTTCGGCAAAGTCGGCGTCTTGTTCGGCGGCCGTTCGGCTGAACGTGATGTGTCGATCATGTCCGGCAATGGCGTCTTGCAGGCGCTGCGCGCCAAAGGTGTCGATGCGCATCCTTTCGATCCGGCGGAACGCAGTCTGGCGGAATTGGCCGCAGAAAAATTTGATCGCGTCTTCATTGCGCTGCACGGACGCTTTGGTGAAGACGGCACGCTGCAAGGCGCGCTGGAACAACTCGGCATTCCTTATACCGGACCCGGCGTGATGGCATCTGCGATCGCGATGGACAAGATCATGACCAAGCGCATCTGGCTCGGTTATAACTTGCCGACGCCGCGTTTTCTGGTGATCGATGCCGACCATGCCACACCGGCAGCGTTGCGCGAGGCGGCCGACTTTTTGGGCTTGCCGCTGATGCTGAAAGCTCCGCATGAAGGCTCGACGCTGGGTATCAGCAAAATTACCGAACATGCCGAGATGCAAGCGGGTTTCGCGCTGTGCTCCGAATACGATGCGGTGGTGCTGGGAGAAGAATTCATTACTGGCCGCGAATTGACGGTTGCAGTGATCGGCGAGGGGAAAACTGCCCACGCTTTGCCGGTGATTGAAATTCGCGCACCGCAAGGCAACTACGATTATCAAAACAAGTATTTCAGCGACGACACGCAGTATCTGTGTCCTGCGCCCTTGGATGAAGCGCTGACACAACGGGTGCAGGCGCTGGCGGTACAGGCCTTCAATGCGCTGGGATGCCGCGGTTGGTCGCGGGTCGATTTCATGCTGCGCGCCAGTGACAACGAACCGTTTTTGCTGGAAATCAATACTTCGCCGGGCATGACCGGTCACTCGCTGGTACCGATGTCGGCCAAAGCGACAGGAATGAGTTACGAAGAGTTGTGCTGTGAAATTCTGAAGTTGGCGGCGCTGGATCAGCGCGTCGCTGTCGGCGGAAAACTGTGAAGAAGCGGGGCGAATAAGCATGTGGCAAGACATCAAAACGCTCAATGCCATCTCCAATGCCTTGCAGACGCTGGTTCTGCTGGCCTTGCTGGCGGTCGGGTTGTGGTGGTTGTCTGAGCGGCCGATGTTTGCGTTACGGGTGATTCAGGTTGAAGGCATTGATGCAGAGCCCCTGCGACGCGTGAATCGGGTAACGGTGCAGGCGAGTCCGGTGCCGCTGCTCAAAGGCAATTTCTTTACCGCCGATCTGGGTGCGGTGCGGCTTGCATTTGAAGCTGTGCCCTGGGTGCGCAAGGCAACGGTGCGGCGCGAATGGCCGGACAAGCTGGTAGTGGCACTGGAAGAACATCGCGCACTCGGTACCTGGGGTGATGCCGGCCAGTTGTTATCGGTACATGGCGATGTGTTTACCGCCAATCTGGCGGAGGCGGAAGACGATGGTGCTTTGCTGGAATTCGGCGGCCCTGTCGGAAGCGCGCCGGATGTCGTGGCGCGCTATGCGGATTTCAAGAACTGGTTTTCGCCGCTCAAGTTATCGCCGGCGGCAGTGCAGTTATCTGGCCGGTACGCCTGGTCGGTGCGGCTGGACAATGGCATGAATGTGGAATTGGGACGTGAGCAGGATAAAACGACCCTGAGGGAACGAGTAGGGCGGCTGGTGACGGTGTATCCGCAATTGGTGCAGCGTCTGCAGGGGAATATAGAAGATGTCGACATGCGCTACCCGAATGGCTTGGCTTTGAAATCGGCCGGACTGGTTTTGGCGGGATTGAACGGCAAGAAATAATAAGTGGAACGCTATGACTAAAGATGCAAAAAATTTAATTGTCGGGCTCGACGTTGGCACCTCGAAGGTGGTGGCAGTCGTGGCCGAAGTCTTGCCGGATGGCCGTCATGAAGTGATCGGTCTTGGTCAGTCGGAATCGAAGGGCTTGAAAAAGGGTGTGGTGGTCAACATCGAAGCCACGGTGGAATCCATCCAGCGCGCGCTGGAAGAAGCCGAGCTGATGGCCGACTGCAAGATTCGCAATGTGTATACCGGGATTGCCGGCAGCCATATCCGCAGCTTCAACTCCAGCGGCATGGTCGCTATCAAGGACAAAGAAGTCAGCGCAGCCGATGTGTCGCGCGTGATCGAAACGGCCAAGGCCGTGAATATCCCGACGGACCAGCAGTTGCTGCATACGGTGCCGCAGGAATTCATCGTGGATAACCAGGAGGATGTGCGCGAGCCTATCGGCATGAGCGGCATCCGGCTGGAAGTCAAAGTGCACATCGTCACCGGTGCGGTGTCGGCGGTGCAGAACATCGTCAAATGCGTGCGCCGTTGCGGGCTGGAAGTATCCGATCTGATTTTGCAGCCCTTGGCCTCGGCAGATGCCGTGCTGACGGCCGATGAGCGCGAACTCGGCGTGGTGCTGGTCGATATCGGTGGCGGCACGACTGACGTCGCCGTGTTCACCGAAGGTGCGATTCGCCACACCGCAGTGATCCCGATTGCGGGCGATCAGATCACGAACGATATTGCGATGGCGCTGCGGACGCCGACGCTGGAAGCGGAAGAAATCAAATTGCGCTACGGCGTGGCCAAGCAGGTGCTGGCCGATCCGGGCGAAACGCTGGAAGTGCCCGGTCTGGGCGACCGCACCCCGCGCACGCTGTCGCGTCAGGCGCTTGCGGCGGTGATCGAACCGCGCGTCGAGGAATTGTTTGCGCTGGTGCATCAGGTGGTGCGCGAATCGGGTTACGAAGAAGTGCTGTCGAGCGGCATTGTGCTGACCGGCGGATCGGCTTTGATGCCGGGAATGGTGGAAATGGCAGAGGATATTTTCCTCAAGCCAGCGCGCTTGGGTACGCCCGAGTACAGCGGGCAACTGGCCGATGTGGTGCGTAGTCCGCGTTATGCGACGGTGCTGGGTTTGATGCTGGAAGCAAAAAAGCAATATCTGCGCGGTCATATCGTGACGCGTCAGGAAGGTTCGATGAAGGCAGTGTGGCAGCGCATGAAGGAATGGTTTCTCGGTAATTTTTGAGGCGGCAGGGACGTAGATTTTTTCGTATTTCGTTTTTCGTATTTTGCATTTCGTATCGGGTGAGTCGGACAGGGTCATTTTTACGCAGTTGTCAGTTGCTAGGCGTCACGCAGAGTGATGCCTAACAACTGCAAGCTGCATCAACATTATTAAGGAGTCATCGTCATGGAAATAAATATGTTGGATAACGCCGCACTCGGCACCATTATCAAAGTCGTTGGTGTTGGCGGCGCCGGCGGCAATGCGGTGCAGCACATGATTAACAAAGGTGTATCGGGCGTCGAATTTATCGTCGCCAATACCGATGCGCAGGCATTGAAATCGTCCAAGGCGGACAACGTCATTCAGATCGGCGAAACCGGCCTGGGCGCAGGGATGAAGCCGGATATCGGCCGTCAGCTGGCAGAAGAAACCCGTAGCCGCATCGAAGATTCCTTGCGCGGCGCGCACATGGTCTTCATCGCAGCTGGCATGGGCGGCGGCACAGGAACCGGTGCTGCACCAGTGATTGCGCAAATCGCCAAGGAACTGGGCGCGCTGACCGTGGCAGTGGTTTCCAAGCCCTTCTCCTACGAAGGTCAGAAGTGCATGGACATCGCTGACAAAGGCCTGGAAGAACTCGGCCAGCACGTCGATTCGCTGATCATCATCCTCAATGAAAAACTGGAAGAGATCTACGAAGACGACAGCATGATCGAATGGCTGGGCCATGCGGATGATGTGCTCAACAACGCAGTGGCGGGGATTGCGGAAATTATCAATGTCCCTGGTCATATCAACGTCGACTTCAATGACGTCAAGACCATCATGGGCGAGCAGGGCAAAGCGATGATGGGTACGGCCACGGCTTCCGGCGTCGATCGCGCACGCGTCGCAGCCGAACAGGCGGTTGCTTCGCCGCTGCTGGACGGTATCGATCTGTCCGGCGCGCGCGGCGTGCTGGTCAATGTGACGGCCAGCCGCAATCTGAAGGGCAAGGAAATCAAGGAAGTGATGGCCACCGTTCGCGCCTTTGCCGCCGCTGATGCCTCGATTGCGCAAGGCATTGCGTATGACGACTCCATGGGTGACGATATCCGCGTGACCGTCGTGGCAACTGGCCTTGGCCGATCGCGCAAGACGGTGCAACTGGTGCAAGCACCGATGTTGCGCACGGGTACCCACAATGAGCCAATCATGGCCGGCACCAGCGGTAACCCGCACGTCGGTACATCATTGGGCGGCATGAAGGCCCCTGCAGTCTGGCGTCGCGAGTCGGCTTCCGACACCGTGCGTGCGCTGGAAAAGAATGGCATGGAAACCTACGACATCCCGGCCTTCCTCCGTAAACAAGCCGACTAAGGGAACCGCTGATTAAGCTACTGCGCGGGGCAATCTCAGGACTGCGATGCTCACCGTACTCAAGTACGGTTGCGCTTCTTATCCTGACCTTGCGCCGCTCGCTACGCTTACTCAGCGGTTCCGGTGCGGTGGGTGGGGTGCGGTGAAACTACCGTGCGGTGCGATTTGATTAAGCTACTGCGCGGGGCAATCTCAGGACTGCGATGCTCACCGTACTCAAGTACGGTTGCGCTTCTTGTCCTCATCTTGCGCCGCTCGCTACGCTTACTCAGCGGTTCCGGTGTGGTGGGTGGGGGCGGTGAAATTACCGTGCGGTGCGATTTGATTAAGCTACTGCGCGGAGCAATCTCAGGACTGCGATGCTCACCGTACTCAAGTACGGTTGCGCTTCCTATCCTGACCTTGCGCCGCTCGCTACGCTTACTCAGCGGTTCCGGTGCGGTGGGTGGGGGCGGTGAAATTACCGTGCGGTGCGATTTGATTAAGCAACTGCGCGGGGCAATCTCAGGACTGCGATGCTCACCGTACTCAAGTACGGTTGCGCTTCTTATCCTGACCTTGCGCCGCTCGCTACGCTTACTCAGCGGTTCCGGTGCGGTGGGTGGGGACGGTGAAATTACCGCATGCAGTATTAAGGGTTGAGTAGCTCGTCGTATTCAAACGACTATGTTTTTGCTCCGACTCTGTGCCACGCGCTACTCTTAATTAGAGGATCTTCAAAAGATTGGTTGGAATCGGTCGTCGTTATCGGTGTACTTTAGGCCGGTGCAGCGGGGGTCGTTGAAAACGGGCATACTGCTCTTATGCGCTGCGTTAATTCGCAGCGTTTTTGTATCTGCTCCATTTTCCGGGCGCTGTTATGCCCCTCATTAAGTCCCTCATCTGAATCAAGGAATTTCCTCATGACTATTAAAATCGGCGAACGCTTGCCTGAAGGTACTCTGTCTGAATTTATCGATATCGCTACCGAAGGGTGCGCGCTCGGTCCTAATGCGGTGAACGTCGCCGCTGCGCTGAAGGGCAAGACCATTGCCATTTTGGCGCTGCCGGGTGCGTTTACGCCGACCTGCTCCGCTAAGCATTTGCCCGGCTATATTCAGCATGCCGATCAATTCAAGGCCAAGGGCGTCGATGAAATCTGGTGTCTGGCAGTCAATGATGCCTTTGTCATGGGCGCATGGGGTCGCGAGCAAAAGGCCGTCGGTATCGTCCGTTTGTTGGGTGACGGTAGCGCGATCTATACCAAGGCGCTGGGTCTGGATGCCGATTTCACGGATCGTGGCATGGGCATTCGCTCGCAGCGGTATTCGATGTTGGTGGTTGATGGCGTGGTCAAACAATTGAATGTGGAAGCGGCAGGCAAGTTTGATGTGTCGACTGCAGAAACATTGTTGGCGCAGCTGGGCTAAGCAGATCCTGCGGAGTTTTGCTTCGCAGTGAATGAGAAAAAGCGGCTTGCGGGCCGCTTTTTTGTTGCCGCAGACAATCATCCGTATCAGCAGGACAGTGCAGGTGATTTTCCGGGATAATGAGCGCATGTTAAAACAACGCACTATCAAACAATTAGTCCGCACTGTCGGTGTCGGGCTGCACTCCGGAACCCGGGTAGAACTGACCTTGCGCCCCGCACCAGTCGATACTGGCATCGTCTTTCGCCGCATTGATCTGGTGCCGATTGTCGAATTCCCCTGTTCGGCCCACATTGTCGGCGATACCCGCATGGCGTCGACGTTGGGTGTGGGCAGTGCCAAAGTGTCGACCGTCGAGCATTTGCTTTCCGCCTGCGCTGGTCTGGGAATTGACAATATGGTCATCGATTTGACCGCTGAAGAAATTCCCATCATGGATGGTTCGGCTTCGTCGTTCGTTTATTTGTTGCAGCAAGCCGGATTGCAGGAGCAGTCCGCTGCGCGCAAATTCATCCGCGTCAAGCGCATGGTCGAAGTGCGGGAAGGTGAGGGCGATAAAGAAAAATGGGCCAGGCTCGAACCGTATGAGGGTTTGAAACTGAAATTTTTCATTGAATTCAACCATCCTGCCGTGGATACGACTGGTCAGACAGGGGAAGTGGATTTTGCGATTGAGTCTTACGTGAAAGAAATCGCCCGGGCCCGTACTTTCGGTTTTATGCAGGATGTGGAAACACTGCGCGGTATGGGATTGGCGCGAGGCGGTTCGTTTGAAAATGCCATCGTGCTGGATGAATACCGTATTCTCAATGCCGATGGCTTGCGCTATGAAAATGAATTTGTGCGGCACAAGATGCTGGATGCGATCGGCGATCTGTACCTGATCGGCCATCCTTTGCTGGCGGCGTATGTCGCGCATAAATCCGGGCACGGGCTCAATAATCAGTTGTTGCGAGCCTTGCTGGCGCAGCCGGATGCTTATGAGATCGTCAGTTTCAATGCGCCTGAGGGAGCGCCGCCTACCTACGTCGCGCAAGCAGAGCAGGAGTGGGCGCTGAATTAAGCAGGCGTATCGCTACCCATTTAAGACTCGTTAAATGGAAGGGTATGAAATACGGTTTGTTTGATGGTCGCGGTATGGCAGGGGCAAGCTTGTCAGGCTATGGTCTCGGTGGGGACAAGGTGATGGCGCACCAGCGCAGCCAGGGCCGATTTCAAGGCTTGATTGCGGGGCGTGTCTTCCAGCATTTGATTCAAGCCGGAGAGCGCTGTCAGCGCGTTTGCAGGCAGTTGCAAGGGCGTGTGCGGTGGCGTCGGAACGCGGTTTTTGGCAACTTGTACTTTGATACGTATTGCGTTAACCTGCCAGCCTCGCTTTTGCAGATGTTCCTGCAATTTCGGCAGCTGTTGTTTTAGTTTGGTGGCCAGTGCCGCGTTCGGTGCCGACAGAACCAGTTGGCCATCTTCCAGTTGCAGCGGGTCGCAAGAAGAAAACATTGCAGGCAGCGCGGCGGCATAGTCTTTTTGCAGTGCCGCCAGACGCACGATGGCCGGCATGAGCGAGGCCATGCCGTCATGTGCGCGTAAAAAATCCGATGCGTCTTTCGGCTTGTGCTGCTTCACATGCGCAGATGAGCCGCTTTGACGCCGGGGAAGAAAAGGGGAGGATTGCATCATTGAGCAACCTTATCATATTCGGGCGTTTATCAGCGGTCTGAGGTGTGCTGTGAACGTCTGCTGCCGCAAGGGGCCGTCCACCGAAACGGCTGAGGAATAACGATGCAAATCATTGTGATGCACCCTCGGTTTTCCCGCTCGCGTTCCATTACGCTGGCTTCCCGACATATTCTGTTGCTTCTGCTGTTGCTCATTACGGTGTTGATGGGTTTGTCGAGCGTGCTGACCTACGCAGTATTGCGGCGGGCGGCTACCGGAGATGCTCCGTTCTTACGCAATGTGCTGGGTCTCTCGGTCAATCAGGACGGCGACCGCAAAGAAAAGTACGTGAAGGAAAACCTGACGCTCATGGCGATCAAGCTCGGGGAAATGCAAGCCCAGCTCATACGACTGGACGCACTGGGTGAGCGGGTGCAAGGGCTGGCCGGCGTGCGGCCGGAAGAGTTCAATTTCAAAAAAATGCCGGGACGTGGCGGTGCTTCATCTACAACGCCCGCCGTGGTGCCAGGTATCAGCGAGATGCAAAAATTGCTGGATGCGCTGGCAACGGATGTCTCGCGCCGCTCCGATTACATGAATGTGGTCGAAACCACCTTGATGAGCGACAAAATCAAAACCCGGCTCTTGCCGACCAAGCAACCGGTCAATGTCGGCTACAACTCATCGAGTTTCGGTTGGCGTCTCGATCCCTTTACCGGCGGCAATGCTTTTCACGAAGGTCTGGATTTTCCCGCCTCGGTAGGCACGCCTATCTATGCCGCCGCCGCCGGCGTAGTGATGGCTTCGGAATATCACCCGCAGTTCGGCAACATGGTGGAAATCGACCACGGCAATGACATCATGACCCGTTACGCCCATGCATCGGCGCTGTTTGTGAAGGTCGGCGATATCGTCAGTCGCGGCCAGCATATCGCCGATATCGGCACCACCGGCCGTTCTACCGGCCCCCATTTGCACTTTGAAGTGCGGATCAGAGGCGTGGCGCAGGACCCCAAGAAATTCCTGGCGCTGGGCGGCAGTCCCGGCAAGGCTTTGCCGGAATTCGTGCGGCGTTAGCCCGCATACTCGTAGTGCGTTTCTGCGGCCTGTGAGGGAGGGTGTCCTCATGGTAAAATCGTCGTTTGCTTGCCCTTCGTCCGCTGCCGCATCGTACAAGCACTGTACTGTGCAGTATCGTTTTCCGGCGCTTTTATAAAATTCCTCGCATGTCATTACTGACCCAGATTTTCGGCAGCCGCAACCAGCGGCTGCTCAAGCAATATCAAAAAACCGTTCGCGCCATCAATGCGCTGGAGCCGGCTATCGGACTCCTGTCCGATGATGAATTGAAAGCCAAGACCCCAGAGTTCCGGCAACGCGTGGCGCAGGGCGAAAAGCTCGATGCGCTGCTGCCGGAAGCCTTTGCCGTGTGTCGCGAAGCCAGTAAACGCTTGCTGAAAATGCGCCATTTCGATGTCCAGTTAGTGGGCGGCATGGCCTTGCATTACGGCAAGATCGGCGAAATGGGTACCGGCGAAGGCAAGACGCTGATGGCGACGCTGCCAGCCTATCTGAATGCCTTGTCCGGCGACGGCGTGCACGTCGTCACGGTCAATGACTATCTGGCGCAGCGCGATGCCGAATGGATGGGGCAGCTTTACAGCTGGCTGGGCCTGACGACCGGCATTAACATGTCGCAAATGGCGCACGACCTCAAACAGCAGGCGTATGCCGCCGACATCACCTACGGCACCAATAACGAATTCGGTTTCGATTATTTGCGCGACAACATGGTGTTCGAGCGCAGCGACCGCGTGCAGCGCAAACTGAATTTTGCCATTGTCGATGAAGTCGATTCGATTCTGATCGATGAAGCCCGGACGCCACTGATCATTTCAGGACAGGCCGAAAATCATACCGACCTGTATCACAAGATCAATTCGCTGCCGCCCCTGCTGACCTTGCAGATCGGTGAAGAAACGCCGGATGGTAAGAGTACGGTGGAAGTCCCCGGCGATTACACCAAGGATGAGAAATCGCATCAGGTGCTGTTGACCGAAGCGGGCCATGAAAAGGCCGAGTCCATTCTGGCCGGCATGGGTCTGCTGGCCGAAGGTGGTTCGCTGTACGACGCCACCCACATCACGCTGGTGCATCACCTGTACGCCGCATTGCGCGCCCACACGCTGTATCACAAGGATCAGCACTACGTGGTGCAGAACGGCGAAGTCGTGATCGTCGATGAATTCACCGGCCGCCTGATGACCGGACGTCGCTGGTCGGATGGCCTGCATCAGGCTGTCGAAGCCAAAGAAGGCGTGAAGATTCAGAACGAGAATCAGACGCTGGCATCGATCACCTTCCAGAACTATTTCCGCATGTACGGCAAGTTGTCGGGCATGACCGGTACGGCCGACACTGAAGCCTACGAATTCCAGGAAATTTATAACCTGGAAACCGTCGTCATTCCACCGAACCGGATCAGCGCCCGCAAGGATCGTCAGGATCAGGTTTACAAGAGCTCGCAGGAAAAATATCAGGCCATGCTGGTCGATATCCAGGATTGCTACGAGCGCGGGCAGCCGGTGCTGGTGGGGACTACCTCGATTGAGAATTCCGAATTGCTGTCCGGCATTCTCGACACCGCCAAACTGCCGCACAACGTCCTCAATGCCAAGCAACATGCGCGCGAAGCTGAAATCATCGCCCAGGCCGGACGGCCGAAGATGATTACGATCGCGACCAACATGGCGGGTCGCGGCACCGATATCGTGCTCGGCGGCAATGTCGAAAAGCAAATTCAGATCATCGAAGCCGATGCGGCGTTGAGCGATGCCGATAAAGCGACACAGGCGCAAACACTGCGTGACGAGTGGCATTCGCTGCACGAGCATGTGGTGAAGGCCGGCGGCTTGCACATCATCGGTACCGAGCGCCACGAATCGCGGCGCGTCGATAACCAGTTGCGCGGCCGTTCAGGACGTCAGGGCGATCCCGGTTCTTCCCGTTTCTACCTGTCGCTGGACGACGCCCTGCTGCGCATTTTTGCCGGCGACCGCGTACGCGCGATCATGGATCGGCTGAAGATGCCGGAAGGCGAGCCGATCGAAGCGGGCATCGTTTCCCGCTCTATCGAATCAGCGCAGCGCAAGGTGGAAGCGCGCAACTTCGATATCCGCAAGCAATTGCTGGAATACGACGATGTCGCCAACGATCAACGCAAAGTGATTTACCAACAGCGCAATGAATTGCTGGAAGACAACGGCGTCGAGGGCATGATTACTTCGCTGCGCGAAGGCGTACTGACCGATATTTTCCGTACCTATGTGCCGGAAGAATCGGTTGAGGAGCAGTGGGATATCCCCGCGCTGGAAAAGACGCTGGCAGGCGAATGGCAATTGCCGGTGGCGCTGAGCGCCATGCTGGAAGCGGAGCCCAACCTGAGCGACGAGGAGCTGCTCAAGCGCGTATTTGACGAAGCGACTGCCGCTTACGAGGCCAAGATTGCCATCGTAGGCCGCGAATCGTTTGCCGGTTTCGAGCGCAGCGTCATGCTGCAAAGTATCGATAGCCATTGGCGCGAGCATCTGGCAGCGCTGGACCACTTGCGTCAGGGGATTCATTTGCGCGGCTATGCGCAAAAAAATCCTAAGCAGGAATACAAGCGCGAAGCCTTCGAACTGTTCGGGCAGATGCTCGACCAGATCAAAAATGAAGTGGTCAAAATCGTCATGGCGGTTCGGATCGACAGCCCGGACGATGTGGTGGCAGCCGAAGAGGGACTGACGCCAGCCCAGCTGGAAAACCTTAATTACCAGCATGCCGATTTCGACCCGGATGCCGCGCCGGAAGAATTGCTGGCGCCGACGGCCTTCAGCGCAGCTGAAAGTAGCGTATTGGCCAGCGATCTGCCAAAGGTGGGACGTAATGATCCTTGCCCTTGCGGTAGCGGCAAAAAGTACAAGCAATGCCACGGCAAGCTTTCGTAAGCTAGGCGCATTGGCTGGCTAAAAAATGACGGGCTGGTAACGCCGTTAGCGATGGGGTGCTGCGAGAGCAGCACCCCGTTTTTTTTGTATGAGTTCTGCTCGATCAGTCCTGCCCGGACTGGAAAGGTGGAACATCGAAGGGAGTGTCTTATGGCATGGCTCATGTTGATATTGGCGGGGATCTTTGAAATCGCCTGGGCAGTCGGTTTGAAATACACCGAGGGATTTACCCGCTTGTGGCCCAGCATTGGTACTGCGCTGGCGATGGTGCTTAGCGTTGGCTTGCTGGCGTTGGCGGTCAAGACGCTGCCCTTGAGTACGGCCTATGCCATCTGGACGGGCATCGGCGCGTTCGGCGCAGTGATTTTGGGCATTGTGTTGTTCGGTGAGTCGGCCGCCCCGGCGCGGCTGGCTTGCCTGGGGTTGATTTTGCTCGGCATCATCGGCTTGAAAATCGTCTCGCCGGATTAGCTTTTTGCCGTGGCGTGCCTGCGTGCCGGAGCGCGCATTCGACGTGATGCCGTATGCGTTTACAATGAGCCTCCTTTTCTTTTTCGGATAAGCCACGATGGCCGTTAACTCCCCTCTCCCTATCGCCGCAGACCTGCGGCCTGTTGCCGGCATCACGCTCGGCCATGCTGAAGCCGGTATCCGCAAACCCGGTCGCAAGGATTTGCTGGTGTTGGAACTGGCACCGACGGCGACGGTAGCCGGTGTGTTTACGCTCAACCGTTTTTGCGCCGCTCCGGTGCAACTGTGCAAGACCCATCTGGCGCAAGTCAGCCCCGGCGCGCCGATTCGCGCCTTGCTGATTAACACCGGCAATGCCAATGCCGGTACGGGCGCAGAGGGTCTGGCGCGAGCGCAGGCCACCTGCGTCGCGCTGGCAGAATTGCTCGGCTGCGCGCCTGAGCAAATATTACCGTTCTCAACCGGCGTGATTCTGGAACCCCTGCCGGTCGAGCGCGTGATTGCCGGCTTGCCACAAGCACTCTCCCATTTGCAAGCCGACAATTGGTTCAATGCCGCGCAAGCGATCATGACCACCGACACCCAGCCCAAAGCCGCTTCGCGCACCCTCACCATCGCCGGTCAACGCGTCACGCTGACCGGCATCAGCAAAGGTGCCGGCATGATCCGGCCGAACATGGCGACCATGCTGGGCTTTGTCGCCTGCGATGCGCGCATCCCACAAGCGCTGCTGGAAACACTGGTGAAAGACGCGGCGGATCAATCCTTCAATTGCATCAGCATCGATGGCGACACCTCGACTAACGACTCCTTCATGCTGATTGCCACCGGCGCGGGTGAACTCGTTATTGAGAGTGTGAACAGCCCCGGGTACGCTGAATTAGTAACGGCAGTGAAGGCCTTGTCGCAGAATCTGGCGCAGCAAATCATCCGTGACGGCGAAGGCGCGACCAAATTCATTACCGTGGCAGTCGAGGGTGGGCGTAATGTCGAGGAGTGCCGCAAGATTGCCTATTCGATTGCGCATTCGCCGCTGGTCAAGACCGCTTTTTTCGCGTCCGATCCGAATCTGGGGCGCATTCTGGCGGCGATCGGTTATGCCGGTGTCGACGATCTGGATGTATCGCTGCTCAATTTATATCTGGATGATGTCTGGGTCGCGCGCGATGGCGGGCGTCATCCCGATTATCAGGAAGCCGATGGCCAGCGCGTGATGCAGCAAAGCGAAATCACGGTGCGCGTAGTGCTGGGGCGCGGGGCTGCTGCGGCCACCGTCTGGACTTGCGATCTGTCCCACGAGTACGTCTCGATCAACGCCGATTACCGGTCCTAACCCGTTCCCGTTCATGAATCCATTAGATCAATTTTTGTTGCGGGCGGAAGCCTTGCTCGTACGTGTAGAGGCCTTGCTGCCCGCCAGTGGCAATGCGCCGGACTGGAACGCTGGCGTCGCCTTCCGCTGGCGTCGCGGCAAGGGATCGAGCAACGGGTATTTGCAGCCGGTGGCGCATGTGTCACAGATCGCTTTGTCGGATTTGCAGCACGTTGGCGTCCAAAAGGAGCAGATTGACACCAATACGCGACAGTTTGTCGAAGGAAGGCCTGCCAACAATGTGCTGCTGACCGGCGCGCGCGGGACGGGAAAATCTTCGCTCATCAAGGCCTGCCTGAATCAGTATGCGCAGCGCGGCTTGCGTCTGATCGAAGTGGATAAGGACGATCTGCATGACCTGCCCGATATCGTCGATCTGGTCGCGGCGCGGCCGGAACGCTTCATTGTTTTTTGCGACGATCTCTCGTTCGAAGAGGGCGAGCATGGCTACAAGGCCTTGAAAGTGGCGCTGGACGGCAGTATTTCTGCGCAATCGGACAATGTGCTGATTTATGCCACGTCCAATCGTCGTCATTTGATGCCGGAACGCCTGTCCGACAATATGAGTTATCAGCATACCGAGGATGGCGATCTGCATCCGGGCGAGACGGTCGAGGAAAAAATCTCGCTGTCGGAACGCTTCGGGCTGTGGGTGACGTTTTATCCCTTTAAGCAGGACGACTTCCTGGAAATCGTGGCGCACTGGCTGCGTCATTTCGACTGTACTGCGCAGCAGATTGAAGAGGCGCGTGGCGACGCTTTGCGCTGGGCTTTGCAGCGCAGCTCGCGCTCGGGCCGCGTGGCCTGGCAATTCGCCAAGGATTACGCCGGCAAGTTGCGTTCGGCATGAGTGATGCAGCGGCACTTCCGGTCGATGTAGCGGTCGGCATCCTGATGCAGCCGAACGGTGACGTCTTGCTCGGGCAGCGTCCTCCCGGCAAACCCTATGCCGGATATTGGGAATTTCCCGGCGGCAAAGTGGAAAAGGGCGAGTCGATTCTGGCCGCTTTGCAGCGCGAGTTTCAGGAAGAGTTGGGAATTGAAGTGGTGTCGGCGGAAGCCTGGTGCGGCGTGGAATACATTTATCCGCATGCCCATGTGCGCCTGCATTTCTATATCAGCCGGGAGTGGCGCGGCGAACCGCAAAGCCTTGAGGGGCAGGCCTTTTCCTGGCAGGGCAGTATCGGACTGGAGCCGCTGCTGCCGGCAACGATACCGCTACTTGGCTGGCTGGATCAGTTGCGCGGCCGCTGAGGTTCCAGTCGACCTATTCAACCTATTCAACCGATTCAACCCATTCGACAGGGGATACTCAGGCGGGGGTTATTGCAGAGACTGAAGAGATGAATCGCTGTCGTCGTCGGTCGGCATATTGACTGCCGGTATTGTGTATTTTTCTTCCGCCCAGGCACCGAGATCGATTTGTTTGCAGCGATTCGAGCAAAACGGGCGGAATTTGTTGATCTCGTTCCATTCCACCTTGGCGGCGCAGGTCGGGCAATCTACGATGGTAGCCATGGTGTCTTTCAAAAACCGCAGAGGGCCAGTTCAAATGGCACATCTGCTTCAAATGCCTTGGGCTTCATGTCACCGTCCTGAGACGTGAAGCGCACCCACAGCATGTATTTGTTGGCGGAAATTTCGGGGATGGCGCCCAGTTCATCATCCAGCACCAGTCTCAGCATCTGATACACCTTACCTTGCAGCATCTGCTGATAGCTGCCTGCGGCGGCTTCAATCTTCGTGGCCATTCCCGATTCGCGCAGCAAGCGCAGAACGATGCCGATGGCGTCGAACAAGGTGGCAGAAGGCGCGAACCACGCGACGATATCCGCATAGCGCTGCTGGGCGGGACGCTGTTGCCAGGCATAGTAGGAGGGCAAATCAAATTCACAAGCGCCGCCGGGGATGATGGTGCGGCCGCGTATGCTCATGAGCCATTCATTGTCACGGATGTTTTGTCCCGTGCGCCCTTGCGATGCGGAGAGGCCAGTAATGACGCGGTCAATATCCGACAGGATGGCGTCGAGCATCTCCGGTTCGACATTGGGATTGGATCGGTACGCCAGAAGCACTTGCTTTTGGCGTTCCAGCTCTTGAAGCAAATCAGACTTCAGATCGGCACGGCCGGCAACTTCCAGCATTTCGAAAATGATGGAAAGGGCGACGTGATGTTGCAGGGCGCTTTCCTGATTCAGGAAAAACACAAATCTTTCGTGGAGATCTTCTAGCCGCAACAGCGTGCGAATACGCTCGTTGAACGGGTATTCGTAGACAATCAAAGTTGCATCCCTTGTAAAGTGGTAGCGAGGCCATCCGTTCTGCGTATGGATCTTTTGTGTTGCTTTTGGCGCAATTTTTGACGCTTATGCACACATTCCGCACACATTCTTTGCATCAGACGGAATAGCAGATACGTGATTCTGACCCATGCAGCCGAAAATTACAAATGCCTATGACGTTTTGTTTCTGCAAGGGCCAGATAACGGGCGTGTAGCGCGTCGATTTGCGCTTGTAATTGGGCATGTCCGGCGGCAGTGTGGTCGGCGTCGTTGTCGATCACATCATCGGCACACGCCAGTCGCTGTTCCCGCGTGGCTTGCACTTCCATGATGGCGCGTACTTCGTCGGCGCTGAGCTTGCTACGTTGCATCACGCGGGCGATTTGCGTCGCTTCGCTGCAATCCACTACCAGAACGCTATCGACGCGCTGTTTCCAGGTACCCGATTCGACCAGTAGCGGCACGACGAAAATCGTATAGCAGCCGGTCGCTCTGGCAGCGGCTTCTGCCGTTGCTGCGCGGATCATGGGATGCAGCAGCGATTCCAGCCGATGGCGCGCTGCGGGCGCACTGAAGACATGGGCGCGCATGCGGGCGCGATCGAGTGCGCCTGCGGCATCAATGAAATCGGGACCGAATTCAGCGGTGATAGCCGGGATGGCCGCGCCACCTGGGGCAGTCAGTTGATGCGCAATCGCATCGGTGTCGATCAGCGTGGCACCGCGTTCGCCGAACAGATTGGCAATGGTGGTCTTGCCGCTGCCGATGCCGCCGGTGAGTCCGATGGAAAAAGTGCGGGAGATAGCGGCGTCAGAGGTCATGGTGAGCGGTTCGGTGATCGGCAAAAGCAGCGCGGCATGCGCAGGGTCAGGGGAACAGCGCGGTGTAAGCGGACAGCAGATGTGGACTTGTGAGCAGAGCCAGCAAACCTGCCAGCGCCAGAAACGGGCCGAATGGCAGCGGCGTTCCCTTTGCCTGCCGTCCTGTGGCCATCAACACGCCGCCCACTATCGCACCCGAGACCGAAGAAAACAAGAGCACTGGCAGCAGCATCTTCCAGCCCAGCCATGCGCCCAGCGCCGCCAGCAGCTTGAAGTCGCCATAGCCTATGCCTTCCTTGCCCGTTGCCAGCCAGAACAACCAGTACACCGCCCACAGCGTCGTATAACCGATGGCGGCACCCAGAACCGCATCCGGCAGCGGGGCGAAACTAGCATTGAGATTGACTAGCAGACCCAGCCACAGCAGCGGCAGGGTCAGGCTGTCGGGCAAGAGCCCGGTGGCGTGGTCAATGGCGGCCAGCGCCAGTAGCGGCGTGGCGAACAGGAGTGCGGCAAGGCCCTGTTGCGTGAGCCCGAAGTGCCAGATCAGACCGGCCCATAACAACGCGCATGCCAGTTCGATGAGCGGGTAGCGCACGGAGATCGTCCCGTCGCAGCGATGGCAGCGACCGCGTTGCCGCAGGAAACTGAGCAGAGGCACATTGTTGTGCCAGCGCAATGCTTGGGAGCAGGAAGGGCAAGCGGAGCGCGGCAGCACCAGGTTGTAGCGCTGGGTATGCGGCAAGGGTTGGCCGAGGGCCTGTGCGATATCGTTTTCCCATGCGCGCTGCATCATGCGCGGCAAGCGGTGGATCACGACATTCAGGAAGCTGCCGGCCAACAGGCCCAACATAGCGGCCAGCAAAGTCGTCAGCGGGTTAGCAGCTTGTGTCAGCGTGTGGTTCGCAGCGAGAAAGTAGTACGACATAGCGACACTCATACTACCGATCCCAAAGTAAAAATGGGCAGGTACATGGCGATGACCAATGCGCCGATGAGGATGCCCAGAACCACCATGATAATCGGTTCCATCAGACTGGCGGCGGCAGATACGGCCAGATCGACTTCCGACTGAAACATATCGGCGGCCTTGCCCAGCATCTGATCCAGCGAACCGGACTCTTCACCGATGGCAGCCATTTGCGTGAGTAGTGGCGGGAAGGCCTGCGTTTGCGCCATTGCCAGCGTCAGGCTGCTGCCGGCGATGATGTCGCGCTGAACGGCTTCGCTTGCCTCACGAAAAACGGCGTTACCGGCGGCAGTGCCGACCGCATCGAGTGCTTCGGCCAGCGGTACGCCGGCAGCAAACATGGTGGCCAGCGTATGCGCCCAGCGGGCTGCGCAGGCTTGGCGCACGATGTTGCCAAGAATCGGCAGTTTGAGCAGAAGCCGGTCGCTCCTGGCGCGCAAAGTCGGTGAGCGACGCCAGCCGCGCACCAGACCCCAGCTGGTTCCGCACAGAACCACGAGCATCAAATGCCACCAGGCGACGACCCAGTTGGAAAGCGCAATGACCGCCTGCGTCATCAGCGGCAGTTCGGCGCCAAACCCCTTGAAGACGGCGGCAAACGCGGGTACGACAACAATCATGATGACGGCCGTGACGATCAGCGCCACGGCCACGATAGCGGCCGGATACAACAGTACTGAGCGCAGTTTGGCTTTCAGGGCGAGCGTTTTTTCCTGATAAGTCGCCAGTCGGGCGAGCAGCTCATCGAGCACCCCCGCCTGTTCGCCGGCCCCGACCAGATTGCAAAACAGCGGGTCGAAATACTGAGGATGCGCGGCAAAGGCTTGCTGCAGACTACTGCCGCTTTCGATGGCCGTACCGAGTTGCCCCAGCAGGCGCACCACTGCCGGATTGGTGTGACTGTTGGCGACAATGCCGAAGGACTGTAGCAGCGGCACACCGGCCTTGATCATGGTCGCCAGTTGTCGCGTCAGCATGCAGATATCCTTGGGCTTGATGCGCCCGCTAAAACGCTTTGGCCGCAGCTGCGCGACCAGCACCCCGCGTTCGCGCAGAGCACTGTGGGCAAGGGCAAGGCTGTGCGCACTGAGTTCTCCTCGCGCCGGTTTGCCGTGGCGATCCCGGCCATGCCACTGATAAATCGTTTCGCGCGGGGGCGTGCTTGGTGGGGATGAGCTGTTCATGGCGGGGTGCAGGCGAGGACTTCTTCCAGACTGGTCAGACCCTGGCGCATTTTGAGCAGGCCGGCTTGCCGCAAGCTGGTGATGCCTTCGCTTGCCGCCTGGGCCGCGATCTGGGACGTGGTGGCGCTGGCCAGAATCAGATTTTCCATGGCCGCGCTGACGGGCATGACCTGATAAATACCGACTCTGCCGCGATAGCCGCTACCGGAGCAGACCTTGCAGCCAGCGGCGGCGTAGGCTTGCCACGCGTCATCGCATTCAGCGGGGGGGAAACCGGCTTGCAGCAAGAGTGCTTTGGGCAAGGTGACGGGCTGCTTGCACTGACACAGACGGCGCGCCAGCCGCTGCGCAGTGATGAGCGTGACCGCCGAGGCGATATTGAAGGGCGCCATGCCCATGTTGCGCAGGCGCGTCAGGGTGGAGGGGGCGTCGTTGGTATGCAGCGTTGACAGCACCAGATGACCGGTCTGGGCGGCTTTGACGGCGATATCGGCGGTTTCCAGATCGCGGATTTCGCCGATCATGATGACGTCGGGGTCCTGTCGCAGGAAAGCGCGCAGGGCGACGGCAAAACTCAGGCCGGCGCGCTCGTTGACGTTGACCTGATTGATGCCGTTGAGGTGAATTTCTACCGGGTCTTCGATGGTGGAAATATTACTTTCGGGGCGATTCAGAATATTCAGGCAGGCATAAAGCGACACCGTTTTTCCGGAGCCGGTGGGGCCGGTCATGACGATCATTCCGTGCGGCTGGCGCAGCGCGGCAAGCAGCAGTTGTTGCTGTTGCGGTTCATAGCCGAGGGTGTCGATGGCGATATCGACTGCGCCGGTATTGAGCAGGCGCAAGACGATTTTTTCACCGAACAGGGTGGGCAGGGTTGATACGCGAAAATCGACGGGGGCCTTTCCTTCCATGGTCAGGCGCATGCGCCCATCCTGCGGCACACGTTTTTCGGCGATGTCCAGACGCGCCAGCACTTTGATGCGGGATGCCAGATTGTCTTTCAATGCCAGCGGCGGCGGGTCGAGATCGCGCAAGACGCCATCGACCCGGACGCGGATGCGGCACAGGTGTTCAAACGGTTCGAGATGCAGATCGGACGCGCCCAAGCGGATGGCTTCTTCCAAAATAGTATGCAGATAACGAACCACCGGAGCGTCGTCTTCAGGGCGACTGGTGCTGGCGGGCGCAGCTGCGGTGCGTTCGCTGGACGTTGCCGTGTCGGGCGCTTCCTGCGCATGGGAGGCGATCATTTGCAACAGCCTGGGATGTTCGACCACGACCGGGTCGACCAGCAACTGGGTCTGAAACCGGATTTGCGCCAGCGCATCGGTGGCGGAGGGGTCGGAAATAGCGACGGTGAGGCGCCGTCCCTGCAAGCGCAGAGGCAGGATGCGGTGGCGTTGCAGCAGTTTGTGATCGCTGAAAGGGAGTGACCTGGTTTCGGGTGCCGGTGCGCTCAACTCTTCGAAGGGATAGCCGTAATGTCGGGCGCAAAACAGGGCGAGAGATCGCGCGGAAAGAGCGCCGTCTTGCAGCAGCAGGTCGATAAAAGGGGTGTTGTCGGTGGCTGCGCTGCATAGCGCGTCGGCCTTTTCGGGCGACAGCAGACCGGCTTGCAACAGGGCGGCGGGAAGGCCGTGATCGTTTGCATTCATGGGGCGGATAAGGGACTTGGCAGGCAGTGGTCAAGGACTCGCTGAACGCCTACTGTGTTGCGAGCAGTGCAGTCATTTGCCGGGACTACTTGTCCTGAGCTTGGCCTGCTCGCCACACTGACATGCTAAATCAGCGGTTCTTTGAACCATTTCCCATTGGAAATGGTGGGCCATCATGCCGAGTCAAATCCACGATGTAAAGTCGTCGGAAAAGAGAGCGGGAGTTTCTAGGACAATTCATCCCGCACAGAAACCGCGGGGCCGCGGCGGATCAGTTTAGCCACTTTGATGGCCTGATTTTGTACCTGCACGATTTCGATGATGCAGCCATCCTGCTTGACGCAGACGTTGGCTTCGGGGATGTCGCGCAGCCATTCCAGCAGCAGTCCGTTGAGGGTTTTGGGGCCGTCCAACGGCAGTTGCAGCGATAGTCGTTTGTTGATGTCGCGCAGGGTGGTCGTGCCATCGAGCAGGCAGACCCCGTCCTCGTCCCAGGCAAAGGCGTCGGCGCGGGAAGCGCCCGGCATCGAGGTGGTGAATTCACCGATCATTTCTTCGATGATGTCTTCGAGGGTGACCAGCCCCTGCACTTCGCCGTATTCATCGACGATGATGCCGAGCCGCTCATGATTTTCCTGAAAATACTGGAGCTGGGTGAAGACGTCGGTGTCTTGCGGAATAAAGTAGGGCGGCGTCAGCAAAGCGCGAAAATCTTCAATGCTGATTTCTTCTTCCTGCGTCAGCAGCGCGACCACTTTTCGCACATGGAGGATGCCGATGATCTGATTGATTTCGCCTTCGTAGACCGGGAGTTTGTTGTGGTAGCAGGTTGCCAGATGATGGCGGATATCGTCTACCGAGGCGGCGAGGTTGAGTGCTTCTACTTGCGAGCGCGGGGTCATCACATCTTCGACCGAGATTTTTTCCAGATCGAACAGGTTGAGCAAAATGCTTTTGTGTTTTTGCGGAATGAAGTTGCCGCCTTCTAGCACGATGGAGCGCAATTCTTCCGGCGATAGCCGGGTGGTGTGCGCATGAATCCCGGTTTTAATGCGCAGAATGGCCAGGAACGTGGAAACGAACAGATTGACGAACCAGATCAGCGGTTTGGCGATCGTCATCAGCGGTCTGAGGATGAAGCTGGTCGGCAGTGCGATGCGTTCCGGGTAGGTGGCGCCGATGATTTTGGGCCCGATTTCGGCAAACACGATGAGCAGGAAGGCTACGCCGGCGGTAGCGCCCGTGATGACTTTTTCATGGTTGCCAAAGGTGGAGATGGCAATGGCGGTGACCAGCGCGGTGGCCAGCGCATTAATCAGGGTGTTGGCGATGAGAACCAGGGAGAGCAGTTTGTCGGTGCGTTCCAGCAGCCACAGGGTGGTCGTGGCGCGCTTGTTGCCGCGCTTGGCCATGTGGCGCAGCCGGTGACGGTTGGCCGCCATCAGCGCCGTTTCGGCCATGGCGAAAAATGCAGAACAGAAAATCAGTACGAAAAGTGCAAGAATTTGCACCCAAAGGGGTACGGTATCCAAAGGGTCACCGTTCGAAAATGGAGAGCATGTTAGGGGGAAGAGTTGCGCCGGCTGTTTATTACCGGCGATTCAGATAAAGCAAGATTTGTATTATAAATCAATACACGTTCTAGCCTACGGTGGATTCACCACCGGAGCCGGTGAGGGGAGGGCTTGCCATGCGGCGCGCAGGCCGTGAAAGTGGACGGTAATGGCGCACTGCGCGGCATGGTAATCAAAGCGTTGCAGTACGGCTAAGACGTCGGGATCGATGAAATCGACGTGGTCGGCGTCGATGGTGAGCGTGGCACCGGGGGGGATGGCGTCTAAATGCTTCTGTAGTGTGATTTTGCCCAGAAAAGAGACGTCCTTGCGAAAGAGGAGGAAATATTGATTGTCGTAATGGGAAAATAAAAACGTATGACGCAAATTGGCGGCGATAGTGAGCGTGAGGCAAAAGACAAACCCCAGCGCCGCGCCACTCAATACATCCAGCGCGATGACGCCGCCGGCGGTCGCCAGAAACGGCCCCCAGGAATGGATGCCTTGCCTGGCAATTGACAGGAGGCGCGAGGGCTTGGCCAGTTTGTAGCCGGTATGAAACAGGATGGCGGCCAGACTGGCCAGAGGAATCAGATTCAGTAAGTGATCCAGCGTAAACATGCTGATCAACAGCAATAGTCCATACACGACCGCTGCCATTTTGCTGCGCGCGCCCGTATTCAGATTGGTGGAGCTGTGGACGACCATGACACCGATAGGTAAGCCACCGATTAGCCCTGCCAGCAGATTGCCGCAACCTTGTGCGCGCAATTCGCGGTTGGGCGTTGTCGGGTGCGGATGCGGATCGAGTTGTTCTACCGCCTCCATGCTGAGCAGGGAATTGAGACTGGCGACGAGCGCTAAACTCATTGCGATGAGCCAGACCTGTGGGTCCCCCAAACGGGTGAAATCGGGAAACGCCAGGATGCTCCGCAGATCGGCGAAGGAATGGAGTATCGGCAATTCGACCCGGTGTTCGGATGGCAGGGCCAGCATCGGCGCCCATTTGCTCAGTATCAACGTCGATAGGATGCCGGTCAGGACCACCAGTAATGCCGCTGGCGTGGTGCGCACCAGTGGCGACCTGCGCAGAGTGGCGTTCTCCCAGAGAAAGAGCAGCAGCAGGCTTAACAGCGTCACTCCCAGCGAAGTCAGTAGATGCCCATTGAGCGAGGTGGCCGCGCTGATCCAGTTGCCGTCGGGGAAGCCGAGCGCCAGAGGAATTTGTTTGAGCATCAACAGCAAGCCTATGCCGGTGAGCATGCCTTTAATGACGGAGGAGGGCGCGTAGGCAGCTAGTTGTCCGGCTTTCAGGAGGCCGAGTCCGATTTGCATGATCCCGGCCAGTACCACGGCACTCAGGAAGGCATTGAAACTGCCCAGCCGCGCAATGGCTTCCACGATGATCAGAATCAAGCCGGCCGCAGGTCCGCTGACGGTCAGGCGCGAACCGCTCAGGAGCGCCACAATGACGCCGCCGATGATGCCGGACAGCATTCCCGCTGCGGGTCGTACGCCGGAGGCATCGGCGATGCCCAGACAGAGCGGCATGGCGATCAGAAACACGATGCTGCCCGCCAACAGGTCGGCACCGCGTGCCATTGCCCATATTTGAGCCGTCATGCGAATTTGATGGCGGCAATCGGCTGCGTCGGCGCTGAATCCTGAGGCAATACCTGCAGTCGTCCATCCTCCAGGCTGAAGATCCATCCGTGCAGTGTCAATGCTTGTTCTGCGGTGCGGATGACGGGCATGCGACGCAGTGCTGTCAGTTGGTGCTGCACGTTGATTTCGGCAAAACGGTCGACGCGGGCATCGAAGGAATCACAGGACAACAGGGTCGTTGCGTGCCGTGCGGCCAGCTCCCGTAATGGCTGGAGGTGCCGGTTGACGGCCGGCAAGTCGGGGTCGAGCGGCATCAGCGCGGCGCGTACGCCGCCGCAGCCGTAATGGCCGCAGACGACGATATGGCGCACCTTGAGTACTTTCACGGCATATTCAATGACGCTGGCGGCGTTGGTGTCGTCGGTACAAACGAGGTTGGCGATATTGCGATGGACGAATAATTCGCCGGGCAGCGAGACCGTGATTTTTTCAGCCGGTACGCGGCTGTCGGCGCACCCTATCCAGAGTGTTTCGGGATTCTGGATTTTGGAAATGCGCGTGAAAAAATCGGCGTCGCGCCGGATCATGTCGGCGGCCCACGCCACGTTTTTGGCAAGCATGAGTTTTTGGTGGCTCACGATACGATCCTTTGGTAGCTAAAGGCATCTGAAATAACGTGGCGCCGCGCCGCAGGGGATGCCCGTGACGGTTGGTTGTGCGTTATGACAGGCGTCTTTGATTTACGGGGAGGAGGAAAGTAGCATGGAGAATAAAAAAA
This sequence comes from Herbaspirillum sp. RTI4, assembly GCF_034313965.1. NCBI lineage: Bacteria > Pseudomonadati > Pseudomonadota > Betaproteobacteria > Burkholderiales > Oxalobacteraceae > Herbaspirillum > Herbaspirillum sp. RTI4. Next base: position 862,495 of record NZ_JAVIWQ010000002.1, read on the forward strand.
GCATCCGTGTTTACATTAGTAAACAGCCATATTTTTTCTAAACTATTTGCTATAGATGGGGCTAAGAATAGTTTTGAGAAAGGCCTGTTGGTATGGCGAGGCATTTGTTTCGTTTTTAGATCGGATGGCGGTTCGCCGGGGGATATGCGTCCGCCCTTTTGATAGGGGCGGACTTGCAGGGCAGGGGCGGTGAGGGGGTCAGTGATTGCGGTCGACCGCAAACGTGGCCAGATCCAGCAGCGCTTGCTTATAGATGCTCTCAGGCATCGCTTCCAGGGCTGCGCTGGCACGTTGTCCGGCCGTGACCGCGTTTTTGCGGGCGTAATCCAGTGCGCCCGACTCCGTGATGGCCGCCAGTATTTCTGCAAAATGTTGCTGATCGCCATTTTCGATGCAGGAGCGTACCAGCGCTTGTTGCTTTGCGTTGCCGTGTTCCATCAAATAGATCAGCGGCAGGGTGGTTTTCCCTTCGCGCAAGTCGTCGCCGACGTTTTTGCCGATATCGGCGGCGTTGCCGGAGTAGTCGAGTACATCGTCGATCAGCTGGAACGAGGTGCCCAGCGAGCGGCCGTATTCGCCGGCGGCTTCGATGGCGGCTTCGTCTGCGCCGGCAATGAGTGCGCCCAGTTGGGCGGCGGCTTCAAATAATTTGGCGGTTTTGGAGCGGATGACTTGCAGGTAATCGGCTTCGGTCACGTCAGGGTTGTGCATGTTCAGCAATTGCAGGACTTCGCCTTCGGCGATGACGTTGGTGGCGTCGGCGACGATCTGCATCACGCGGGCGTCGCCGACCTTGACCATCATCTGAAATGCTCTGCTGTAAAGGAAGTCTCCGACCAGAACCGACGCTGCGTTGCCGAACAAGGCATTGGCGGTGGGCTTGCCGCGGCGTAGCGAGGATTCATCGACGACATCGTCGTGCAGCAGCGTGGCGGTGTGGATGAATTCGATGACGGCGGCCAGGCTGTGGTGCGCTTCGCCCCGATAGCCATGGGCATTGGCGATCAGGAGTACCAGTATTGGACGAATCCGTTTGCCGCCGGCACCGATGATATATTCGGCGACCTGATTAACCAGCGGCACTTCAGAGTGCAGCTGACGGCGGATAACGGCATTGACTGCCTGCATGTCGCCGGCGATGGTGTCGGCGAGGTTATTCTGGGATGGGGCGTGGATGGCTGCGGACAAGGCGAAACCTGTTAAGAGGCATGAAGTGGCGTGATTATACGATGAGCAGCAACAGCGGGGGCCGGAGCGACGTTATTCCTCCGGCGACGGAGCATTAATTCGCCTGAGAAAATGTGTTGTTTTTGCTGCTTGTCAAGAGTTTTTGACGGATGCGCTAAGTCTATGTATAATTAGAGGTTTTCCCGATTCAAAAGACGCAGTTCGCATGGCTGGTTCTCCTGCCGATGCGGCGTAGTGCAGTGTTTTGTTACGTCTCGGTGAAGAAAATGTTCTTTAATTTTCATTCGATGAGGTTCCCCATGTACGCGGTCATAAAAACCGGTGGCAAACAGTATAAAGTTGTCGCTGGTGAAAAACTTAAAGTAGAACAGATACCGGCAGACATAGGCTCCGAAATCACTTTGGATCAGGTGCTCGCTGTGGGCGCTGGTGAAACCGTGAAATTCGGTGCGCCGTTGGTCGAGGGTGCAACGGTGCTAGCTACAGTTGTAGCGCAAGGTCGCCACGATAAAGTCAAGATCTTCAAAATGCGTCGTCGTAAGCATTATCAGAAGCGTCAAGGCCATCGTCAAAACTATACCGAATTGCAAATCGTCTCGATCAACGCCTAATCGGTTTCCGATATAGCGTTCTGGTCAGCAAAACAGATACCAAGGAGTTCTAAGTGGCACATAAAAAAGGCGGCGGCACTACGCGCAACGGCCGTGACTCAGAGTCAAAACGACTCGGCGTCAAGGTCTATGGTGGCCAGGCAATCAATGCCGGCGGCATCATCATCCGTCAACGGGGCACTAAAGTGCATCCAGGCGAAAACGTCGGTATGGGCAAGGATCACACCCTGTTCGCACTGACACCAGGCAAGGTGCAGTTTGTTGTCAAGGGTCTCAAGCAACGTCAGTTCGTGACGGTGGTTGCAGCCTGATAACACGGCTCAGCACGATGAAAGGCATCAGCCTTTCATAAAAAGGCTCTGCCTCCGGTGGGGCCTTTTGGTTTTCTGAGGGTAATAAAAGCGTCGCCAGCATCCCTCTGGCGCAGGCCGGCGCCAGGATGCGTCCATGCCGGCGACTTGCAACAGGCAGTAAACAAACAGGGCCGCGCTCTTTTGCCGCGGCAAACAAGCATGAAGTTTATCGACGAAGCAAAAATCGAACTCATCGCCGGCGACGGTGGTAATGGCGTGGCAAGTTTTTGCCGCGAAAAATTCCGTCCGTTCGGCGGGCCTGACGGCGGCGACGGCGGCAAGGGTGGCAGTATCTGGGCGGTTGCCGACCGCAACGTCAACACACTGATTGACTACCGTTTTGCGCGGCTGCACAAGGCGCGTAACGGCGAAAATGGTCGCGGTGCCGACTGCTACGGCAAGGGCGCGGACGATATTTTCCTGCGCATGCCGGTAGGCACGCTGATTGTCGATATTCTCAACGGCGAACCGATTGCCGATCTGACCGAACACGAACAAGTTGTCTTGCTGGCCAAGGGCGGCGAAGGCGGCTGGGGCAATATCCATTTCAAGACATCGACCAACCGCGCCCCGCGTCAGAAAAGCGAAGGCAAGGAAGGCGAACGACGCGATTTGCGTCTGGAGCTCAAAGTGCTGGCCGATGTCGGCTTGCTCGGACAGCCGAACGCCGGCAAATCGACTTTCATCACCGCCGTCTCGAACGCGCGGCCGAAAATTGCCGATTATCCGTTTACGACGCTGCATCCGAATCTGGGCGTGGTCCGTGTCAGCCATGAGAAAAGCTTCGTCATTGCCGATATTCCGGGACTGATCGAAGGCGCGGCCGATGGCGCGGGACTGGGCATTCAGTTCCTCAAGCATTTGCAACGTACCGGCTTGCTGCTGCACATTGTCGATCTGGCGCCGTTCGAAGATACCGTCGATCCCGTCAAGGAAGCGAAGGCCATCGTCCAGGAATTGAAAAAGTACGACGAATCCCTGTTCGACAAACCGCGCTGGCTGGTACTCAACAAGCTGGATGTGGTGCCGGCCGCAGAGCGCCGCGCACGCGTCAAAGATTTCGTGAAGCGTTTCGGCTGGAAAGGCAAAGTGTTCGAAATTTCGGCGCTGACGCGTGAAGGCTGCGAAGAGTTGATCACTGAAATTTATGCTTATCTGGATGAAAAGCGGCAGCAGGAATACCGTGCTGAAGAAACCCAGATGACCGAAGAAGCGCGTGGTATTGCTTCTATCGATCCTGACGATCCGCGTTTCAAAATCATCGAGGAATAAGCAAACAGACCTCCCGGCGGCATTCGTCAGGAGGTCTTTCCACGATGCAGGTTCCATTTCGCTGGCGGACATGTCCGTCGGCCACCATTGAGCGTCTCTGCACGTATCGCCAGCAATCTAGAAGTCTGGATAAAACCCATGCAATCCGTCATTCAAAACGCCAAACGCATTATCGTCAAAGTCGGGTCCTCGTTGGTGACCAACGATGGCAAGGGACTCGATAGCGCGGCGATTGCCAATTGGGCGCAACAGATCGCTCAGTTGCGCGGACTCGGCAAGGAAGTCGTACTGGTCAGTTCCGGTGCGATCGCCGAGGGCATGCAGCGTCTCGGTTTTGAAAGGCGGCCGACCGGTGTGCATGAGTTGCAGGCCTGCGCCGCCGTCGGCCAGATGGGCTTGGCGCAAATTTACGAAACCAGCTTCCGCAGCCATCAGCTGCATACGGCGCAAGTCTTGCTGACGCACGCGGATCTGGCCGACCGAGAGCGCTATCTGAACGCACGTTCAACCTTGTTTACTCTGCTGCGCTTTGGCGTGGTACCGATCATCAACGAAAACGATACGGTGGTCACCGATGAAATCAAATTCGGCGACAACGATACCCTCGGTGCGTTGGTGGCCAATCTGATCGAGGCGGACGTCCTGGTCATTCTGACCGATCAACGCGGCTTGTTTACGGCGGACCCGCGCAAGGACCCCGCGGCCCGATTTGTGGATGAAGCTGTCGCTGGTGATGTGGCGCTGGAAGCGATGGCGGGCGGTGCCGGCTCCAGCCTTGGACGCGGCGGCATGCTGACCAAAATTCTGGCGGCCAAGCGCGCTGCCGCCTCGGGTGCGCATACGGTGATTGCCTGGGGCCGGGAAGAACAAGTGCTGACACGACTGGCAAACGGAGAGGCCATCGGTACCCATCTGATTGCCCAGACCCCGCAATTGACGGCCCGCAAGCAATGGATGGCCGACCACTTGCAAACTGCCGGCAGCGTCATGCTGGACGCGGGGGCAGTGCAAAAACTGAGTGCAGAAGGAAAGTCGCTGTTGCCGATTGGCGTGACGGAAGTGATAGGACAGTTCGGACGTGGCGACGTGATTACTTGTGTCGATGCGGCTGGCAGAGCCGTTGCGCGGGGTATCAGCAATTACGCCAGTGGCGACGCGCGCCGCATCATGCGTCATTCTTCGGCAGATATCCTGTCCATCCTCGGTTTTGTTGAGGAAGTCGAATTGATACATCGTGACAATATGGTGTTGTTACAGGGCGGCGCTGAATAAGCGACCGCGTGGGGTAAGCGGAGGGTATCAATCTTGCTCTACACAAACAGGCGTGTTCTCATTTCTGAGACTGCCCCTCCCGTCCCGCCTCCCCAGAAGCTATTTATCCCGATTCAACGACCCTTGGCGTTGCCGCTGGAGTTCATCGGTTGATGATTGCGAAAGCGCAGAACAATCGTTTCCAGGTCGCCGGCAATGGTTGTGCCGTCGCAAAAATATTCTTTGAATAGCACGGCATCCTGACGATTGGCGCCGGCATTGGAGATGACTTTCCATTTGTCCTGACGCGCACGCGACCAGGCTCCATCACTGCGTCCGAATGCGTAGGATTTGCTTTCGTACGTTGCGCAACGAATCCCGTTGTAGCTGACATTGACAGCGCCGCCCTGGGTTTTGACGACCATCGTATAGCGGATCACGCCATCGGTGCCGATGCTGATCGATTTGGCATCGACCGCCGATTGTCCCGTTGCTCTGGGGTCGACATAAAAAGAAGCCAGATCAGACTCTTGCGGAGCAGGTGGCAATTGCAGACTGATTTCTTGCCATGACTTGCTTGAATCGTCGAAATCTTCATCCAAATTGCCGGGTAGTCCTGTCAAAGAACCCGCGGCGAACGCGCCGGAGCTGCATAACAATCCTGTTGCCAGGATCATGCGGAGTACTTGCGGCAAGGAGCAGGGCAGTGCGCGTGCAGAATGGCTGGCGTCAGATTTCAATGGAGGCATAGTCAATTGTCGGGGAGTGAGGGGGGCGCGACAGGCGTCGCAGGTTCGCATGTTTTCGCTGCGTCGCTAGTCGCGCAGGGCGACTCGGGACGTAATGCGCCGGCGGGACGCGTCATGAATCGTGACAGTTCTTGCAATGCTTGCTGGTAGACGTCGCGCTTGAATTCAATGACGACATCGAGCGGCACCCAGTAATCGTGCCAGCGCCAGGCATCAAACTCAGGATGGGCCGTCAGACGCAGATTGACATCGCAGTCGCGGCCGACCATGCGCAGCAGAAACCAGATTTGTTTCTGACCGCGATAATGGCCGCGCACTTCGCGCTTGATGAAATGGTCGGGAACCTCGTAGCGCAACCAGTCGCGGGTACGACCGATTATTTTCACGTGTTCGGCCCTCAGGCCGATTTCCTCTTCGAGTTCGCGAAACATCGCTTGCTCCGGAGTTTCGCCGTATTTGATCCCACCCTGAGGAAACTGCCAGGAATGCTCGCGCACCCGCTTGCCCCACCACACCTCATTTTGCGCGTTCAGCAGAATGATGCCGACGTTCGGGCGAAAGCCTTCTCGATCCAGCATGACTAACCTCGATACTTTCTGCGGCCAAACGTACTCAATTGCGCAATCAGTCGTGTGCGGCTCTGTCATTGGCTGCGCGCGTCACACTCCATTAGTGCGGGTGTTTGGCGGACAGACGGGCGAAACATGAATCGATTGTGCAAAGAGTGGGCGCATCGGCCAACTAATCCTTTAAAATTGCACTGATTATAACCCCCCCTCTTTTAAAAAGAACCGATCGTCATGCGCGCCTCCCGATTTTTTATTTCCACCCAAAAAGAAGCTCCTGCCGATGCTGAAATCGTCAGTCACAAACTGATGATGCGCGCCGGCATGATCAAACGTCTGGGTTCCGGCATTTACACTTACATGCCCATGGGTTTGCGCGTTATCCGCAAGGTCGAAGCCATTGTCCGCGAGGAAATGAATCGCGCCGGGGCGGTTGAATTACTCATGCCGCTGGTGCAGCCGGCCGAACTCTGGCAGGAAACCGGCCGCTGGGACAAAATGGGCGCCGAACTGATGCGTGTGAAGGACCGGCATGGCCGGGAATTCGCCATCCAGCCGACGTCGGAAGAAGTCGTGACTGACATGGCGCGCAGCGAATTGCGCAGCTACAAGCAACTCCCCGTCAATTTTTATCACATCCAAACCAAATTCCGCGACGAGCGACGGCCGCGTTTCGGTCTCATGCGCGGACGTGAATTCACGATGAAGGACGCGTACTCGTTCGATCGCGACGCAGAGGGCCTCCAGCGCTCGTATCAAATCATGTACGACACCTATACGCGCATCTTCACCCGCTTCGGTTTGCAATTCCGTGCAGTGGCGGCCGATAACGGTGCCATTGGCGGTTCCGGCTCCCACGAATTCCATGTGATTGCGGCCACCGGCGAAGACGCATTGGTATATTGCCCTACCTCCGACTACGCGGCCAATATGGAAGCGGCAGAAGCATTGGCGATCAGTGCCACACGCCCGGCAGCCAGTGAAGCAATGGTGAAATTGGCCACGCCCGGTAAATCGAAATGCGAGGCCGTCGCGGAAATGCTCAACGTGCCGCTGGATCGCACCATTAAATCCATCGTGCTGGCGGTCGATGCCAATCCCGATGCAAAATCGGGGACCGCCGATGCCGCCAAGCAAATTTTCCTGCTGTTGTTGCGCGGCGATCATCACATGAACGAAGTCAAAGTCAGCAAAATCGCCGGCATTGCCGGATACCGGTTTGCCAGCGAAGACGAAATTGTCGAGTATTTCGGCACGCCGCCCGGCTACCTGGGGCCGGTGGCAACCCTCAAGCCAGTACGGGTTGTGGCCGATCGCACCGTCGCCAACATGAGCGATTTCATCTGCGGCGCGAATGCAGAAGATTTCCATTACACCGGCGTTAACTGGGGCCGCGATTTGCCAGAACCGGAAGTCGCCGATTTGCGCGATGTGGTCGAAGGCGACGCCTCGCCGGATGGCAAGGGCGTGCTGGCGATTCAGCGCGGCATCGAAATAGGGCATGTCTTTCAACTGGGCACGGCTTACTCGGTCGCGATGAAAGCTACTTACCTCGATGAAAATGGCAAGCCGCAGCCATTGCAGATGGGATGTTACGGCATCGGCATTACCCGGATTCTGGGTGCAGCGATTGAGCAGAATTTCGACGAAAAAGGGATCGTCTGGCCTTTGGCGCTGGCCCCGTTCGAAGTAGTGCTGTGCCCGATGGGCTATGACCGTAGCGCCGACGTCAAACTGCAAGCCGATGCGCTGTATGACAAGTTAGCGGCTGCGGGAGTGGATGTTGTCCTCGATGATCGCAATGAGCGACCCGGCGCCATGTTTGCCGATTGGGAGCTGATTGGTGTACCGCACCGTATTGTGATCGGTGACCGTGGCCTTAAGGAGGGACAGCTCGAATATCAGGGACGGCGCGATACGGCGGCGACACCGGTTCCTCTTGAGCAAGCGACCGCTTTCGTTCTGGAGAAGCTGGCGCGCTGATGACGATATCGGGATTGGCGTGCGCTGCGTTTTAACTGGCGCGCGAAAATCCCGACGGCGATAATCACCAATACAAACATAAGCGCAAAAACAAAAACGCCCGCGCGATGCGGGCGTTTTTGTTTTGCAAGAAGAGTTGCAAAACCCTGCTACTGCGAATGGCTTATTTCAAATGACCGGAAATCAGTTTAGTCATTTCAAACATGGAAACTTGTTTCTTGCCGTCAAAAATAGCTAACAACTTTGCATCTGCATCGATATTGCGCTTGTTTTCTGGGTTTTGCAGATTGTGTTTCTTGATGTATTCCCACACTTTCTTGGTGACTTCTGTGCGTGGCAACGGTGCTGCGCCGACCACTTCAGCCAATGCTGCGGATGGTGTCAATGGCTTCATGAAAGCAGCGTTAGGTGTACGCGCTGCCGGTTTTGCTGCGGCTGGTTTCTTGACTGCTGCTGGCTTTGCTGCAGCTTTAGCTGCGGCTGGTTTTTTTGCTGTGACCATCTGTGAGCCTCCTAAACAGGGACGTTGGTTAAATGCGTCAATTACGCACCGCTAATAGTGGTGGGGTTTCCCCCTTGATGCAAGTGTTTTTTACGCGTTTCAGACTGATTTTGTCTATGAGGCAACGCAAGTTGTCAGTCTTTATTCTCCGCCGACGATCTTGTACGCGCCGCTTAGCGCATTCCCGGCAGCATGCCTTTCATGCCGCGCATCATTTTCATCATGCCGCCGCTCTGCATTTTTTTCATCATGGTTTGCATTTGATCGAATTGCGCCAGCATGCGGTTGACGTCTTGTACTTGCACACCGGCACCGGCGGCAATGCGGCGTTTGCGCGTGGCCTTGATCAGCTCGGGTTTGGCGCGTTCTTTCAGGGTCATCGAATTGATCATCCCTTCCATGCGGCGCACTTGCTTGTCCGCCTGGCCCATATTGGCGCCGCTGGCAGCTTGCTGCATTTGCGCCGGCAGCTTGTCGAGAAGGCCGGCCATGCCGCCCATTTTTTTCATCTGACCGAGCTGGGCCTTGAAATCGTTCAGGTCAAACTTACCGCCGCCTTTAATCTTCTGCGCCAAATCCTGCGCGGCGGCAACGTCCATTCCCTTTTTGGCTTCTTCGACCAGCGCCAGAATGTCGCCCATACCGAGAATACGGTTGGCCATGCGGCTAGGGTCGAAGGCTTCAAGGCCGTCGAGTTTTTCGGAAACGCCGGCAAACTTGATCGGCTTGCCGGTAATGTGTCGCACCGACAATGCCGCCCCGCCGCGCGAATCGCCATCGAGTTTGGTCAGGATAATACCGGTCAGCGGCAGTGCATCGCTGAAGGCCTTGGCCGTATTAATAGCATCCTGACCCAGCATGGCATCGACCACGAACAGGGTTTCAATCGGCTTGACGGCGGCGTGCATGGCGCTGATTTCCAGCATCATCGCTTCATCGATACCGAGACGACCGGCGGTATCAATGATCAGGACATCGTGATAATGGCGCTTGGCGAAATCCAGAGCGGCAAGGGCGATGGCGACAGGATCATCGCTTGCTTCGGTCGGAAAAAAATCCGCGCCGGCTTGTGCCGTGACCGCTTGCAGTTGCGCAATAGCGGCCGGACGGTAGACGTCGGCAGAAACAGTCAGGACTTTCTTTTTCTTGTTTTCGCGCAAATATTTGGCCAGCTTACCGACGGTCGTGGTTTTACCCGCGCCTTGCAAACCGGCCATCAAAATGATTGCCGGCGGTTGCGTGGCAAAACTGAGCTGCGAGGCATCGGGGCCGAGATCGGCTCCCATCAGGCTGGCCAGTTCGCGTTGGACGACGCCAACTAGTGCTTGACCAGGGGTCAGCGAGCCGATGACGTCTTCACCGATCGCCGCTTCTTTGACCTTGGCGATGAATTCGCGTACCGCAGGCAGCGCAACGTCGGCCTCAAGCAAGGCCAAGCGCACTTCGCGCAGCATGTCGGCGGTATTGGTTTCGGTCAGACGCGCTTCGCCGCGCAGGGTTTTAACGACTTTGGCAAGCCGGTTGGTCAGATTGTCGAGCATGGTTGTGGGGGCTTCAAAGAGAGTGGTGGCCGCTGTGCGGCAAGCGCGGAGGCGCTGGATTGGCAGTCATTTTAACTGATTGCATCCCGGCGGGCCTCGCGGCAGATTCGGAGGCGACTTGATGATAAACTTGGCCGATGCAAAATTCCTTTTTCCTTCTGGCGGCGCTGTTGTATTTGATCGCAGCGGTATTGCCGACGACTGCGCGCAGGGCGCAGTCCGTATTGACTTTGTTTGGCTGGCTGTTACATGGCGCGGCGCTCTCTGCCGATGTGACGGCTCCCGATGCCGTCCGGGTCGGATTCGCGGCGATGCTGTCAGCCACCTTGTGGATTACGGTCGCTTTCTATTGGCTGGAAAACCGCAATTCCGCTTTGGACAGTCTGCGCGTACTGGTCTTGCCGGTAGCGGCGCTGGCGGTCGTGTTGCCCGGCATTTTTCCCGGCAACATGGTGCCGCTGGCCGGGAAGTCCGGCTGGTTTCTGGGGCATATCGCGATTTCCATTCTGGCCTATAGCACTTTGACCATCGCCGCATTCCACGCGGTACTGATGGTCCTGCAGGAGTCCCGGCTGCATATTCGATCAGCGCAGCCGAAGGCGGGCTGGTTCAATGGCGCGCTGGAGCGGTTGCCGCCCCTGCTGACCATGGAGAAGCTGTTGTTCCGTCTGATCGCGCTCGGTTTTACCTTGCTGACCTTGACCATGTTGTCGGGGGCCGTGTTTTCCGAGCAGCTGTTCGGTCAGGCCTTGAGGCTGGATCACAAAACGATTTTCACTTTTTTCTCCTGGCTGCTGTTCGGTGTGTTGCTGGCAGGCCGGCGGTGGCAGGGCTGGCGCGGCAAAACCGCTTTGCGGTTTACGTTGAGCGGTTTTGCGATTCTCTTACTCGCCTATGTCGGCACCCGTTTCGTGCTGGAAGTGGTATTGCATAGGGCCTTCATATGAAATACCTGATTTGGTTACTGATCCTGGTGGCAGTGGTGGTCTGGCTGAAACGCGCGAAAAAATCGATGATGGGCGGGCCTGGCGCTGCCCCGGGCGGGACACGACGTCCGCCGGCCGCGCCGCAGGTTGAGCGTATCGTCCAGTGCGCCCATTGCCACGTCCATTTCCCTGCCTCGGAAGCGGTGGTGGATGCTGCCGGCAATGTCTTCTGCGGGGAAGAGCATAAGCAATTGTCGACAATCTGATGCCAGCGATGGCCTATCCGGTCCTGATTCTAGATAAGAACGGCTGGTGTCCGGCGGCGCAGCAAGTGCCCTCACCGAATTTCGATGCCCGGCCGGCCGGTGTCGCGGCGGATTTACTGGTCATTCACAATATCAGCCTGCCGCCAGGAGAGTTCGGCGGCCCCTACATTGCCGATCTGTTTACCAATCGGCTCGATTGTCAGGCGCACCCCTATTTCGAGCAACTGCGCCCATTGCGGGTGTCCTCGCATTTTTTAGTGCGACGCGACGGCAGTTTGCTTCAGTTCGTCAGCATTCATGATCGCGCCTGGCACGCCGGTGTCTCCCAGTTCGAGGGTAGGCATGGCTGCAATGCCTTTTCCATCGGGATTGAATTGGAGGGGTCTGATTTTGTCCCATTCGATGACCGCCAATATGCCACCCTGGCGGCGCTGACGGCAGCGCTGCACGATGCAGCGCCCTTGGATGCGATCAGCGGCCACGAACACATCGCACCGGGACGTAAAACCGATCCTGGTCCATTTTTCGACTGGCAGCGCTTTGGCGCGGCGCTGGTCACCGTAGGGGTCAAGAAGCCGGATGTGCCACCGATCCGCTTCGTTATTGGCGATGTCAAAAGTCAAGACGAAAACAGATAAAAATATGCACAAATATTGTTTGCCAAGTCCCTTGGCAGCCACTAGAATTAGTTCCGAAAACTTAAAAAACAACTAGATGTAGTGTTTTTTTGATGATTCTTTGTTTTGCCAGGGAGCGTTTCGGGAGCTTTGCAGCTTACCCGGACGGGCAAACATCAGGTAGTTTCCGCTTGCATGGCGGGCAGGGCGCAGTATTCGCCCCTGCTCTGCATTCATCACCCAATTCGTATGCCCTCGCTGACACGAGGGTTCATTCCTACTCAGTCATCCATATCGGATGACTGGTTTTACAGCTCAGGAGGCTCAGTGCGCTCTACTCAAGAAATTTCCGGCCAATCAACAACTGATTTCGGCATGCTTTCTTCCACTTCAACTCAGGATGGCGGCCCTGCTTCGCTGGCAAAATCCGCGGCCACTCTGGCGGATTACCGCATCATTCGCCGTAATGGCTCGGTGGTGGGCTTTGAGCCTTCCAAAATTGCGATTGCCGTGACCAAAGCATTTCTGGCGGTCAATGGCGGGCAGGGTGCTGCTTCGGCCCGCGTGCGCGAAATGGTCGAGCAACTGACATCGAATGTCGTTTCTGCGCTGGTGCGCCGGCAGCCGAACGGCGGCACCTTCCATATAGAAGACATCCAGGATCAGGTGGAACTGTCGCTGATGCGCTCCGGTGAGCACGATGTGGCGCGCGCCTATGTTCTGTATCGCGCCAAACGGATGGAAGAGCGGGCGCAACATGCCGCCGCGGCCCCTGAATCTGCTGTGCCGCAATTGCATGTGATGGAAGATGGCAAGAGCCGTCCGCTGGATCTGGCCGAAGTACGCACGCTGATCAAGGCCGCATGTGTGGATCTGGAGCAACACGTTGACGCGGAAGCAATCCTGGCGGAAACCGTCAAGAATCTGTACGACGGTGTGCCGGTCGAGGAACTGCACAAGTCGGCCATTCTGGCCGCCCGCGCCCTGATGGAAAAAGACCCGGCCTACAGCCAGGTCACTGCACGTTTGCTGATGCACACCATCCGCAAGGAAGTGTTCGGCAAGGAAGTGGCGCAAGCCGATGCACCGGCCGAATACCTCGACTATTTCCCTAAATACATCAAGAAGGGGATCGAAGCCGATCTGCTCGATCCTAAGCTGGCGCAGTACGATCTGGCGTTGCTGGCCAATGCCATCAAGCCCGAACGCGACCTGCAATTCGGTTATCTCGGTCTGCAAACGCTGTATGACCGTTACTTCCTGCACATCCGCGACGTTCGCATCGAAATGCCGCAAGCCTTTTACATGCGCGTGGCGATGGGTCTGGCACTGAGCGAAGTCGATCGCGAAGCGCGCACTATCGAGTTCTACAACCTGCTGTCTTCGTTCGACTTCATGAGCTCGACGCCGACGCTGTTCAACTCCGGCACGCTGCGTTCGCAATTGTCGTCCTGCTACCTGACCACGGTGGCTGACGATCTGGAAGGCATCTACGACGCCATCAAGGAAAATGCCTTGCTGGCAAAGTATGCCGGCGGTCTGGGCAACGATTGGACGCCAGTGCGTTCGCTGGGTGCGCACATCAAGGGTACCAACGGCAAATCGCAAGGCGTGGTGCCTTTCCTGAAGGTGGTCAATGACACTGCCGTGGCAGTCAATCAGGGCGGCAAGCGCAAGGGGGCAGTCTGCGCCTATCTGGAAACCTGGCACATGGACATCGAGGAATTCCTCGACCTGCGCAAAAACACCGGCGACGATCGCCGCCGCACGCATGACATGAACACCGCTAACTGGATTCCTGACCTGTTCATGAAGCGCGTCATGGAAAAAGGCCAATGGACACTGTTCTCGCCTTCCGATACGCCAGACCTGCACGACAAGTTCGGCAAGGCGTTTGAAGAAGCCTATGTCGGCTACGAAGCCAAAGCAGCGCGCGGTGAGTTGCGCCTGTTCAAGACGATCCAGGCCAATGATCTGTGGCGCAAGATGCTGTCGATGCTGTTCGAAACCGGTCATCCTTGGATCACATTCAAAGACCCTTGCAACATCCGTTCGCCACAGCAACACGTCGGCGTCGTGCATAGCTCGAACCTGTGTACCGAGATCACGCTCAACACCAATGCTTCTGAAATCGCGGTCTGCAATCTGGGCTCGGTGAATTTGCCAGCGCACATGCTCGACGGTGAAATCGACCACGTCAAACTGCAAAGAACCATCCGCACCGCCATGCGCATGCTGGATAACGTGATCGACATCAACTATTACGCCGTCAAGAAAGCACGCGATTCCAACCTGCGTCATCGTCCGGTCGGTCTGGGCATCATGGGTTTTCAGGATTGCCTGCACATGAAGCGCACGCCTTACGCCTCGAAAGATGCGGTCGAATTCGCGGATCGTTCGATGGAAGCCGTCTGCTATTACGCTTATCTGGCCTCGACCGAACTGGCTGAAGAGCGCGGTCGTTACAGCTCGTATCCCGGCTCGCTGTGGGATCGTGGCATCCTGCCGCAAGACTCGCTCAAGCTGCTGGCCGAAGAACGCGGTGGCTATCTGGAAACAGATTCCTCCGAAACCATGGACTGGACGCTGGTCCGCAGCCGTATCCGTGATTTCGGTATGCGCAATTCGAATTGCGTGGCGATTGCACCGACAGCAACGATTTCCAATATCATCGGCGTCTCGGCCTGTATCGAACCGACGTATCAGAACCTGTACGTCAAGTCCAATCTGTCCGGCGAATTCACGGAAATCAATGCCTATTTGGTGCGTGACCTGAAGGCGCGCGGCTTGTGGGATGAAGTCATGATCTCCGATCTCAAGTATTTCGACGGCACGCTGGCCAAGATTGATCGCGTCCCGCAAGATCTGCGTGAAATCTACGCCACGGCGTTCGAAGTGCAGCCGTCATGGATCGTTGAAGCCGCTGCGCGTCGCCAGAAATGGATCGATCAGGCACAGTCGCTCAATATTTACATGGCTGGCGCTTCCGGCAAGAAGCTCGACGAAACTTACAAGCTGGCATGGTTGCGTGGCCTGAAGACGACTTACTATCTGCGCACCATGGGCGCCACCCATACGGAAAAATCGACTTCCAAAACCGGCGCGTTGAACGCGGTCGGTGTCGATGGCTCCGGCGGCGGCAACGTGATGACATCGGCACCAGTGGCTGACGACATCGAGCTGGATGGCCCGGCCTGCGTGCTGCGCCCTGGTGACGCTGGTTTCGAGGAATGCGAAGCCTGCCAATAAGCTGTTCGCTGCAAGGGAAGCTCTGATGAAGCAATTGCGTGGCGCTTATCCGAGTTTCCATCGCAGAGCTTCCGCTGCCGAGCTTCGACTGATTTATTCAAGCGATCGTTACGGTGTCAGGAACGATCGTGAAATGCCGGCAGGCAAGGGTGTGCAAGTGGCGCACTTTTTGTTTTGCCCTCTAGTCCTACTGTTATTGATAAGACGCATTGCTGCCAGCGTTGAACGCTGCGCCACGCTTTGCTACCGCTAAGGAATTAAATATGCTCTCTTGGGATGAAGAAATCGCTACGACCCCCGCCGCTCATGTATCGCCGCCGGAGTCGCCATTGCAGGCGCCGCGCCAGCAAGCCGCACCGCAGTTTTCCGATGTTGCCCTGAATCCGACGCTGGTCACTAAAGACGAACCGGCACCGGATGTCACGCGTCGCGTCAATGCGGCCGACAAGCGCATCATCAACGGCCACACTGACGTCAATCAATTGGTGCCGTTCAAATACAAATGGGCCTGGGATAAATATCTGGCCGGTTGCGCGAATCACTGGATGCCGCAGGAAATCAACATGCAGCGCGATATCGAGCTGTGGAAAAATCCAAACGGTCTGACCGACGACGAGCGTCGCCTGGTCAAACGCAATCTGGGTTTCTTCGTGACTGCCGATTCATTGGCGGCGAACAACATTGTGCTTGGCACTTATCGCCACATCACTGCGCCGGAATGCCGCCAGTATTTGTTGCGTCAGGCGTTTGAAGAAGCGATCCACACGCATGCGTATCAGTACATCGTCGAATCGCTTGGTTTGGATGAAGCGGAAATCTTCAACGCGTATCACGAAGTCAAATCGATCCGCGACAAGGATGAGTTCCTGATCCCGTTCATCAATACGCTGACCGATCCTCAATTCACCACTGGTACCACTGAGAATGATCAGAAATTACTGAAGTCGCTGATCGTGTTTGCCTGCATCATGGAAGGCTTGTTCTTCTACGTTGGCTTCACGCAAATTCTGGCGCTGGGACGGCAAAATAAAATGATGGGCGCGGCTGAACAGTATCAATATATCTTGCGCGACGAGTCGATGCATTGCAACTTCGGTATCGATTTGATCAACACGATCAAGATGGAAAATCCGCATTTGTGGACGCCGGAATTCAGAGATGAAATTAAATCGTTGTTTTTCAGCGCGGTAGAGTTGGAATATCGCTACGCAGAGGATACAATGCCGCGAGGAGTGCTAGGTTTGAATGCACCGATGTTCAAAGGTTACTTGCGATTCATTGCAAACCGGAGAGCGCAGCAAATTGGTCTGGACCCGTTATTCGCACAAGAAGAAAATCCATTTCCCTGGATGAGTGAAATGATCGATTTGAAGAAGGAGCGCAACTTCTTTGAAACCCGTGTCATTGAATATCAAACAGGGGGCGCATTGAACTGGGAATAACCGGATGATCTGATGAAGCTTGAAGCCGCAGCTTCATCAGAGTTTTCAAAATGGTTCTGCAACGGTTCTACAACGGTTCTACAAAATTGACGCCGATCTTAACGCAACATCAAGATCGGCAAGCACGGCGCCGGCTAGCTTGCAAGATAGCCGGAGTGCAAGAACTGACGAGGCAAACGCCCTATTAATGAACAGTAGAAGACCCCTCATATCCCGCCTGCTATTGCCGCTTATCCCGATGTCATCGGTCAAGGCGGCTTTTCCTTTGCTGGGTTTGATAATCTTTGAAAAAGCTATTCCAGCGCTGGCGTAATTGCCGGCGTTTTTTTTGACCGCGTTCGGAGAAACTCCACCGTCGCTCGCATTGTGAAGCGGGACGGGAGCGCGGTTGATCAGGCTGAAGTGCTGCATAGTTGAGGGAATGCAGCAGTTCGGCTGGTGCCAAATTCATTAGCGCAAGCAAGCATTGCGTGCGCCGATGAATAATCCGCCTGCGTCATCGCGATGGTTCAGGCGGGTTTCCAATCAAGCTTGATTTTTTCCATCATATGAAGGAGAAACAAAATGGCAACAGCAGCAAAAAAAACCGCCGCGAAGAAACCCGTCGCCGCCAAGAAAGTAGTCGCAGCGAAAAAGCCAGCGGCTAAAAAAGTAGCAGCACCTAAGGTCGCCGCGAAGGCAGCACCAAAGGCCGCAGCGAAAAAAGTCGTCGCCAAGGCAGCAGCAAAGCCCGTAGCGAAAAAAGCAGCAGCGCCTAAAAAAGTCGTTGCCGCTAAAAAGCCAGTAGCGAAAAAAGCAGTCGCAGCGAAAAAACCTGTTGCTAAAAAAGTAGTGGCGAAGAAAGTCGTCGCTGCCAAAAAGCCAGTGGCCAAGAAAGCTGTCGCCGCTAAAAAGCCAGTCGCCAAGAAAGTTGTCGCTGCTAAAAAGCCGGTAGCCAAGAAAGCAGCAGCGCCTAAAAAAGCCGTTGCCGCTAAAAAGCCAGTAGCGAAGAAGGCCGTTGCGGTTGCAAAGCCAGCAGCGAAAAAAGCAGTAGCAAAGCCAGCAGCGAAGAAACCTGTTGCCAAGGTTGCCGCGAAGCCAGCAGCAAAGCCAGCAGTCAAGGCGGTAGCAAAGCCAGCGGTCAAGGCAGTAGCAAAGCCGGCAGCAAAGAAAGCAGTCGCAAAAAAAGCGGTTGCCGCCAAGCCAGTCGCCATTGCTCCTGCAGTAAAAACCGTGTTGAATCCGGCAGCAGCATGGCCGTTTCCGACAGGCACTACCCGTCCATAATATCGGATGAGTGCTGCCCGGATTTTTCGGGCGCTAAACCCGCTGTCTGGCGTAGGTCAGACAGCGGGTTTTTTACAAGGCGCGCCATTCGAACGGACCGCTGGCTTACCCTATTGAGCCAGACTTAACTTGATGGAGATATGCCGTGTTGTATAGCATTTTTATGATGATCGTCGATACCATTGCCAGCATTCTGACCGGCGCCTTGTTGCTGCGTTTCTGGACGCAAGTCGTCCGCGTGCGCCCTCCGGCGTCCCTGGCCCAATTCATTTTTCATGTCACCGACTGGCTGGTCAAACCACTCAGGCGCGTGACGCCTTCTTCCGGCGGATACGACTGGGCCAGCCTGATTGGCGCTTATCTCGTGATTGTGCTGTCGACCGTGGCAGGATTAGTCGTGGTAGGTCTGGCCTGGGAACCGATCTTGCTGCTCTCCGTATTGCGCTTTGTACAGTGGATTTTCTATGGTTTCATGGCGACGCTGATCGTGGAAGCCATCTTCAGCTGGGTCAATCCCCACGCCCCTCTGGCACCCTACGTCGGTGCATTGAATGAGCCACTGCTGCGCCCTTTGCGCCGTGTGATTCCGCTGTTCGGTAATGTCGATTTGTCGCCGCTGGCGGCGCTGATCCTGTTGCAGATCGGTCTGAAGCTAATCAGCGCGCTGTTGATCTCCTTCCCGTAAGCGATGACTTACGCCTGGTGCCAGGCATCAGGGGAGGGCGTTCGCCTGACCTTGAGGATTGCGCCGAACGCCAAGAAAAGCGAAGTGATCGGCGAGTTCGATACGGCGCTGAAAATCCGGCTGCATGCGCCGCCAGTGGACGGCAAGGCCAATGAGGCCCTGATACGCTTTATCGCCGAACGTCTGGACCTGCCGCGCAGCGCGGTGGTGTTGCTGCACGGGATGACATCCAAACAGAAAGTGCTCGCCATCCACGGCACCGGTCTGGATGCGGAAGCGGTCGGCAAACGTCTGCTCGGCGTTTGATCCGACCGCGCTTCGACTGCCTTCCTCCGGCTACCTTCTCTGGCGAGACAGCAAGCCTGCCAGCACTGCCTTATGTATCCTCAGCGGGTCTTCGCTTTCCACTGCTCCAGCGCCTTCATGGTGTTGGCAACGTGCTGGTCAGGATTGAGGCTACTGTATTCGTAGATGACCTTATGGTCGGGCGTGATGACGTAAGAAACCCGGCTGGCATGACTAGGCATGAGCAGCATTGCCGCATCGTAAGCTTTGATGATTTTTTTATCGGTGTCGGCGGCCACGGCAAATTTGCTGCGGCATTCGCTGAGCGAAAACCGGTTCAGTGTGTCGATATCATCGTTCGACACGCCAATTACAGTCGCCCCCAACTCCTTGTAACGATCAATCGCATCGGCGAACAGATGGGCTTCAATCGTGCAGCCGCTGGTAAATGCCGCCGGGAAAAAATACAGGACGACCGGCCCCTTTTTGAGCGTCGCGTCTAGTGAAAAGGACGTTACCTGTCCGCCCATTGATGCCTGAGTGGTAAAGTCCGGCGCGGTGTCGCCCGGTTTAAGCACTGCTAGTGCAGTCGTTGGCAGTGCGCTCAGCGCCAGAAACAGGGCCGCTACAGCGGGAAGGGTGGCAAGGTAAGGTCGCATGAGTTTTCCTTTGCGTCGCTGGTGCGGATGGTTCCACGTTAGCCAGAGGCACGAGGCAACTATCATCGCACAACACGGGCGGCCTTGTTTGGCCGCCCGGTTATGCCGACCGGGCGTTAGCGGTAACGATATCCGAACGCGCTGAAGAAACGATCTTCGATCTCTGCCAGGCTAGGGGCATGGTTTTGCGGGCCTTGCTGCGCGATCTTGATCGAACCCATCAGGCTGGACAAACGACCGATAGTGGCCCAGTCCATGTCATTACTCAGACCGAACAGCATGCCGGCGCGGAATGCGTCGCCGCAGCCGGTAGGGTCGGCAATGGTGTCGGCTTCGACGCAAGGGATCACGATCTTCTCGCCGCCAGTGAAAATTTCGGCACCGAGTTCGCCACGGGTGACGACCAGCGCCTGAACCCGTTCTGCGATCTGCGACAAGCTCAGGCCGGTGCGATTGGTCAGCAATTCGGCTTCGTAATCATTGACGGCCACATAAGTAGCCAGCTCGATGAAATGCTTGAGTTCCTCGCCATTGAACATGGGCAAACCTTGGCCCGGATCGAAAATCAGCGGAATACCCAGGCCGATGGCCTGCTCCGAATGTTCCAGCATGCCGTCGCGACCGTCGGGGGCGACGATGGCGAGCTTGACGCTGCCGGCGTCGGCCACTTGATTCTGGTGCGAAAAGCTCATTGCTCCCGGATGGAAGGCGGTAATTTGATTGCTGTCGGCGTCGGTTGTGATGAAGCACTGCCCGGTAAAGGCGGTATCGATCACACGGATGCATTCGCTGCTGATGTTGAGCTGACGCAGGTGGTCCAGATACGGCGCGCTGTCTTGTCCGACGGTGGCCATGATGAGCGGCTCGCCGCCTAACAGTTTCAGGTTGTAGGCGATATTGCCGGCGCAGCCGCCGAATTCGCGGCGCATGGTCGGCACCAGAAAGGAGACGTTGACCTTGTGCAGCTGATCGGGCAGCAGCGATTCGGAAAAGCGTCCGTCGAACTGCATGATGTTGTCGTAAGCCAGGGAACCGCAAATAAGAGAGCGCATAGTCAGTAGGTAAGTAGATAAATAGTGGGGAAGAGCTTGCCAGGCCGTGTTGATCCGAGCCACATCTTAGCAGGGAGTCCTGGTAAGAGTACGAAGGAATGAGTACGAAGGATTCAGGCAGGGGCTTTGAACGCAGAGCTTAGCTACGGATGAACGCTGCAACTTTCTGGGTCAGACGATCTGCCGCTATGGGGTTGGCGCGAAGCCAGGAGGAGATGCCGTGATCACAATCGGGCAGGGTTAGCACCTCAAGATGGGGGGCGGGGATCGCGGCTTTAATGCAATCAATGACTTCCCTGGGGATGGCGCTATATTGTTTGACGCCATCAATCAGGACAACCCCGGCGGAGGTGCCATCGACACCACCATAGTCTGTGGAACGCAGTCCATCGTATTGCCCGATAACGAGCATCAGCTTGCCCTTGAACTGACGAAGAAATTCAAAGGCATCTGTCCGCAAAAATCCGTTTGGAACGGAAATGGCGCGTTTAAACGCTCCGCCAAAGAGAGGCCCGTAAGCCAGATCGCCATAAACGGCCGGGCAAAACAGCACCAGTTTGTCTATCCGTTCCGGGTGCGCTGCTGCGAGTTTGAGTGCCAGCGCGCCGCCGAGGCTGTGACCCATGACCGTACAGGAGCCGTCCTTGAGTCGCCCGAAAAAGCGATCCGACTCTTTCAGGTTGTTCCGCAGTGAGGTTTGAGAAAGCGCCACATTGGAAGCTGCACTATGCCCGGATAGATTGAACCCCAGCGTGGAGATACCTTGTTTTTGCAGGCCATACATCAGCACATTGAGTTTTGTGTAGTCCGACCGGGCGCCGTGGATCGTGAGCACTGACGGCCAGCATTGGTCCTGCGAAAACAGAACCCGTCCTTCAAGCTGATAAGTACCGAAATCCTCGACAAAATAGCTCGCCGGACCAGGTGGTGTTTCGGAAAACATCCACTGATCGGAGACCGAGGATTCAGACAAAATCGACACAGGGAAGGACGTCATATCAACTCCAATGCATCAAGGCATGTCTTAAGGGATTGTCGGGGTTCAGCAGCAACTTCCCGGCCATCAGGCAACAAATAGCAATGAGGATAGGCTTGATCAGGCGAGAGCCGAACCTGACTGCGCAACGCGCACCTAACTGTGCGCCAAGGAAGGCCCCTGCCGCCATTGATAATGCGACGGGAAGAATGATGGCACCCTTCCAGGCGAAAACAATGAGTGCGCCGATGTTGCTGGAGGCATTCGCCAACTTGGTGAAGGACATGGCACGCAGTATGCCTTGCCCAAGCAAGAGTACAAACGAGACCATGAAAAACGACCCCACTCCCGGGCCGAATACGCCATCGTAGAAGCCGATCGTGGGCGCAATGGTCAATGAATACAAGAACGGAGATATTTTTGCCCGGCTTTCGTTATCGCTGAGTTTCGGCGCCAGTAAAAAATAGATCGCGACTGAAATCAGCAAGAGGGGGACAACGGCTTCCAGGGCAGACCTGGGAAGAATGCTGACGGACAAAGCCCCCGCGCTGCCGCCAAGCATGGCCATGAGCGCGATTGGCATACCCGAGCGCCATTCAATCATCCCTTTGCGCCAGAAGGCGACGGTCGCCGACACCGTTGCGGATGCCGCTTGAAGTTTGTTGGTGGCGATGGCCGCTACCGGATCAATGCCGGCAAGAAACAGCGCGGGTAAGGTGATCAGACCGCCGCCACCCGCTATGGCATCGATAAAACCGGCAAGTGTCGCTACTGCGGCTAAGGCGGCCATCGTTTCAAAAGTTATTTCGAGCAAAGTACGTTCCGTTCAATGATCGGGGAAGAAAAATTAGGCTGTTCAAGACGAAATTGCACTATCCCTGCATGAGAAGTGGATCTTCAGAAAGGATAATTCCCTCGGCGTCACGCGAGTATCCAAACAGACGCACCAGTAGCCGCCGATTGTCTTTGATTTCATCGCGACAATGTAAGGCTCTGCAATTATTGATGACGATGGCGTTACTTGGCTGGGGCGCGTATTGCACCATCTTGCTCTGCTCAATTTCGTTATTGAGACATTGAAAAGCGGACTTGACAGACAAGGGCGCATCTTCGTTCACACAGAAGCGATAGGCGTTATATCGAATGGCGAATGCGCCTTGGTCATCGATATCGAGAATGGAAACGTCGCGACCGTCTTCGCCCTTACCAGAAACAAAGGAATCACTCCGGCTAAACTTGAAAACCTTCGCGGTAAGTGCGAGCGCATTGTGCGAGCCGATTTTAGCGATGATGTCATGCATCGGAATGACGGTCGTTGGCTCGCACTGCGGATTCCAGCGCGCGGTTAAGATAAGCGACGAAGGGGCCGGGGAGTGAGAGCCAGAATATTTTACGGAACAGTAATAAGGTGCTTCGGTGTGCGCTCCGAGGGCCAGGCCGGAATGGGAACTGAGTTCGGCCGCGCCGGACGTGTACTCGCCCGCGAGTTTTGTTTTCCCACCCCCCTTGAAGTTTCCAACAAGTCTTACTAACTGCCCGTTATTGTCCAGGTCATAGGCGAATGCGCTGTGGCTCACCATCTGTAACAGAATCTGACTGCGCGATGCTAGTCGCCGGCAATGGAAATCATTTTCAAGTTCACTTAATTCCGGTAACTCCACCAGCGGCGCATCGGAAGTTCCGGGGTCATGCAGGCCCTCGAAAATTAACAGGGATAGTTCCCCGTTTGCAAATCGGCGAGTAGCGCTGAATTGTTGTTCCGTGAATGTCATCGCAATGGCAGTGGCATAGTACGCTGCCTTAGTCTTTGCACCTTGGACTTGCGGCCCACCCAGCCGGGCTATGTCAATGGCGGCGGACTCTAATTCGTTGGCCTGGATTTCGTCAAATGTGAAAATGTTGACCTCAGAATGCTGCAATAAGGGTTTCACTGCCGACATACTGATTTGGTCTGATGCCATGAGGCCAGAGGAAGAGTTCATCGCTTAATCCACCTAACAATAGAGAGATGTGGCTGACCAGTGCAGTCAGACAACCGTCTGATTCATCGGGCAGAGTTCGAGCGCTATCTTTATGCATGGCAAGATAACTGTGAATCTGACTAGAACTAGCTCATTGAGAAAAGTTGTCACGGTAGCCCGGTATCACAGCAGGTGCTGGCACACGCTCGATGTGGTCGGCAAACCTATTAATCGGACATGAACGCATCGCCCGTTGATGGTCAGAAGCTGGTGACGCTGAGTCAGTTGTTTGATTGGCGTAAGTTGAACGTACAGGCGCATTGACGACGGTGAGCGGGGCGAGCGCCGTGCCGGGAGTAAATTGGCGACAGCCATTGGTTGGCGGTTCAAATGCAGCGGCTATTCGACAAGAAAGCCAGGCAGAGCAAGATATTGCGGGGGAGGGGCAAAGCAGGGATGTCGTACTGCCATTTCACCGCGCAGCAGAGCGATTAACACTTCTTTAAGATGGCCTTTGTTCTGCCCCTGTTTTGACAGCGTGAGTGAACATCACTTGGGGTAAAACAAATAGACTGCGTAGCCAGACGCCGTGACCTGATCGAGCGCATACGACAATTTTATTGGCTGCTCGCTGCCGGCCGGCATGGCTTTGAGGCTGCGCAATGCGGGTGGCAGATAGTCGTTCGGTGCGAATACGCGGCGCACGATGGCTTGTTCTTCGTCATTCTTCAGCGTCAGTTCGATGTGCGGCCAGGCCTGCGGTGTTTTGGCGCGGTTACGCAGCAACAAGCTCAGCGTATAGGTATTTTCATCTGGCGCTGTCGCGAGCAATTCATTCGATTCCAGAGATAACTCACGAATGTCGCTGGGCAGCCCCATGGTGCAGTGAAGGCGGGCGCAGATTTTTTCCAGGACAGGCGCCGTAGCCGGTAGCGCTGTGGCAACGTCATTGCGCCAGTAATACAGCGATTGCCCGGCAACTCCGGCTATCAGCAGCAAATACAGGCTGAAAAAGACAGCACGGCGCACACCGCGCCACCGCTTTTGGCGTCTTGCCTGCAGCAAGAACGCCGGAGTCTCTTGCTCTGCCTCGGCTTTTCCCGATGCATCATGCGAAGAATACGAAGACGATTCTTCTTCATCCGACGACAGATTGGCCGCGTTCAGGCCGAGTTCGGCCAAAGCCGCTTGCATGTGTACCGCCGCGTCAGCCGCCTGACTCGAAAATTCGGGCCAGGGATCGCTGTCGGCGGCGTTGTCTTTACTGTTGTCCGCAGCGGTCGGTAGCGAGGAAGTTTGCTGTTCTGGCGGTGGGGTAGATGCTTCCTGCGCCGGAGTAGAAAGAGGGCTTTCTGATTCGGCGGGCAGTCCGGCGTGAGGGGCGACCTGAGGTGGGGCCTGAAGTGCGGCTTGAAGCGCGGCCTGTGCAGGGGCTTCTTCAGACGTGGCTTGCTCAGGGCTGGTCTGCACCGGTTCTGCCATCGGTGCGATTTCTTCCAGCGGCGGTGTCGGAGCTTCAAAAGCCGGCGCTGGGTTCGCCTCGGGATCATCGCCAAAGTCGATGTCGAGAGGCGGCAGGGTGTTGGGAACCGTCGGTTCCGGCAGCGCGGGTTCCTGTTCTGCGGCGCTGAGAGCCGATGCCTGTTCAATGGCGATGAGCGAGAGTACCGGCGATGCGGCATCTGGCGTATCGGACGTATCGGACGTATCGGACACAACGGACGCCTCGGTCTCCGGCGCAGCGGGTTCCGCTGTCTCCGGCATTAAATGCTCAATGCCGTTGAACACCTGTTTGCAGGAGCCGCAACGCACCAGTCCGTCGCGCAGTTTCAATTGATCGGCGACGACGCGGAACGTGGTCAGGCAATAGGGGCAGCGAGAGGCGAGGGACACGAGCGGCTAGGGGGCGAGGGGTGGCGAAATCAGACGGGCAGACGCCCGGCCAGCGCTACCCATCCTTCATGTTCGGCCCAGATTTCCAGCGCGATATAGGGGGCATAGGCCGCGCAGACTTGCTCCGCCTGACTATCCAGCACGCCCGACAACACCAGTGCGCCGCCATCCGCGACATGGGCCGACAGCATTGCTGCCATTTCTGTGAGCGGGCCGGCGAGGATGTTGGCAACGACGATGTCGTAACGATGCGCAGGGCAAGCCAGCACAAACGATTCCGGCAGGTAGTAGGCAATATCGCTGCAATGGTTACGTTCGCTGTTGAAGCTGGCCGCTTCCAGTGCCTGCACGTCCAGATCGACGCCGATGACCGGCTGCGCCCCGAGTTTTCGGGCGACCAGCGCCAGAATGCCGGAACCGCAACCGTAATCGAGTACCGATTGTTCGGCTTGTACGTATTCTTCCAGCCATTCCATGCACAGACGCGTGGTGGGGTGGCTGCCGGTACCGAAGGCCAGACCTGGATCGAGTTCCAGCACCAGAGCGTCCGGTTCCGGCGCTTCGTGCCAGCTAGGGACGACCCAAATGCGTTTGCCGATATGGATGGGTTCGAATTGCGATTGGGTCAGACGCACCCAGTCCTGATCTTCCACGGCGCGCATGGCGAACGGCAGGGCGTAACCCAGTCCCAGCGATTGCACTGCATCGGCCACCATGCCGGCGTGGTCGGCGTGATTGTCCGTCAGCGCGACGACGCGGCTGCGTTCCCAGGCGGCGGCTTGCGGCGGCATGCCGGGTTCGCCGAACAAGGGCTGCTCGGCATCGGTGCCGAGGTCGGCGTCTTCCACCGACACCGACAAGGCACCATGCTGCATCAGCGCATCGGACAAGGCTTCCGCCTGATCGCGCGCGACTTCAATGACGATTTCAGTCCAGCTCATCAGTTCTTGGCCGGCTTGTCGGCCAGTTTCAAAGTCTCAGGACGCTGGGCCAGTTTGTGTTCCAGATAATGGATGTTGGTGCCGCCTTCGATGAAACGGGCGTCGACCATCAGTTCGCGGTGCAGCGGGATGTTGGTCAGAATGCCTTCGACGACCATTTCCGACAGCGCGACTTGCATGCGCTTGATGGCCTGATCGCGGGTGGCGCCGTAAGCGATGACCTTGCCGACCATCGAATCGTAATGCGGGGGGACGTAGTAACCGGCATAAGCGTGCGAATCGACGCGGATGCCAGGACCGCCCGGCACATGCCAGGAAGTCAGGCGACCGGGAGACGGCGTGAACTTGAACGGGTCTTCAGCATTGATCCGGCACTCAATGGCATGGCCCTTGATTTCGATGTCGCGCTGGCGGTAACGCAGTTTTTCACCGCAGGCGATACGGATCTGTTCCTGCACGATATCGACGCCAGTGATCATTTCGGTCACCGGATGCTCGACCTGCACGCGGGTATTCATTTCGATGAAATAGAACTCTTCGTTTTCATACAGGAACTCGAAGGTGCCGGCGCCGCGATAATTCATTTTGCGGCAGGCTTCGGCACAACGGTCGCCGATTTTTTCGATGATCTTGCGTGGAATGCCGGGTGCCGGCGCTTCCTCGACGACCTTCTGATGGCGGCGCTGCATGGAGCAATCGCGCTCGCCTAGCCAGATGGCGTTGCCGTGTTCATCGGCCAGAATCTGGATTTCCACATGGCGTGGATTTTCCAGATATTTCTCCATGTAAACCTCGGGATTGCCGAAGGCTGCACCGGCCTCGGTCTTGGTCATCGACACCGCATTGATCAGCGCGGCTTCGGTATGCACGACGCGCATGCCGCGTCCACCGCCGCCGCCGGCGGCCTTGATGATGACCGGATAGCCGACCTTGCGCGCAATTTGCACGATTTCCTTGGGATTGTCCGGCAATGCACCTTCAGAACCGGGGACGCAAGGCACGCCGGCACGGATCATCTCCTGCTTGGCCGACACTTTGTCGCCCATCATGCGGATATTTTCGACGCGCGGCCCGATGAAAACGAAGCCGGATTTTTCGACGCGTTCGGCGAAGTCCGCATTTTCGGAAAGGAAGCCGTAGCCCGGGTGGATCGCTTGCGCATCGGTCACCTCAGCGGCGCTGATGATGGCCGGCATGTTGAGGTAACTGAGCGCGGACTGTGCGGGTCCGATGCAGACCGATTCGTCGGCCAGCTTGACGTATTTTGCTTCGCGATCGGCTTCCGAATGGACAACCACGGTCTTGATGCCCATTTCGCGGCAAGCGCGCTGGATGCGAAGAGCGATTTCGCCACGATTGGCAATAAGGATTTTTTCGAACATAAGAATATACGTCGCCAGAAACCGGCGTCTCTAAGTAAACATCATCCCGGAGGCCGCTATGTGCGGCGGCGATCCGTACGGGAGCAAATGGCGGGCTGCTGCGCGTTCAGGCCGGTCAGGGTGACCCGGCCGGCAGCGTGACCGGCTTGGTTAGCCGATGATGAACAGCGGTTGTCCAAATTCGACCGGTTGGCCATTTTCGATCAGAATTTGTTTGACCACGCCAGCGTGGTCGGTATCGATTTCATTGAGCAGCTTCATGGCTTCGATCAGGCACAGTGTGTCGCCTTCCTTGACTTCCTTGCCCACTTCGACGAACGCCGGAGCGCCGGGCGCCGAAGAGCGGTAGAACGTGCCGACCATTGGCGATTTCACGACGAAACCTTCTGGCACGGCCGGTGCAGCGACGACTTCAACTGGCGCTGCAGCGGCGGCTGGCATCATTTGCGGCGGATATTGCATGCCTTGCTGCGGCATCATGACCATTTGGTTTTGCGGATGAGGGGAGGACTTGACGATGCGTACCTTGCTTTCGCCTTCAGTCACTTCCAGCTCTTCAATGTCCGACTCCGCGACCAGATCGATCAGCGTTTTGAGTTTCCTTAAATCCATGTGCTTGCCTTAGAAAAAATTGAATAACTGATTGATAACCTGCTGAAAAGCGACCGGGTAAATCAATGGCTAAAGTAAAGGTGCCGTGCGCTACATCACAACTGTATTAAGGAACCTTAAAGTTCTGATAACGCATGGCTCAGGGCGAGGCGATAACCGTCTACGCCCAATCCGCAAATCACGCCCTTGGCAATACCCGACAAATAAGAAAAATGCCGGAATTCCTCGCGCTGATGAATATTGCTGATGTGTACTTCAATAAAGGGAATCGCCACTGCCGCCAAGGCATCGCGCAGGGCGACACTGGTGTGCGTGAAGGCGGCCGGATTGATGATGATCGCATCAATTGCCTGCTGTTTGGCAAGGTGGATGCGATCGATCAGAGCGCCTTCGTGGTTGCTTTGAAAATACTGAAGTGCGGCACCCGCTGCCTCAGCCTGTCGCAACGCTGCCTGTTCGATATCGGCCAGCGTAGATGCTCCATACACCTCAGGCTCCCGGGAGCCGAGCAGGTTCAGATTCGGACCATTGAGGAGGAGGAGATTTTTTGCCATGAATTTGGTCACGTTTAACGACGATAGCGGCATTTTGCCGTCAAATAGCCGAGTTTGGCAAGAAAAACTTTATATCAGGGAGCTTGCAGCAGTTTCAGGTCCTTATGTAATTCGTCGAACTTGATGCTGCCAAGATAAGATTTCTTGATCGTGCCATCGGCACCGACCAATAAAGTGAAGGGCAAACCGCCGCTGGCATTGCCCAATTGTTGCAAAGCCTCGGTCGCGCCGGTTCCTGCAAGGTACAGAGGATAAAGGATATGGAACTTTTCTGCAAATTCATCGATGTTTTTCGAAGAATCGACGCCGATGCCGATAATTTGAATCGGCGCGATTTCTTTGCTCAAGGCATTCAGGGCCGGCATTTCCTCAACACACGGCGCGCACCAGGTCGCCCAGAAATTGATAATGAGCGGCTTGCCGCGCCATTGCGCCAGAGCTTGTGGTGCCGTTTTCGCGCCTGGCCCTGCCTGCGGCATATCCTGCGACAACAAATGAGCCAGTGCCTGATCTTGTGGTGTACCGGGCGTGTGGCGGAGCACGCCAAAATAGACGCCGGCAGCGACGGCCAAAATAGCAATGGCAACAAACAGAGCGATGCGTTTCATGGGAGGCCGGGAAAAAGTGGAGGGGTTTTCAGCTTGTTTCTTGCAACAAGCGGCGTACAGCCGGCAAATCGGCCCGTTCACCGGGTTTGGCAACGCCTGCGTGCAGATCGTCGCAATGATACAGGGTCAGATGAACGCCTTCGGCATCGGCGTCTGGCTGCGGCAGCAAAAAGCTCAGGACTTCCACCGTTTCCCGTCCGCGCCTTCCTTTCATCGGTTCGCCGACCGACACTTCAAAGCGCAGATTTTTATTCAGCAGGAAAATTTCGACATCTTTGGGGCTGAGCGTAAACAGATGCAAGTGGATGTCCGAATGCGCGCCGGCAGTGCCCTTGAGGACCGCGCCGGTCAGATAAGGCGAGAACTGGGCCAGATCCTCCATTACCTGAAGCGCCAGACGACGCAGGTGCGCCAGCCGCGCCGGTTGGGTATCGGCAAAGAACAGTTCGTTGTAAATGCGGACTTCTTCTTCGATCAGGGCGTTATCCGGCAGCGCATCGCGCTGTTCCTGATCGCCCAGCACCATTCGCGCCGCCCGGCGCTTGGCGCTGCCGTAGTCGGCACCTTCTTCGGCAATCATGCGGGCGGCGGCAGCGGCGATTTCGGCGCGCAGCAGATCGAGTGCGGAAAACGGCGGGAGTGAAGGGGCGTTTGGCATGGCCTGCATCATAACCCTTCTAACCTTGAGCCGCCGGTCAGGTAAAATCCGGGGATTCTTTAATTCCGGGCCTCATCGCCGGCTGCGCTGCCATTGCGGCAAATAATAGCGGTCGCGTTGCCGTCCCTCACCCGGCGCTCACTCATTCGTATGCACATTCATATCCTCGGTATTTGCGGCACATTCATGGGCGGGCTGGCCGTCCTCGCCAAGCAGGCCGGCCACCGCGTCACGGGTTGCGACGCTAACGTCTATCCGCCGATGAGCACCCAGCTGCAAGAGCAGGGCATCGAACTGATTCAGGGCTTCGATCCGCAACAGATCGCCTTGCAGCCTGACGTCTTTGTCATCGGCAACGTGATTTCACGCGGCAACGCGCTGATGGAAGAAATTCTGAACCGTGGTTTGCCCTATATTTCCGGCCCGCAGTGGATGGGCGAACACATTTTGCGGGACAAATGGGTGCTGGCCGTCGCCGGTACCCACGGCAAGACGACCACATCGGCCATGCTGGCGTGGATATTGGAAGACGCCGGCTATGCGCCGGGTTTCCTGATCGGCGGCGTGCCGCTCAATTTCGGCATCTCGGCGCGCTTGGGTGGCGTGGGTGCCAAGGGAGGCAAAGACAACAAGGGCGATGAATCCTCCTTCTTTGTCATCGAAGCCGATGAGTACGACACCGCTTTTTTCGACAAACGCAGCAAATTCGTCCATTACCGGGCCCGCACCGCGATTCTCAACAATCTCGAATACGATCATGCCGACATCTTCCCCGATCTGGCCGCGATAGAAACGCAATTCCACCACCTGGTGCGCACCGTCCCCGGTATCGGCCGACTGGTCGTCAATGGCGGCGAAGCGGCTTTGCAGCGCGTCACGGCGCGCGGCTGCTGGAGCGAGCTGGAATGGTTCGGTGCCGATGGCGGCGCAGGTCACGGTGCAAATCGCCCGGTCTGGGCGCTGGAGACGCAAGAGGACGGCAGTTTCAGCGTCTTGTTCGGCGGCATCGTGCAGGGCGTGGTGGAATGGGACTTGAGCGGCGAACACAACCGCCTCAATGCCGTCGCCGCCATCGCTGCCGCACGTCACGTCGGCGTACCGGCGGCGCAGGCGATCCGCTCGCTGGCCGGTTTTGCCAACGTCAAACGACGCATGGAGCTGCGCGGCAATGCCGGCGGCGTCAAGGTCTACGACGATTTCGCCCATCACCCGACCGCGATCACCACCACTATCGCCGGCCTGCGCAAGCAAATCGGCGCGGCGCGCATTCTGGCCGTGCTGGAGCCGCGCTCGAACACCATGAAGCTGGGCACGATGAAAGACGCGCTGCCGGGCAGTCTGGCGCAGGCCGATCTGGTCTTCGGCTACGGTAGTCAGGATTCGCTGGGTTGGGATCTGGGCGCGGCGCTCGCTCCGCTGGGCGACAAGGCCCATGCTTACGACGACATGGCCGTACTGGTCGGCGCGATTGCCGCCGCCGCCCGTCCCGGCGATACCGTCCTGGTCATGAGCAATGGCGGTTTCGGGGGCGTGCATCAGAAAATCCTGGACGCGCTGGCCTTGGTCATTCCCACGACCCTGCTAGCCGGGTCGCCATGATCCTGTATCTGCACGGTTTCCGTTCCTCGCCGCAATCGTTCAAAGCCCGATGGATGGGGCAGCGTTTGCAAGAACTGGGGCGCGCCGATGAATACCGTTGCCCGCAGTTACCTGCTTCGCCAAAGCAGGCCATTGCGCTGGCGCTGGGCATTGCAGAAACATTTTTGCAAACGCATCCGGTAGCGCAACTGAGTCTGATCGGTTCTTCGCTCGGCGGCTATTACGCCACCTGGCTGGCCGAGCGGCTGGGTTGCCGCGCCGTGCTGCTTAACCCGGCAGTCAAACCGCCGCGCGACCTGCAAAGCTATGTCGGCATCAGCACGCAATATCACAGCGACGAACCTTTCGAATTCCGGCCCGAATATGTGGCCGAACTGGAAGCGCTGGCAATCGCCGCGATCAGCGCGCCGCAGCGCTACTTCCTGTTGGCGGCCACCGGCGACGAAGTACTGGACTGGCGCGAGAGCCGGGCGTTCTATCTGGGCGCCAAGCAATGCATCATCGCCGGCAGCGACCACGGTCTCAGTGATTTCACTCAATATGCCGACGAAGTGCTGTCGTTTTGCGACAGCAAGCCCGGCGCGGCAACACCGTCGTCGGCTACCGGCGCATGAAGATAGTGTCCCCCGTTCGCCGCACCTCGCACTGGTGGGACCACGTCAATGCCGTCCGCCCGCCGCCGTATCTGCGCCGCTGGCTGACCGACCCCGCATCAATGACAGTCAAGCTGATGGCGCACTGCCGTCAATTCGACGTGCAGCGTTTGCGGCAAGCGAGTGGGCGCTGTCAGGCCGACGAGGCCGTGCTGCTGGGTTTGCCGCCGCGTAGCCGCGTACAGCAGCGCGATGTATTGTTGTGCGGCGACGGTCGGCCCCTGGTATTCGGTCATACTACGCTGGCGGCAGGGCAGGCCGACTGGCCGTTTTTCAGCCAGCTCGGTGAGCGTCCTCTGGGCGAGGCCTTGTTTGCCGATCCGCTGGTGCGACGCGGCCCCTTGCATTTTGCCCGTTTGCACAGTCATCATCCTCTAGTGCGCCAGCTGGGCGGCGCACTCGGCAAGCCGTCCATGCCATCGCTCCATGCGCGCCGCTCGCTGTTCCTGCGCGGCAATGCCGTGTTGTTAGTAACCGAAATTTTCTTACCGGCCATCGACGAATTGACGATGGTCGCGCCGACTGATAGTCGCAACCTTTAGCCCGTTTTTAGCCCGGTTTAGCTCGTTTATCGCTGCATCTGCGTGCGCATGTAGGGCAAACCCCGAACCCATGATTGAAATGACATGAATTTATTATTTGAAGAATCCGGTGACCTCAAAGCCGGCAGCGTAATGTCCCAGCAAGGCGAGGCCTATCAGGTCGAGATGGCTTCCGGCAAGCGCAGCAAGATTAAATCGCGCGACGTGCTGTTGCAATTTGCTACTCCGGCCCCGGCACAGTTGCTGTTGGATGGACAGGTCGTGGCAGACACCATCGATCTGGAATTTTTATGGGAAGTCGCCGGTGCCGAGGAATTCGGCTATGCCGAACTGGGTCAGGAATATTTCGGTCATGCGCTGTTGCCGCAGGAAGCCGCCGGTTTGCTGATGCGTCTGCACAGCGCGCCCGTGTATTTCTACCGAAAAGGCAAAGGCCGCTTCAAGGCCGCCCCCGCCGCCGCATTACAGGCCGCGCTAGCCGGACAAGAAAAGAAGCGCTTGCTGCTGTTGCAACAACAGGGTTATGTGGACGAACTGGTGGCGCAGCGCCTGCCGCTGCCGCTGCGGGCAATGGCGATACAACTACTGTTCAAGCCGGACAAGAACGGTATCGAATACAAGGCGCTGGATGCCGCCTGCAAGCAATTGCAAACCACGCCGCAGCGACTGATTCTGGCGCTGGGCGGCATCGACAGTCCCAAGGATTTGCATTACGCCCGCTTCCTGCAGGATTTTTTCCCTAAGGGTACGGATTTTCCGCCGCTGGTCGCGCCCACTGCGCCGACATTGCCGCTGGCCGATGTGCAAGCGTTTTCCATCGATGACGTGACCACCACTGAAATCGACGATGCCATCTCGGTCGTCACGCTGGCCGACGGTACCTTGCGGGTCGGCATCCATATCGCCGCACCGGGGCTGGGCATCAAGCGCGACGACGCTATCGACGTTCTGGCGCGTCAGCGCATGTCCACCGTCTACATGCCGGGTGAAAAAATCACCATGCTGCCCGATTCGCTGGTGCAGACCTTCACGCTCGACGCCGGTACGGCGCGGCCGGCAGTCTCGCTGTACGCCACGCTCAATCCCGAGGACTGGAGCGTCATCAGTACCGAAACCCGGGCCGAGCTGGTGCCGATTGTCGCTAACTTGCGGCATAACGATCTCGACGAACACGTTACCGAAGAAGCGCTCACCGAGGGCAGTGGCGACTATCCGCACAAGGCTGAATTTGCCCTGCTGTGGCCGTGGGTGCAGGCGCTGGAACAGGGGCGGATGGAAAAGCGCGCCGGCTTCGGTCTGCGGCCGGAACAAAACAATCGCGTCGATTTCAACTTTTATGTCGACGACGGCATCGTCAGCATCGCCCGTCGCAAACGCGGCGCGCCGCTCGACAAAATCGTGGCCGAACTGATGATCTTCGCCAACAGCACCTGGGGCAAGCTGATGGCCGACCACGGCGTACCGGGAATTTATCGCGCACAAGGCGGTGGCGGCGGCACTGGCTGGGCGGCCAAGATGCAGGTGCGCATGGTGACCCATGCCGCGCCGCATCAGGGGCTGGGCGTGGATCAGTATGCGTGGAGCACGTCGCCGCTGCGGCGCTATACCGATCTGGTCAATCAATGGCAGATTCTGGCCTGCGTCGAGCATGGCATCGCCGCGCCGCTGGTCGCGCCGTTCAAGCCGCGCGATGCGGATTTGTTCGCTATCGTTTCAGCTTTTGAAGCGGCCTATGCCGGTTACTCCGACTTTCAATCGAACATGGAGCGCTACTGGTGCTTGCGCTGGCTGACGCAGCAAGAAGCGCGGCAGGTCGATGCCGTCGTGCTCAAGGACGAGATACTGCGCCTGACGGAAATCCCGCTGGTGATTCGCTTGCCCGGCATGCCTTCGGTGGCGCGTGGCTTGCAGGTCAAGCTGGAGCTGCTGCGTTGGGACGAGGTCGATCTGACAGTGGAAGCGCGCTTGCTGGAAATTCCCGCTGCACAGTCTGCCGAATCTGCCGACCTGCCCGATGCCGATGAGGAGGAAGACGCCATCGGTGCTGTCGATGGTGTGGAGGATCCCGATGGCGGCGACGGCAATGCTGACGACAAGGAGGTCGCCCTCGAAGAAGAGCGTGCCGAAGCGATTACCCCTCAAGCCGATGCCAGCGACGCCGAAAATTCGGGTGCGGCAACTTTGTAGTCTGTTTTTTTCAACCGGTACCGGCGTGAAATTTTTTTCTCAACAGCGCATTCTGGTCATTGCTCTCGGTGTGTCCTTGCTAGTGCATGGCGCGCTGCTGGCGATCCATTTTGTCGCGCCCAATGCCTTTCGCCTCAAGCCCTCCGACGCCAGCCTGGAAGTGATTCTGGTCAATGCCAAGCACGACAGCAAACCGCTTCACGCGGACGCGCTGGCGCAGGCCAATCTCGATGGCGGCGGTAACGCCGAGCAGGGCCGCGCCAAGTCGCCCTTGCCCGATATGCGCAAGCTGGAGGATGGTCAGAACGCCAAGGCGAGCAGTCGCCGGGTCGCTGAACTGGAGGCGCGGCAACAGCAAATCCTGGCGCAGATGCAGCGGCAGACCGCGCTGAGCGTAGCGCAGGGGAAACTTGCACAGCCGCCGCAGCCGTCGCAGGTCGACGGACGCGAACTGTTCGACAGCGCCAAGGCCGTGGCGCGGCTGGAAGCCGAAATCGCCAAAAACATCGAGGACTACAACAAGCGCCCGAAAAAAACCCAGATCACCCCCAGCACCATTCAGGTCGGCTACGCGGTGTACTACAAGAGCCTGCAAGACAAAATAGAAAAAATCGGCACGCTGGATTTCCCCCAGAAGGACGGCGTCAAGCTGTACGGGCAGCTGGTGCTGTCGATTCCGGTGTTTCAGGACGGTACGATTTACCAGCGCGATGGCGGCGCACGCGTGGAGCGCAGCTCCGGCAATGCGGCGCTGGACAATGCGGCGCTGGCAATCGTGCGACGCGCCGCACCGTTCGGCCGTTTCCCGGATAACATGCGCACCAGCGGCAAGGACGATGTATGGGAAATCATTACCCGCTTCACCTTCAGCCGCGAGCAGGGATTGCAGACCGATTTGCCCGGCAGCCGCCGATGAGGGGGAGTGCTTCCATCCTCCGCAGCAAGTATTCATGAAAGAGGAATGACAATGGATTTATACGCAGTAGTCGGCAATCCGGTAGCGCATAGCAAATCGCCGGAGATCCATGCGGCATTCGCCGCGCAGACCGGCGAGTCAATGCGCTATGAGCGGCTGCTGGCGCCGCTGGACGGTTTCGCTGCCACGCTGCAGCAATGGCGCGCTGACGGAGGCAAGCACAGCAAGGGCGTTAATGTCACCTTGCCATTCAAGCTCGAAGCCTATGCGCTGGCGACGGAGCTGAGCCCGCGTGCGCAGCGCGCCGGTGCCGTCAATACCCTGCTGTTCGACGGCGAGCGAATTTTCGGCGACAACACCGATGGCGCAGGGCTGGTGGCCGATATCGTTCGCAATGCTGGTGTTACGCTGGACGGCAAGCGCATCCTCTTGCTTGGCGCGGGCGGCGCGGCGCGGGGCGCGTTGCTGCCATTGCTGGTCGGTCGGCCGCGTCAGCTGGTGATTGCGAATCGCACGGCGGACAAGGCTGCGCAACTGGCCAGTCAGTTTGCCGCCGACGGCCCGATCGATGCCTGCGATTATGCTGCGCTGGAAGGGACTTTCGATCTCATCATTAACGCCACTTCCGCCAGTCTGGCGGGAGCGGTGCCACCCTTGCCACCCGAAGTGTTCGGCCCTTCTACGTTGGCCTATGACATGATGTACGCCAGTCAGCCGACGGCGTTCATGCAGTTCGCCTCGGGGCATGGTGCGCAGGTGCGCGACGGCTTGGGCATGTTGGTAGAGCAGGCGGCGGAAGCCTTCCTCTTGTGGCGTGGTGTGCGGCCACAGACAGAGGAAATCTTTACGCGTTTGCGCAGTAGTTTGTAATACGGGAAATACACAGATTAAAAACAGATAAGGAAGTGCTGAATAAGTGATGTGAGTGGCGCAAAGTCGGAGCCGCGCAGTTGCTTCATCGGTGCTTCCATCAATAAAAAAGACCGGGCATCTGGCGTGCCTTGCTGCTGATGGCGCATAGCGCGTACATGCGCGTCCGGATCGAATAAAAAGGGAAGTATCCATGAAACAAATCCGCAAATGGCTGTGGCGGCTGATCCTGTTGAGTGTGCTGCTGGTGCTGGCGCTGCAACTATATTTTTTCCTGCAAATTGCATGGTGGGCCAATCACAACCCGGGCAGTACCAGTTTCATGCGCGAGCAACTGTCGGTGCTGCGCCAGCAGAATCCCGATGCGCAA
This sequence comes from Herbaspirillum sp. RTI4, assembly GCF_034313965.1. Lineage (NCBI taxonomy): Bacteria > Pseudomonadati > Pseudomonadota > Betaproteobacteria > Burkholderiales > Oxalobacteraceae > Herbaspirillum > Herbaspirillum sp. RTI4. The sequence goes on from NZ_JAVIWQ010000002.1 coordinate 899,680, forward strand.
CTGCAATTCATCTGGATGCCTTACGAGCGCATTTCGAACAATCTGAAACGCGCCATCATTGCCTCCGAAGATTCGAATTTCTCAGAGCATGAGGGCATCGATTGGGATGCGCTGGAAAAGGCCTACGAAAAAAATAATCGCAAGGGAAAGGTCGTGGCCGGCGGTTCGACGATCACCCAGCAACTGGCGAAAAACCTGTTTCTTTCCAATCAGCGCAGCTATCTGCGCAAGGGGCAGGAGCTGATCATCACTTACATGCTGGAGATGTTGCTGGATAAGCGACGCATCTTCGAGATTTATCTCAATGTGGTCGAATGGGGTAATGGCGTATTTGGCGCGGAGGCGGCGGCCCGGCATTACTACGGCGGTTCCGCCGCCGGTCTGGGGGCGGCGCAGGCAGCGCGGCTGGCGGTGATGTTGCCGCGTCCGCGTTTCTACGACAAGAACCGCGGCTCAGGCTATCTGGCCATGCGCGGCAGTCTGATTCTGCGACGCATGGGAGCAGCGGAATTGCCACCTATCAAGCCACTCCCTAAGCCGGATACAAAGCCCCCAGCACACGCAGCCCGACGGCCCCGGTGACAGCAGGCAGATTGCCCGGCTGACGCACACTGAAGCGCTGCGCCAGCCAGGCAAAAGCCAGTGCTTCGACCTGATTCGGCGCAACGCCCAACACGGCAGTGGAGGCAACCGTCACTTCCTGACCGGGACTGGACAGCCGGGTGCGCAGTGCTTGCATCAGCACGCCGTTGTAAGCCCCGCCGCCGCACACATAAAGCTGACGCGCGTCTGGTGCGTGGCGCTGCATGGCCTCGGCGATGGTGCTTGCCGTCAATGCGGTGAGCGTGGCCTGAATATCGGCGGCGGGATACGTCGGACAGCACGCCAGCCGCGCATCCAGCCATGCCATGTGAAACAGATCGCGCCCGGTGCTTTTCGGCGGCGGCAGCGCGAAAAAATCTTCCTGCCTCAATACCTTCAGTACATCCTGCCGGACAGTGCCGCTGCCGGCCCATGCACCGTCGGCGTCGTAGGCGTGTCCTTGGTGTCGCAGAATCCAGCCGTCCATTAAGACGTTGCCGGGGCCGGTGTCGAAGCCAGCCGTATGCGCGGCGGCCTCGGCCGGCAAAATGCTGATATTGGCGATGCCGCCGATATTGACGGTCACTCTGGCGGCGTCCTGACTGCCGAATACGGCGCGGTGAAAAGCAGGCACCAGTGGCGCGCCCTGACCGCCGGCGGCCACGTCGCGGCTACGGAAATCGGCAATCACATCGATGCCGCACAGTTCTGCCAGCAGCGCAGGGTTGTTAGTCTGGCGCGTGTAACCGCGGTGAGGCTGATGCCGGATGGTTTGTCCATGCGCGCCGATGGCACTGATGTCGGCCGCTGCGCAGCCGCTTTGCAGTAATAGTTGTTCGACGCAGGCGGCGTAATGCCGGACCAGTTCGTTGGCAGCGAGCGCTTCGCGGTCGATTTCATCCGTGCCGGAAACCTGTAGCGCCATCAGACTGGCGCGCAATGCGGAGGGGAATTCGACGTAGGCGTCGGCCAGGGTGAGGAGGGTCGGGGCAGTGTCGTTATCGGAAAACGACGCCAGCACGCCATCGACGCCGTCCAGACTGGTGCCCGACATCAGGCCGATATACAAATTGCGCGAAGGTGCGGCCATGAAATACTCCAGCGGGGATATGCCGGGCATTCTACAGGGCGGCCGGTGGGAATTGCCCGCCGCCGCCATGCAGGCCGGACGGGGGCTTATGGAGATGGAGTGATGCTGAGGGTTGCTTACTTGCGGGCCAGTCGGGTACTAGGGTCACCCGGCGGTTGCAACAGCGCCAGTCGTCGGTTCATGTCCATGCCGACCAGCGTGAATTGTTGCAGCTGCGCGGTGGTCAGCGGGGTGGCGTTAGGGATATCCACCGTCATGGGATTTTGCGGCTGGTTACTGATGCGGAATTCATAATGCAGATGCGGGCCGGTCGCCCAGCCAGTCGAACCGACATAGCCGATCAGCTGACCCTGCGTGACGCGTTCACCTTTACGCAAGCCGCTGGCGAAGGCGCTCATGTGGCCGTAGGCAGTGGAATAGTTCGACCAGTGCTTGAGCACCACGATATTGCCGTAGCCGTTCTGCTTGCCAACGAATTCCACCACGCCATCGCCCGAGGCGCGGATCGGCGTGCCGGTCGGTGCCGCAAAATCGACGCCAGTGTGCTTCTTCCACAGACCGGAAATCGGATGCAGTCGCATGGCAAAGCCGGAAGAAATGCGGGTATAGGCCAGCGGTGTTTTCAAAAAGGCTTTTTTCAGCGATTTGCCGTCGCCGGAGTAATAACCGCCGGCCAGTTTGCCGCCCGGCGGCTCGAACCACATCGCCTTGTTGGTGACACCGGCATTGATGAATTCGGCGGCGAGTATGCGTCCGCTGCGCATCAGATGACCGTTGTGCCAGAAACTTTCAAAGACGACATTGAATCGGTCGCCGCGCCGCAGGTCGGAGGCAAAGTCGATGCTGGACGAAAACATATCGACGATCTGGGCGGCCACGGCGTCCGGTACCGCTGCCGCATCGGTCGCGGCAAACAGCGACGAGCGTATCGTTCCCGAGCGCATTTCGACGCGGCGTTCCAGATTGAGCGCGACCTTGACGGCGGTGAAGTGTTCGTCCGCACCCTCGCGGCTAATGACCAGATTACTGGCATCGTCGTCTTTTTTGGCGTTCAGACTGGTACTTAGTTGTAAGAGACGGCCCTCTTCATCGGTTTGCACCAGGACGTTCGTGCCCGGTTTCAGGCGCATCACGGCGCGCGCCAGTTCGTTGGATTTGATGAAGCTGGTTGCTTCGTCATCGTCCACGCCGAGGCGTTGCAGCAGTTTGCTCAGCGTATCGCCCGAGCGCACTTTTTCTTCGGTGATGTAGAGATGCGGGCGTTGTTCCAGCTCGTCGATCTGCGCGGTCAGATCGGGCAGCTTCAGCGCTTCGACAATTTCCGTGACCGGCGGCGCATCGGCGTCGTAGCTGTCGGGGGCGAAGCCGGCCGCGCCGAATGCGCAAGCACCCAGGAACAGGGCGCCTGCTGACAGGACACGGGTTTTACGTGAGGTGGTGCGTACCAGTAAATTGCTGCGAGCGATAACGCGAAGGATAGGAGCGGATAATTTATCGATGGGAGTCATGCAATACGTTAAAATTTGCGGTTTAGCGGGTGGGCGCTGACGAAGTTGACTTTTCAGTCGCCGGGCAATATGCGCGCCTTACTAGACAAATCTGTAACAGGCGGCGATGGCGGGTGTGGCGGTAAGAAATAACAGTGGCGGCCATTATAACCACGGATTTTTCCGCTTTTTTGCCATCCCCTCATTTGTTACAAACTTTAGTATTCGTATCTCCCCGTATCTCCCGCATTTCCGCTCCTTATTTTTATTTATTGGCACTTATCTGATGACCTCCGACTTGCAGTCTCCTCCTCTTCCCCCTCAATCCACAGCCCTGTCCACGGCCCCGCTGCCGCTGTCTGATCGCGTGCAGGAGGCGCTGGCCATTGCCCGTCGCGGCGCGGAAGAGTTGTTGATTGAATCAGAGTTTGCGCAAAAACTGGCGCGCTCGGAACTGAGCGGTACGCCACTACGCATCAAGCTGGGCCTCGATCCGACGGCGCCCGATCTGCATCTGGGCCATACGGTGGTACTCAACAAGATGCGGCAATTGCAGGACATCGGCCATAACGTGATTTTCCTGATCGGCGATTTCACGTCGATGATCGGCGACCCTTCGGGCCGCAATGTAACCCGGCCGCCACTGACGCGCGAACAGATTGAAGTCAACGCCCAGACCTATTTCGCGCAAGCCAGTCTGGTGCTGGACGCCTCCCGCACGGAAATTCGCTATAACTCCGAGTGGTGCGATCCGCTCGGTAGCCGCGGCATGATCCAGCTGGCCTCGCGCTACACGGTGGCGCGCATGATGGAACGCGACGATTTCACCAAGCGCTTTAAAGAAGGCACGCCGATTTCGGTCCATGAGTTCCTGTACCCGCTGATGCAGGGCTATGACTCGGTCGCGCTGAAAGCCGATCTGGAACTGGGCGGCACCGATCAGAAATTCAATCTGCTGGTAGGGCGCGAACTGCAAAAGGATTTCGGCCAGGAACCGCAATGCATTCTCACCATGCCACTGCTGGAAGGTCTGGACGGCGTGGACAAGATGTCGAAGTCGAAAAACAATTACATCGGCATCACCGAACCGGCCAACACCATGTTTGCCAAACTGATGAGCATTTCGGACTCCATGATGTGGCGCTACTACGAGTTGCTGTCGATGCAATCGCTGGCCCACATCGCCGGGCTCCGGCAGCAGGTCGCGGAAGGCAGCAATCCGCGCGATATCAAAGTGGCGCTGGGTCAGGAAATCGTCACGCGTTTCCACTCGCGTCAAGCCGCCGAAGACGCGCTGGCCGACTTCGTCAACCGCTCCAAGGGCGGCATTCCTGACGACATCGACGAAATCAGTCTGAGCGGCGCGCCACTCGGTATCGGCCAGTTGCTCAAACAAGCCAATTTGTGTCCGTCTACCTCGGAGGCCTTGCGCATGGTCGAGCAGGGCGGCGTACGCATCGACGGCGCGGTGATCAGCGACAAGGGCTTGAAAGTCGACGCCGGTTGTTTCGTACTGCAAGTTGGCAAACGCAAATTCGCGCGCATCACACTGGCATGACCGACATCCTGTTGATCCGCCACGGCGAAACTGACTGGAATGTGGAGCGGCGACTACAGGGCTTCAAGGACATCCCCCTCAACGCGCAAGGCCAGCTGCAGGCCGAGCGGCTGGCGCTGGCCTTGCGCAGCGAAGCGCTGGACGCGATTTACTGTAGCGATCTCGAACGCGCCCGGCAAACCGCCGTGGCGCTGGCCAATCCGCACGGCATCGTGCCGCAGATTGATCCGGCCTTGCGCGAACGCTGTTTCGGCGCATTCGAGGGACTGCAGCATGCCGACATCGAGACCCTTTATCCGCAGCAATACGCGGCCTGGCAGCGGCGCGATCTCGATGCACGCTACCCGGACGGCGATCAGCCCGCCGAAACCTTGCGCGACTTCATGACCCGCAGCGTGGCGGCTGTTACTCGACTGGCAGCAATGGAACATCGTGGGCAACGCGAACAACATGAGCGGCGATGTATCGCCATCGTTACGCATGGCGGTGTGCTGGAATGCCTGCACCGCGCTGCGACCGGCGCATCGATAGCCACCGTGCGCGATTTTGAAATTTTCAACGCCAGCATTAACCGCTTCCACTGGGATGGCGTGGCGCTGCACCTGAAAAACTGGGGCGACGTCGCGCATTTGCCGCAAGCCGCGCTGGATGAGACCGTCAGGTAGCTGTTACTCAGATCGGCTAAAATAGGCCCCCTGCGCGTTCTGAAACCCCGTATTTGCCTGTATGCGAAAACCAGCCCTGCACTATGGGCGCGCCGTGCTATTCCCTTTTTTCTGGACGCCCCGTGAATATCGGCCCCTATCTCCTGAGCAACAATGTGTTCGTCGCGCCGATGGCGGGCGTGACCGATCGCCCGTTCCGTCAGTTGTGCAAGCAGCTCGGCGCAGGCTATGCCGTGTCCGAGATGGCCGCGTCCAATCCGCGTCTGTGGAATAGCGACAAAAGCACGCGCCGCACCAATCACGACGGCGAAATGGAACCGAAAGCGGTGCAAATCGCCGGTGCCGATCCGCTCATGCTGGCCGAATGCGCCCGTCATAACGTCGAACG